>JADFAK010000153.1 GCA_015665315.1 Flavobacteriales bacterium | reverse complement strand
TAACTACTATATAACTAACTATTTATTATGTGCTCATCTTTGTTTGAACACTGGGTCAAATCTAGAATTGAGTTGGGCAACAAGTGTAAGATAAACACCCTACATAGGTGTAGGAGCTTTCCTACAACACGCTGAAAACCAGTGTCTTCACGCGATTCAGCGCCATTGCGACTTATAAACAGAAATTCGTGAAAACTTCCATACTGATTGTTGTCGGCGCCTTGATTTGGAGAGTTTGAGCAGACTAAATTTTCATCCAGATTCTTCGCAAAACACATGCGCATTGAAGTCAAACTTCGTAACTTGCGGCGCTTGTCAACCGTGCATTTCAGCTAGATGGAAACCCTAGAAAAAAAATTGAATAAGAAAGAAGGCCATATCTCAGGAGACTTACTGCTCAAGGCATACAAGCTTATGTCTACGGCAAAGAGCATGACCGAATTGTTTGAGAAAAACGCCAAGTTCACCTCAAAATATGTGCATGCGACTTCTCGCGGGCACGAAGCAATTCAACTTGCTTTGGGTCTCCAATTACGATCGCAGGATTATTTGAGCGCCTATTACCGTGATGATTCTATCTTGCTGGGAATGGGATTGGAGCCCTATGAACTCATGCTTCAACTGATGGCCAAGAAAGACGACCCCTTTTCTGGAGGTCGCACGTATTATGGTCATCCAAGTTTGAACAGGGAGGGGATGCCAAAGATTCCGCACCAGAGCTCGGCGACTGGAATGCAAGCCATTCCTACGACTGGTGTGGCCATGGGAGTTCAATACCGCGAATTGCATGAATTGGATCAATTTGAAAGTAGCGCCGACCATCCCGTAGTGGTTTGCTCTATTGGCGATGCGGCCATGACCGAAGGAGAAGTAGCAGAAGCCTTTCATATGGCTTCCCTGAAAAAATTCCCGATCATTTATTTGGTTCAGGACAATGAATGGGACATCTCGGCCAAGGCAAAGGAAATTCACTTTGGAAATGCCATGGATTTCGCCAAAGCCTTCCCCAATATTGAGGCCCGACAAGTCGAAGGAAATGATTTTATTGCCTGTTACAATCTGCTGAACGAGGTGATTGACACAGTGCGGGAAGAGCGCCGACCGTTCATGATTCACGCAAAAGTTCCTCTGCTCAATCACCATACTTCTGGTGTGCGCATGGAGTGGTACCGAGATGATTTAGAAGAACACGCCAAGAGAGATCCATATCCCTTGTTTACCAAACAGTTAATTGAACTCGGTTTTTCTCAAAAGGACTTGGACATATTGGCTCAAGAGGCCAAGGACCTGGTACAGTCTGACTACGACCGAGCTTTAAACGCTGAGGATCCCGATCCTACCGATTTGACCAATTTTAGCTTTGCTCCTACCCCGATCACCGAGGAACGAGGAGAGCGCGAGCCAGCAGGGAAAGAATCTACCGTAATGGTAGACAGTGCTTTGTTTGCCATGCAAGAGATTCTCGAGGCACATCCAGAAGCATTGCTTTACGGCCAAGATGTGGGAGGCAGACTAGGTGGAGTATTCCGTGAAGCGGCTACACTAGCGCAAAAATTTGGCGACACGCGTGTCTTCAACACCCCCATACAGGAAGCATTCATTATCGGTAGCACGGTCGGCATGGCTGCCACGGGGCTGAAGCCAATCGTTGAAGTTCAATTTGCCGATTATATCTGGCCAGGCCTAAACCAACTCTTTACTGAGCTCAGCCGAAGCTACTATCTATCCAATGGCAAATGGCCAGCAAGTGCCGTAATACGAGTTCCTATTGGAGCCTACGGAAGTGGCGGGCCTTACCACTCATCGAGTGTTGAGTCTGTCCTTGCCAATATCCGCGGAATCAAAGTTGTTTACCCATCAACCGGCGCCGATCTCAAAGGACTACTTAAGTCGGCATTCTACGACCCCAACCCTGTAGTTGTCCTTGAACACAAAGGCTTGTACTGGTCTAAAATCAAGGGTACGGAAGGAGCGCGGACTGTCGAACCGGACAAGGACTATGTTATTCCAATTGGCAAAGCGCGTGTAGTGTTGGAAGCAAGTGATAGTGAATCAGTAGCCGTCATTACTTACGGCCGAGGAGTTTATTGGTCGCTCGAAGCTGCGGAGCAGTTCAAAGGTCAGGTAGAGATTGTTGATTTAAGGTCTCTTTCTCCGTATGATGAAAGTGCTGTAATGGAAGCTGTAAATAAATGCAATCGATGCCTAATCGTCACAGAAGAGGCCGTTCAAAACAGCTTTGCCCAGGCATTGGCGGGTTTCGTAGCTGAGAATTGTTTCGAATCTTTAGATGCTCCTGTTAAAGTTGCAGGTTCGGTGAATGTACCTGCTATTCCTTTAAATTCGACTTTGGAAAGTGCGATGTTAAACAATGCCGACAAAGTGGCATCAGCTTTGCGTAGCTTGTTGACTTACTAATGAAAAACCATCCTTATGTTTAAGAAACTAGTACTCATTCCCTTTTTAATCTTGGCGCTGATAAGCACCGGACAGGACAGCTTTGAAGGAGAAATCGATTTCTCCATTAAATACGCCAACCTGCCGGCTGAGATGGCAGGCATGGAGTCCATGCTCCCAGTTGAAATGAAAATGCAGCTCAAAGGCGCTAAATCTCGCACCGAGCAAAAGTCCCCCATAACAGGATCACAAATCGTGATTGCCAATATGGAAACAAATTACATGGTGACCTTGATGGATGTCTTGGGAAATAAAATTGCCATGACGTCGCCCCTGGATGACATGGAAGAGATGAAAGCTGAATCGGCCAAAATCGAGATCGAGTATGTCGATGAGACGAAGACTATTGCCGGGTACAAATGCAAAAAAGCGCTTATTCGGACTGAAGGGTTAAAAGAACCCATGACAGTATACTATACGAGTGAATTTAGCGGTGGCACCGAGCAGTTCGGTACGCTCAAAGGTTTTGCTCTGGAATATTCTGTTGTTGCTGAAGGAGTGGAAATGAAATTTGTGGCGACCCGGGTTGAAAAGAAAAAGATCGACGACTCAGTCTTTGTAGCTCCGGCAGAATACAAGGTCGTTACTCAGCAAGAGCTGCAAAACATGTACGGCGGCTAATGTCCAAACGCGTCGTAAACATATTATTCCTAGTAGTAGCTATTGTCGTAGGACTTTTCATGTACAAGCGATACCGAATAGCACCCGATATCGCCGAGAAGCGGGTCGTATTTCAAACTGCAAATGGATTGGACTCATTGGACTCCTTCTTAGAAACCAATGTACTCGTGGTTTTCTATGCAGGCTGGTGTGGCACGTGTCACAAGGAAATTCCAGAAATCGTCGCGCAGTATGGTCTTCTCAAGGAAAACAACATTGAGGTTATCGGTCTGACCGACGACACTCCACAAATAGTAGAAAAGTTCAGGACATCCTATCAAGTTCCTTTTCCTATGTACAAGCTCCAAGGATCTTTGCATGACATCGACATCTATACACTGCCTACATTGTTTGTGATGAACACAAATGGTGAGGTTGTATTCGAACATGTTGAGTACATGGATTGGAAAAACCCTGAAGAAGTTAATAAAGTATTGAATTCTGTCAAATAAAACATGGCTCACTTTTACCCCCTCCGCGTCCAAGAAATACGCCAAGAAACGGATCAATCTGTTTCCATTGCACTCGATCCCCAGAACAACAAGACGGATTTCAACTTTATTCCGGGACAATACTTAACCTTCAAAATGCTGATCAACGGTGAAGAGCATCGCCGATCTTATTCGATCTGTTCGGCACCCCATGACGAAATTCTTCGAGTGGGTGTAAAAGCGGTGGAAAAGGGCACTGTTTCGGTGTTTCTAAACCAATCTTTGCGGGTGGGTGATGAAATTCAAAGCATGCTTCCGATGGGACATTTTCATCCCAACCAGTCAGCTGAGGAAGAGCAAAAACATTTCGTCCTTTTTGCGGCAGGAAGCGGAATAACACCTATTCTCTCGATAATTAAATGGGCCGTTCGTCATCGACTTGGGCACAAGGTCACTCTATTCTACGGAAACACCGGGCGTTCATTTTGTATGTTTTATGATGAGCTAGCGCAAATGGCTCACGAGCACGAATCACTTGATGTCGTCCACATATTCTCCGATCGATCGTTGGGAACTCCTTCATCCAGCGGTAGAATTGACTTCGAGAAGACCTGGGAATTGACGAAGGCACTCGTTCATGATCAATTGCCTCGAGAGTATTTCGTGTGCGGACCGTCGGGCATGATGAAATCGGTTCAGGACGGGCTTACTGAATTGGGAATCTCAAAGGACTTGATTCACATGGAGCACTTTTCAGAGCCGGATGAAGATGAAAACAAGCCAGCAAAAGCGCCCGTAGAAGATCATTCAAATTGGTCTGGGGACGCCAAGATTATTGTTGTTCTAGATGACGAAGAAGAAGAATTCACTTTGTCATCAAAAGGAATCGTTGTCTTGGATGCAGCTATCGACGCTGGAATTGACGCTCCTTATTCATGCAAGGGTGGCGTGTGCACAACATGCAAGGCCAAACTTCAGGAGGGTAAAGTTGAAATGGAAAGCAACTATGCTTTGACCGATGGAGAAATTGCGGATGGCTATATACTAACCTGTCAGTCACATCCCGCCTCTCCGGTTGTCAAGATTTCTTACGACGATATTTAAGGGACTCCGATAAACTTATGCGTTTGCACGGAAATCCGCCATTGCGGGTGTTCGCGAACATAGTTTAAAATCAAGGGCGTGGTATCATCTCGTTTATCCCATTCCGGTTGCAAATAGAGCATGCAGTTGGAGTCGAGTTTCTCTGCATGGCCTTCGGCCCATGACAAATCATGTCGATTAAAAACGACGACTTTTAGTTCGTGCGCCAATTGATAAATAGGCTCTAACGGAGCTTTGAACTTTTTAGGTGAGAAGCATATCCAATCCCAGTCTCCGGACATAGGATGTGCTCCAGAGGTCTCGATATGCGTGCGAATTCCTTCATTCTTAAGCGCTGCTGTCAAAGGGCCCAAATCATACATCAAGGGTTCTCCTCCTGTGATCACTGCTATGCGCGTTCCAGAGCCAACAACCGCCTCCACAATCTCATCGATAGGAATTTTCGGGTATGCCAGCGCATCCCAGCTTTCTTTGACATCACACCATGTGCACCCCACATCGCATCCAGCCAGACGGACGAAGTAGGCGGGGCTTCCAGCGAAGTTCCCTTCACCTTGTACCGTGTAAAATTGCTCCATTACAGGAAGCTGCTTGCTCATAGCGACATCAATTTTGAGCTGCAAAAGTATGAATTGTAGACTTCTTGTCGACTTAACCGAAAAAGGAGTGACAAAAAAAGAGGAGATAAAAAAACCACACCGGCTTTTTGTGAAAAACTCACAAGACATGGATGGAAATTCCGAGCCTGGTCAGGGATCCAATGGGCTCACTTCAGCGGCAAGAGTGCAAGACTTTCGCATTGCATTGTTCTTACCAAGTGCTCCACCTAAATCAACTTACGCCATTTAGGTTGAGGCCTGCCTTTGCAAACTACGAGCGAGTTTCCAATATTTTAAAATGTTAGTTTTTACAATAGTCCGCCGATGTGGATTATGCTTTGTAATCAGTGAATGAATACGTAACTAAGATAAGCGAACTACCGGACAAATCCAATAGGTCGATCAAAACATTTTTTACTTCGACGACTTGGAAGAGTCTCCCACAAAATAGTGCTCCTTGCTATCGAAGAGAACGTTGAAGGTGGTCAGACTGCCATACATTCTGGTAATGTATTGTTGAAGATTGACTTTGTCTTCATCTGTAAGCTTCGGATGGCTATTGATGTTTTGCTCCATCACGCGGATTCGATCACGGACCATTACGATTTTGTGAAAGAAAGTCTCGACTGGAATTTCTTTGGGCTTGAGGTCGGGATTTGCCGGTTGCAAGATCATGGTACCGCCGTCCCATTTATCCCCCAGTTCGATTGGGTCATAGCTTTCATGGTATTGTTCAAATACTTTTTCCACGGCCGATACGACATCATCGAGACCAATGGAATTATCTACCTGTTCACCTTCTTCGATAAGTTCAAACCCGTCGTAGGTCTTGGCGAGTTCCATTTCTCCTTTTTCTTGAAAGTATACCCTGTATTTGGTCTCTGTGGTTGCGAAAATAACTCCTTCACCAAATGAAGGATGCGATACAATTGATCCTATGTTAAAAGCCATATTTCTAAATAATTTGGTTGCGTGTACTCGATTATTGGCTCGAAGTTCCAAATCAAA
This sequence comes from Flavobacteriales bacterium, assembly GCA_015665315.1. GTDB lineage: Bacteria > Bacteroidota > Bacteroidia > Flavobacteriales_D > Sanyastnellaceae > JADFAK01. The sequence continues at coordinate 44,201 of JADFAK010000153.1, read as the reverse complement.
TCAAGAAGTTTCCGTTTGAACTGGAAAATTAACGAGCAAGCCATTGGTGAAAAACATATTGTAGGACTTTGATCGACCTGTTAAAGCAGACAGGGAGCCACAATCATAATATCAATGATTTTCATCATTCATCGAATATTCTTATATTTGTTACTCACTGAATACTAAACAATTGAGACTAACCTACTCCAATAGCTATTCTTTCGGAAAACCATTTTTCCCTTTCATTGCCCTCATTGCAATGCTGGCTATAAGCGTGCCAGGAAGCTCACAATCCCCTTTTAATGGCATTTCTGTTCAAGAGATTCCAATTGGTGCCACGGATGCAGCGACAATAGATGCATTGCTCACTGGCCCTGCTGGACCTCGTTGCTGGCGAATTTATGTATGCATGGACGATCCCAATTGGGAGCTTCAAGCGATCTATGGCGACAACATTAACAATTGGATTACAACCACAACTACGACTTTCTTTCAAGCTCCGTTTAACTCAGGAGCCATAGCAACCAATGTAAATCCCGCCTTCTTCCCACTTGAACCAGCTTCCGTGTATGATTCATGGTTCACCATAGGCAGCGGACCAACTGGAATAGATGAATACAACAGCAGCACCACTACAATTACTGGAACGCCCAACCCATTCCCGCAATTTGAACTGGGCAACGGATTTACGGTAAACGATGTTGTCGGCTCCAGTATATTTGGAGTATGGCTGCCTCCGAACAGCGAAGGCAAAGCCGATGCTGACAATAAATTACTGGTTGCACAGCTTACCACAGATGGAATTTTCTCATTGACTATAAATTTGCAGTTCCGCCGACTGAATACGGATGGTTCTGTTTTCATTCCAGTTACTACGCTGCAAGTTCCAGGAGTTTTTATCAACGGAACTCCAGGTGCTGAGCCGGATGTATGTCCTATTGTATTCTTATCGGTTGAACTCTTGTCTTTTGAGGCACAAGCTGCCGACGATCATGTCGATTTAAATTGGGCTACTGCTTCTGAAACGAACAATGCTTTCTTTACGATTGAAAGATCTAGAGATCAAGTCCATTATGAGGAAGTACTCCGCATGGAAGGGGCTGGCACAACGCAGCTCGCGAATCACTATACTTCGATAGACCCTAAGCCGTATGAAGGCGTCAGCTACTACCGATTGAAGCAAACAGATACCAACGGCGATTTTGAATACTCGAATCCGAAAGCTGTTGAATTCTACGCCAATTCCAATCTATCCATCTATCCGAACCCAGCGCATGACCTTGTGTCCATCGATGGAAAAGAAGGGGCGGTAGACATGATACGTATTACGGGAAGTAACGGACAAGTCGTTTCTGAATCCTACTCGGGCGACACCCGTCAGATCGACCTCAAGCGGTTGAACCTAAGTCCTGGTGTCTATTTCGTAGAATTCCGACTAGTGAACGGAATGATCGAGCATCAACGATTGGTGATTCGCTAAGCGACAGGAGTGGCTTCTAAATCGAAGCTATCAGCGCTATCTATCTTCACGTCCACAAAATCTCCCACTCTCACATAATGTTCTGTTGAGATTAAGACTTCATTGTCCACTTCAGGAGAATCATACTGCGATCGTGCGACGTAATAGTCCCCTTCAATTCTATCTACCAAGACGCGAATTGTCTGACCGACCAACAACTGATTGTTATCGTAGCTTATCCCTTCTTGAACTTCCATAATAGCCTGAGCGCGCTCTGCCTTCACTTCGGCAGGAACATCATCTTCTAGGAGAAATGCGTGTGTATCTTCCTCGTGCGAGTAGTTGAAAATGCCCAATCGGCTAAATTTCTGTTCCGTCACCCATTTCTTCATTTCCTCAAAATCCTCTTGGCTTTCGCCGGGGAATCCAGAGATCAATGTGGTTCGAATGGCAATGCCAGGAACTTTCTCTCTGATGAGTTCAAGAAGCTCATCTGTTTTCTCCCGTGTAATTCCACGACGCATTGCTTTGAGCATTTTTGTTGTTCCATGCTGCAAAGGAATGTCCAGGTACTTGCACACTTTAGGATTGTCTCGAATAACATCCAAAACATCTACTGGAAATCCTGAAGGATATGCATAATGCAAACGGATCCACTCAATGCCCTCCACTTCGGAAAGCGCAGTAATCAGAGCCGCCAATCTGCGCTCTTTGTATATATCAAGACCATAAAAAGTTAGGTCTTGGGCGATCAAAATCAACTCTTTCGTTCCTTTGGCGGCCAAACTTTTAGCTTGATCGACCAGTTGTTCCATGGGCGTCGAAATATGCTTTCCTCGCATGAGCGGAATCGCACAAAATGCACATGGTCGGTCACACCCTTCCGCAATCTTTAGGTAGGCATAATGGATGGGGGTAGTGAGCAACCGTTCGCCAACCAACTCCTTCTTGTAATCGGCCTTCAATGTTTTAAGCAGCCTAGGTAAATCTCTTGTTCCGTACCATGAATCAACTTCCGGAATTTCTTGTCGCAGATCGTCGGCATAGCGCTCGCTCAAGCAGCCCGTAACATATACCTTCTCCACCTGTCCGTCCCGCTTCGCTTCGGCATATCTCAAGATCGTATTGACCGACTCTTCCTTGGCATTATCGATGAATCCACACGTATTGATAATCACGACAGGCGCATCATCTTCCATGGATTCGTGGGTCACCTCAAACTGATTGGCGTTGAGTTGTGCCATTAATACTTCCGAGTCGTAAATATTCTTGGAGCATCCCAATGTAACAACGTTAATCTTGGGTCTTTTGAGTCCTTTGGTCTTCATTATGCTTTGAATAGAGAGTCGACAAACTCATGTTTATTGAATACTTGAAGATCATCTATTCCCTCACCCACACCAATGTACTTCACAGGAATTTGTAGCTGATCCGATATTCCAATAACAACTCCGCCTTTGGCAGTACCATCTATTTTCGTAAGCGCCAAAGCCGAAACCTCGGTCGCATGCATGAATTGTTTTGCTTGCTCTACTGCATTCTGACCTGTAGAACCGTCGAGTACGAGTAATACCTCATGGGGTGCATCGGGCACGACTTTTTGCATCACACGTTTAATTTTAGTGAGCTCATTCATGAGGTTCACCTTGTTGTGCAATCTTCCAGCTGTATCAATAATTACCACGTCGGCATTTCTTGACCGGGCCGATTCCAGTGCGTCAAAGGCCACAGAAGCTGGGTCGGAGCCCATATTTTGTTTGATGACAGGCACTCCTACACGCGTTCCCCACACATCGAGTTGCTCAATGGCGGCCGCTCTGAAGGTGTCGGCAGCACCTAAAACCACTTGGTAGCCACTCTTTTTGAATTGCGAAGCCAACTTGCCTATCGTCGTTGTTTTACCGACGCCATTCACACCCACGACCATGATGACATGTGGTCTTTGGCCTTCAGGCAATTTAAAGTCTACGGCTTCACCGCCATCCACTTCCGAAAGTAACTTGGCTATTTCATCTCTAAGAATGCCGTTGAGCTCTTCGGTACCGAGGTACTTATCTTGCGCAACCCGTTCTTCAATTCTTCCAATGATTTTGAGCGTAGTTTCTACCCCTACATCGGAAGTAATGAGCACTTCTTCCAGGTTATCAAGCACTTCCTCATCCACCTTGCTTTTACCAGCAATGGCTCTGCTCAACTTACTGAAAACACTTGTCTTGGTCTTTTCGAGCCCTTGATCCAGCGTTTCTTTTTTCTCCTTGGAAAAAATCTTCTTAAAAAAACTCATGTTCCAAATTTAGAAATGGGCAAAAATAAAAAAGGCTTTCCTCCTCATCGGAAAAAAGCCTCAATGCAATATAAGGATCGAAATCAAGCCTAGCTTTTAGCGAAAAAAGCGGCAACTTCGTCGTTATGTACAATTTCCTCCTTGACGCTATAGGCATCCGTCTTAGCAGATTTTACCATCTTAATTACTTTTGTGTAATTCTTACCAGCGCCTGTCTGGAGTGATGCTACGGTCTTCTTAGCCATGGTCTACTTATTTAATTTCTTTATGAACTGTGTACTTCTTCAATCGAGCATTGAACTTTTTGATTTCAAGTCTCTCTGGGGTGTTCTTACGGTTTTTGGTAGTCACATAGCGTGAAGTTCCGGGTTGTCCCGACTCTTTATGCTCTGTGCACTCCAATATCACCTGAATTCTATTACCTTTCTTCGCCATCGGTCTGATTTTAAGGGGCGCAAAGTTATGCTTTTTCTTAGATATCCCCTAATCAGCTGCAAAAATATAATTTCCTTTCTAATTGAACTAGCTTTTCCCCTATTACTTTGCCCCGAAGGTGCAAAAAGTCTCCGTACAGCACATCATTTCTATGAACGAAAAACTGTTTATAATACCTCAATGCCAAGCCCGTTCTAATGGTGTACTCCTTGTAATTTTGGTTGATTGACTCACAGACATTCAAAAGTGGCGAAAACTAAGCGAAGTAAGAATTCATCAAAGGCAGAGGCTAGCTCTACTGCCAAGCCTTCAAGTAAGTCAAAGTCGACCGAAAAAAAGGGCAAATCATTTTCTGCGGCGATTGGTTTTGCAAAGGATGATCGCGTACGTCGAATATTCGGTATATTCTTGGTTCTTTCTTCGGCCTTTCTCGCTCTCTGTTTTCTGTCGTATATTTTCACTGGTGCGGCAGACTTGCGTTTAATTCTATCGGACTCGGACGAACTAGTGGCTACGGAGCAATTCCGCAACATAATGGGCAAAGCTGGAGCGCATACTGCTTGGTTCTTCATGAATCAATATTTCGGACTAGCCGCATTGCTTCTTCCATTTGTTCTCGCTTTGATCGGATTGAAAATCTGGTTCCGCAAAGACTTCCTTCCGCTGGCCAAGTCTTTTCGACTTTCTTTTTTTGGTCTATTCTTCATTCCCCTACTCCTCGGTTTCTTCACTCACCACAAAGTAGAAGGCTTTGATCAGACTTTGCAGATTACTTCCAATGAGAATTTAGTTGGTGGTTACGGGCATTTTGTGACAGAGTGGTTTGTCTTTTCGATAGGCCGACTAGGAACATTCATGCTCATCTTGTTTTTATTGGGGGCCACCATTGTTTTTAATTTCGAAGCTCCTTTGGCTTGGATCCAGCATAAATTGGCGTCTTTCTTCAAAAAAGAGACGTATGATGAAGAAGAGTCAACCATAGAAGACAGAACCAACAACCGGATTAAAAACTCTCCTTCTTATATCGCTGCTGGCGAGGAAGAAGATGATGAAGACTCGCCTCCGAATTCGGCCGATGACATTTTGGAGGAGATGATCAGTGAGAAGGATAAATTGGATTTGGAAATGGAGCCTTCGGCAAATGACGAGGCAGGTTCAAACACGGACACATCCAAGTCTGACAGCACAGTCGACGACTTGTTGAGTGAAATATCCGGAGACAAAGCTGAACCTGACGACGGTTTTGAAACCGTTTCACCTGGCAGCACACCACCACCATTGCCTGTAGAAGACGACTTAGACATAGAAATAGCCCCGGTCGAAAAAGAGACAGAGCTAAGTGAGGATGAAATAGAAGGAAAAGTTCAGGAATTTGGAGAGTATGATCCCAAGTTGGACTTGTCACGATTTGAGCTCCCCAGTATTGACTTACTCGAAGCCCATGGCAGTTCCGAGTTATCTATTGACAAGGAGGAGCTTGAAGCCAATAAGAACCGTATTGTTGAGACGCTAAACAACTACAAGATTGAGATAAGTAAGATCAAAGCGACGATTGGTCCGACCGTCACGCTTTACGAGATCATACCAGCTCCGGGGGTCCGAATCTCAAAAATAAAGAACCTAGAAGACGACATTGCTTTGAGTCTTTCGGCGCTGGGAATTCGAATCATTGCTCCTATTCCCGGGAAAGGTACCATAGGTATAGAAGTGCCGAATTCGAAGCCTAGTATTGTTTCCGTGCTCTCCTTGATTCGGTCCGACAAATTTCAGAATTCGAAGTTTGACCTACCAGTAGTGCTAGGTAAGACCATCTCCAACGAGACCTTGATCGTTGACTTGGCCAAAATGCCTCACCTGCTCATGGCCGGAGCAACAGGTCAGGGAAAATCTGTGGGACTCAACGAGATTCTCGTTTCCTTGCTGTACAAAAAACATCCTTCGCAGCTCAAATTTGTCCTTGTCGATCCAAAGAAAGTCGAACTTACACTTTTCAATAAAATCGAACGTCACTATTTGGCCAAGTTGCCCGATGAGGAAGAGGCGATAATTACCGACACCCATAAAGTGGTGAAAACATTGAATTCCCTCTGTATTGAAATGGACGATCGATATGAGCTACTCAAAAATGCACAATGTCGTAATCTGAAAGAATACAACGCCAAGTTTGTCAAGCGGAAGTTGAATCCAGAAAACGGACATCGATTCTTGCCCTACATTGTTTTGGTTGTGGATGAGTTTGCCGACCTAATCATGACCGCTGGAAAAGAAGTGGAAACACCGATTGCCAGATTGGCACAATTGGCCCGAGCGATTGGAATCCACCTTATTATCGCCACACAGCGTCCGTCGGTCAACATTATCACTGGAACCATCAAGGCCAATTTCCCTGCACGTATCGCTTTTAGAGTAACCTCAAAAATTGACTCGCGCACCATTCTTGACGCAGGTGGAGCTGAGCAATTGATAGGGCGAGGTGATATGTTGTATTCTTCAGGCAGTGACCTTACCCGTATTCAATGTGGATTTGTGGATACGCCTGAGGTGGAGAATATTTGTGAATTTATTGGCGGACAAAGAGGCTATCCAACCGCTTATCTATTGCCTGAATACATTGATGAAAATGCATCTGACGTGGGTGACATGGGAGATGAGGAAAGAGACGAGCTATTTGAAGATGCCGCGCGAATAATCGTTATTCACCAGCAAGGATCGGCATCGTTGCTGCAACGTAAACTGAAACTAGGCTACAACAGAGCAGGCAGGATAGTTGACCAACTCGAAGTGGCTGGAATCATTGGTCCGTTCAAAGGTAGTAAGGCCAGAGAAGTATTAATTCACGATGAGATGACTTTGGAACAGTTATTGAATAGAGGGAATGAGTAAAAAGAAAAATAGGATTATGAGAATCATATTATCAGTCGTTGCCATTGCATTTGCGTTTATCGCTAATGGTCAAACATCTCAAAAAGTACTTGATGAGTTAAGTGCTAAAGCCAAGACTTACAAGACAATCGAAGCCGAGTTTACGAGTCATTTGGTGGACAAGCAGTCGGGAATAGATAGTAAACAGGACGGAAAAGTTCAGGTCAAAGGATCAAAATTTGTCTTAAAAATTGACAGTTTCGAGATTTTCAATGATGGTGAAAGTCATTGGGTGTATGACAAATCGTCAAATGACTGCACGATTGACTATGTGGAGGATTTGGGAGAGGATGCATTTAATCCGGCGCAATTGTTTACCATTTGGGAAAATGATTTCAAGCACGAAATGGTTGGCGAAGTAGACCTTAAGGGGCGCACAGCTTATCAGATTAAGTTGTTTCCTATTGACCCGACAGACAAGGCTTTCCATACTATTATGTTGTATGTAGACAAGGCGAAGATGGAAGTTTCGAAGATTGTGATCAAGGGGCGTGAAGGAGATGAGACCACGTATGACTTGACTAAGTTTGTTACGAATGGAGAGATCAAGGATAGCTACTTCAAATTTGCAGAATCCAAATACCCAGGAGTACGTATGTCGGACAACCGCATTTAGAAAAATAAGAATGATAGAGAGCCATTTCCAAGATTTTTGGGAATGGCTTTTTTATTGGAGTTAAGCGATCTCAAAACCAAACAATGACACGTCATCCACTTGTTCGCGTGCACCTTTCCAGGCAGTAAATCTCTCGAGGAAGAGTTTTCTTTGCTCCGTAAAAACATTTGCGCTCGTCGCTAGAATAATATCATGAAAGCCCTTTCTTTTTAATCGCTTGCCGTATTCTCCACCAAATTGATCTTGGAAACCATCGGTGAACATGTAGATCTTGTCCTTCTTTTTCAAATTGACCTTCTTATTGCTGAACTTTCGATCCAATTCAAAGTGGAAGCCCCCGATTGGATTTCGGTCACCGCGCAATTGTACTAACTCGTTGTCACGAACGACAATTATGGACTGATTAGCGGCGGCGTAGGTAAGAACATTTGTGGAAGTATTCAAGGCGCACACAGCGATATCCATGCCATCGGAAAGGCTTTCGGCATTTTCTTGTTGGAGTAAAGTCATGAGTTTGCGATTCATGAGCTCGAGAATCATGGCAGGATCAAACACATCGTAATCTCCGACAATCTCGGCGAGCAAGGTATTCCCTAGCACTCCCATCATAGCTCCCGGGACTCCGTGCCCTGTGCAATCGGCCTGAACGACAATTTTCAGGTTCATGGACGGCTGGTCATGAAACCAGAAAAAGTCACCGCCAATAATGTCTTTGGGAAGGTTGATGTTGAAGAAATTTTGGAAAGACTTCTCGAGCACTTTTTTCTTGGGATAGAAGGCAGATTGCAGGCGTTTGGCATAATTGATACTGGCGGTAAGTTCATGATTCTTGCTTTCGACAATGGTCTTCTTTAGGTGCAATTTGCTTTCTCGAACAGCTACTTTTCGCAATGCCGAAATGATAGAACGGAACATTAAAATTCCCAAGAGAGTCAAAATGATGATACTCCATATGATCTGATTGTACAGGGTTGATTGCTCAGCATTGATTGTCTGTTGGAAGGGGAAAGTGAGTTGTACTCCAGCGACCAATTCTCCGTCACTGGCTCTAAGCTGAACTATCGAAGTTAAACTAGTTGAATCATCGAAGATATGCTCTTGGGCCTTCTTTCCTGAAAAATAGCTTTCGATTAACAGTTCGTCATGGAATTGAGGTTGCTGAACATCTTGAAGATATGAACTGGCAATTACCTCAACGATATCATCTTCGGTTACCCGAATGATACGAATGGGTTTTTTGAGTTGGTACAACAGTGAGATTCGGTTGAGCGTACCGACCAATTGGCGCATGTCCATAGAACGCTCTCTTTCCTCGCTAGGCAAATTGAGACATTCCTTCAATTCAGACACCTCAATTTCGCTGACGACAGTTTGGCCAATCACACCGAGTCGAGAAATCTGGGCGTTTCTTGCCGACTTAACTCGAAGTTGATAAGAATGAACTACCAGCGTACCAACCAGCAGTACAATACCGAGGAAAACTACGCTAATAATCTTTACTGAGCCATATTTGAAGAAGCGGAACATGTGTCGACAAAGGTGCTTCAGAGACCATCGAATAATTGAAGTTCGACGGTCTATGTGCGTGTGTCATTTTGGACCGATAGGTTGTAGGAGAAATCTACGACTTGGTCCAATCGATCCCTTTGACCAATTTGGTGAGGGTATATGCTTCTTCGCTGTTTTCTTCGGGGGAATGATTGTAGTGCCACCCTACTCTGCTGGGCAGACTCATAAGAATAGACTCAATGCGACCTGAAGTCTCGAGGCCAAATTTCGTTCCGCGATCGTATACTAGATTGAATTCCACGTACCGTCCGCGGCGAATTTCTTGCCACAGGGTTTGATCTTGCCCGAACTCCAAATCTTGATTTCGTCGTACGATCTCCGTGTAGGTGGGTGCAAAGGTATTTCCAATCGCACAGGTGAAATCAAAAAGCATTTCCTTGGTGAACTCTTCGCCTGGGCGCAATTGATCGAAGAACACACCTCCTACTCCACGCGTTTCGTTTCTGTGCGGGATGTAGAAATAGTCATCGGCCTTCTTTTTGAACTTTGGGTAAAAGCTCTGATCAAATCGATCGCATGTGTCTTTGAGAGCTAGGTGAAAATACTGGGCATCTTCGTCTACCACATAGATAGGCGTAAGATCAATTCCACCGCCAAACCAAGAAGTGCCATCTTCGAGTTCGAAGTAGCGAATATTCATGTGAATGATAGGGACACGCGGAGAAATAGGATGAATGACGATAGAGACCCCCGTAGCAAAATACTTGGTTGAATCGAGCTTTAGGTTATCGGCAATGACTGGAGGCAATTCGCCTTCGACGGCAGAGAAATTCACTCCACCCTTTTCGAAGACCTGTCCGTTTTGAATAACACGCGTCCGACCGCCACCACCGGCGGTATGTTCCCACAGATCTTCCTCAAATTTGGCTTTCCCATCGCACAATTCGAGTGCATTGCAAATGGAGTCCTGAATAGATTTGAAGCTATCAGTTATTTGCTCTCGCCTCATACTGTCCTTTGAGTTGTAGCTTGTAATCTCGGTGTTCTAACATGAAGAAGTGGCGATTTTCGTATCCACTTTCTAGTCCGGTCTTGAAGTAATTAAAATCCATATGAAGCAACCCTGTGGATGTAATTTGGCTGAAGTTATTCGGGAATGAAAGGCCAAATTGAAGCAAGCCAAAACCGTAGTAGCGCATGATGTCGTAGCCCATCAAGCCAAAATCACCGGGCTCCGCATTGTATTCTGCGTAGAAATTTCGCACAAAACCCTGCACTTCTGGATCATCGTAATCAACAAAGGTTATGGACGGCAGGGCGATATTGAATCGTTCCTTGTAATTGGCATCTATGAGTTGTAGATCTAGCCATGATTCCATTCCGTACACAACGATGTCATACTTCTCGTCGCTCGTGAGTGCTATTTGCGTGAGCATGTCTTGCAGTAGCGACTCGTTGTCGGACGTCATGACGATTACATTTTTTGCTTCGGGATTTAAGATTCCACGCAAGGAGCCCACAGATTTTCCTGAGGCCTTTACCTCGACCAATTCCTTCTCAGCACCGTTGGGATATGACAGGGCCGATAGATTATAGGCTTGACGGAACATATCGGTAGACCTTGTATCGCTGGTAAACATACTATTGAGCAGGATCACATTGTCGGTAAAATGTTCGCGAGCGACGTATTTGGCCAAGAAATCAACTTGTGAAACATCGGAACCAACGACTTTTGAAAGGCTGGGATGGTTCAGCAGAATCTTGTTTTTATGAGGCACGGGGCAAACTACATGGATACCTCGTTGTGCTGCAAAATCGGCCACTTTGGTGAGGGGAGTGTATTGCAAGGGACCAATGATAATATGGCATGACTTGACAAAATCATCTTCTAATGCCTTCGTCACTGAGTAATCTGTATCTCGCACGTCGAACACTTTAACACGTGCATTTAATCCGAGTAAGCGCAGAGAATCGACACTTGCGCACACCCCTCGATAGAACTGCAAGCTTATATTTTGCAACATGCTTTCTTTGCGCGAAAGCTCAGCCGTGTCGCTCTTATTCAAATACAAAGGAAGCATCAAAGCGATGTCATAGCCTATTGCTGGATCAACTTCTTTGAGGACGGGGATTTCGTAAAGTTTAGGTTTGGTTTGAGCTGTAAACAGTTCGTTCACCCCCGGGATAAAGATTTCACTTCCTGCCTTTAGTCCTTCAGGGAAATTGTTGTTGATGGCTTGTAATTGATCTAGTTCAACATCATACAATCTAGAAATCGAATAGAGGGTCTCTCCTTGTTTAACCAAGTGAGTTTTTAGTGAATCCTGAGCCTCCGGTTCTGGGCGAATCAATTCGACTGTCTCGACGTCGTTTATCAGGATCTTTAAGATCTGATCTTTTTTAAGTCCGCCATTGGCCTCCGGATTGTCTTCGAGAATTTGATTCACATCGACCTTGTAATTCTGGCTTATTCCAAAAAGGGTCTCGCTCCGTTTTACCTTGTGCAGCAGGAATGCGCCTTCTTGTCCGATTGGATTCTCCCAAGAATCGAGATCAACCCCATCTGGCACGGGAATGTATAAGGTTTGATCAATACTCAATCCTTTCGCTGCATCCGGATTGTTTTTAATGATCGTCTCTTCATCGACTTTGTAGAGCCTTGAAATCGAATAAAGGGTATGTCCCTTTTCAACTTTGTGCACATACATATCACGACCATCGCGTTTTTCGATGACGTAATCTATTTGCGCTCCTGCGCTAATCGATATAAAAGTAACGGAGAGAATGAATGCTATGACGCGTAGTACTTTCAACAAACTTAAAATTGGTTATTTATTTGCCTCTGTCCTTGTACGATGACAAGTTAGTTAAACTGAGGCTATTAGCTTAACGAAAATCGTTCCACAAAATGATTTATTCCCATTCAATTGTTGCAGGCGGCTTCGAACTAATGTCGTACACCACGCGATTCACGCCTTTCACTTTATTGATAATATCGTTCGAAACCTTGCTGAGCACTTCATAGGGCAAGTGGCACCAATCGGCCGTCATACCATCTGTCGAGCTCACTGCGCGCAAAGCTACAACCTGCTCATACGTGCGCTCATCCCCCATTACGCCCACGCTTTGGACTGGTAAAAGCATTGCTCCCGCCTGCCACACTTCATCGTATTGGCCAGCGTCTTTCAATCCTTTGATCCAAATGTGATCTACCTCTTGCAGGATCCGTACTTTTTCGGGGGTGATGTCTCCAAGAATTCGAATACCAAGCCCCGGACCTGGAAAGGGATGTCGACCCAACAAATCTTGGTGCAGCCCCAAAGCCTTTCCCACTCGGCGGACTTCATCTTTAAAGATCAAACGCAAAGGCTCTACAACTTTGAGTTTCATGAAATCGGGCAATCCCCCCACATTGTGGTGCGACTTGATTGTTTGCGACGGTCCGCCCGTAGCCGAAACCGACTCAATTACATCGGGGTAGATAGTACCTTGGCCCAACCAACGTGCGCCTTCCACTTTATGTGATTCGGCATCGAATACATCGATAAATACCTTGCCGATTGCTTTTCTCTTTTCCTCGGGATCAGACTTTCCTGCTAGCTCTTGGTAGAACAACTCCTTGGCATTCACGCCTTTTACATTGAGTCCGAGGTGCTTGTATCCTTCGAGAACTTCTTCAAATTCATTTTTACGGAGCAGTCCGTTATCGACGAAGATGCAATGCAAATTCGCTCCAATCGCTTTATGCAAAAGCATGGCGGCCACAGTTGAATCCACTCCACCGCTCAATCCGAGGATGACCTTGTCATCTTTCAGTTTCTCCTTCAAATCGGCCACTGTCTCCTCAACGAATGATTGGGGAGTCCAATCTTGCTTTGCGCCGCAAATACCCACCACAAAATTTTCCAGCAGCTGCTTTCCGGCGGTGGTATGGTAGACTTCGGGATGGAACTGAATCCCAAAAGTTGTTTCGTCATCCAAGTAAAATCCCGCGTACTCCACGTCATGTGTACTACAGATCGTATGCATATTATCACCCAAACTCTGGATGGTATCGGCGTGGCTCATCCATACTTGGCTTTCGACTGGGACATTTTTAAGGAGGACATTGGAGGTGTCGACCTTGGCCAACTTTGCTCGTCCGTACTCTCTCGTAGAAGAAGGCATCACCTTACCACCAAAGTTGTGCGCCAAATACTGGGCACCAAAACACACGCCTAAGAGGGGTAGTTTTCCTTTGATATTGCTCAAATCTGGCTTCGGTGCATTTTCATCGCGGACCGAAAAAGGGCTACCAGACAGGATGACCCCAAGTACGTTTTCATCTAATTCAGGAATCTTGTTCCACGGATAGATTTCAGAATAGATATTCAGTTCACGTATTCTTCTGGCGATAAGCTGGGTATACTGTGAGCCAAAGTCGAGGATAATGATCTTCTCTTGCATGGCGCAAAATTACTCCATTTAAAAGGCCTACAAAGAATCTTTTCTAGAGAATTTTCAACCGTGGGTTTACATGGCGTATTCGGTACCTTTGGGCCATAATTCGCAAGCATGTTATTGAAGAATATAAAGGATAAGAAGATCGTTTTGGCCTCACAATCGCCCAGACGTAAGGAGTTGATTGGCGGACTGGGGATTCCGTTCGAGACGCGTTTAAAGGAAATACCTGAGATTTACCCCGACACCTTGCAGGGAGAGGAGATTCCAATGTATTTGTCGGAACTCAAGGCCAAGGCATTTTTACCTGATTTAGGACCTGACGAAATATTGATTACGGCCGACACGACGGTTCATTTGGGGGATCGGGTTTTGGGAAAGCCTGCGAATTTGGAGGAAGCCGTTGACATGCTTTGGGCCCTTTCGGGCAAAACCCATTTTGTCACAACGGGAGTCACCATTTGTACAGTTGATGGGTGCTCGACCTTCTCCGATACTACCGAAGTAACATTTGCGCAGCTAAACAAAGAAGAAATTGAACACTACGTCAACACCTTCAAACCACTAGACAAAGCGGGTGCCTACGCCGTGCAAGAACTGATTGGACATATAGGAATTACGGGGATGGTTGGGTCCTATTACAATGTTGTTGGCCTGCCTATTCAGAAGGTGTATGCGTATTTGAGCACCTTGTAGTCGGCGCTTTTCAAAGAATACCATCATCGGGGTATTGTCCACCCGCAACTTTACTATCATTTTTGCAGGTTACCACACTTTGAGTTCACAATCGACATATCACATCGTTCTTGCCGGAAATCCCAATTCTGGAAAGACCTCACTTTTCAACGCCCTCACCGGTTTGAATCAAAAAGTGGGCAATTTCCCTGGAGTTACTGTGGATCGCAAGCTGGGCAAAATCACCCTTTCGGACGGCCGGAAAGCCAGTGTTATGGATCTTCCTGGGGCATATAGCTTGTACCCAAAATCTATTGACGAAGAGGTTGTCGAGGAAGCGCTACTCAATGACAATACGGATTACAAACCCGACTTGATGGTGCTTGTGCTGGACGGTTCCAATTTGAAAAGGAACTTGTTTTTAGCTTCGCAAATTATCGATTTACAGTATCCAACGATTTGTGTTGTGAACATGGTTGATGTCGCAGTACGGCACGGGATCAAGGTGGATTTGGAGGCCTTGAAAGATGAGTTGGGAGTGCCGGTTTATGAAGTGAATGCGCAGACAGGAAAGGGGATAAAAGAACTCAAACGAGCATTTACGCTAGACGTGAAGCCGGCGAGACCTGTCTTTGACGTTGCAGGCGAGGAAATTTCTTCGCTGGGGATGCAAGAGGGAAAGTTGAACAGCTACAAAGACTTTCATTTCTTAGCGTCAAGCGAGCCTAAAAGTTGGTGGAGCGACAAGCGCAAATCTCAGAAATCGGCCAGTAACAAAGCTTCTCATGAGATTCAGCTGCAGGAAATAACAGCTCGGTATACATGGATCAACAAGTTGGCTGAAAAAGTCGTGCGTCAAGCACCTGAAAAAGGGTCGAAACTCACCAACAAGTTCGACAAAATTCTGACCCATCCAGTTTGGGGTGTATTGGTATTTATTTTGGTCTTTTTCCTCATGTTTCAGGCCCTGTTCACGTTGGCATCTTGGCCCATGACATGGATTGATGACGGCATGGGCATGTTGATTGAGTGGATGCGCGGTGTACTGCCGGCGACTATGTGGGCCGACTTTATTACCAACGGAATTCTTGCTGGCTTGGCGGGTGTGATTGTGTTTATTCCGCAGATTGTGATTCTATTTGGCATGGTCACTATTCTTGAGGACAGTGGCTATATGGCGCGCGTAAGTTTTCTCAATGATGCCCTGTTGCGAAAAGTTGGAATGAATGGAAAATCTGTCGTGCCTCTTGTTGGGGGATTTGCATGTGCCGTTCCGGCGGTAATGGCAGCCCGTTCGATTGAAAACATGCGCGAACGGTTGATTACCATATTTGTGACTCCACTCATGAGCTGTTCGGCGCGTTTGCCCGTTTATGTGTTTCTCGTGGCTTTTATTGTTCCAGAAGACAAACATTACGGTGTTTTCAGTCTGCAAGGCCTCTTCATGTTTACCCTCTACATGCTAGGCATTATCATGTCGGCGGCGATTGGATTTTTGATCGGGAAATTCATGAAGGCACACAAGCGGGGATCCTTCATTATGGAGCTTCCTACCTATAAATTTCCACGTTGGCAAAATGTTCTGAGCAGCATGTGGCAGAAGGGGCGCACCTTCGTTGTGGAGGCAGGAAAGATCATTGTGATCGTATCGATGGTTCTTTGGTTCTTGGCTAGTTTCGGACCTTCCGGAGCATTTGAGGCTGCCGAAGCAACGGCCATTGAAGAAACCGCCAGCCTAGGACTTTCGGCCGACGAGTTGGAAGTGGCTATTGAAAGTGAAAAATTGAAAGCCAGTTATGCCGGATTGATGGGGCGCTTCATAGAGCCAGCCATTGAACCACTTGGCTTTGATTGGAAAATTGGAATTGCCTTGATAACATCCTTTGCAGCCCGCGAGGTTTTTGTGGGAACGATGTCTACTATCTACAGCGTTGAAGGAGATACCGAGAATATTCAAGCATTGCAGAAAAAGCTCAGTACGGAGGTTAATCCAAGAACAGGCGAACCGATCATGGGCATGGCGACTGCATTCTCCCTGGCTATTTTCTACGTCTTTGCGATGCAGTGTATGAGTACGCTGGCGGTTGTTCGAAAAGAGACTAATGGTTGGAAATGGCCGCTTTTACAGCTGTTTCTATTCACAGCTATAGCCTATTTGGCCAGTCTGCTCACTTTCCAACTATTGAACTAGTCCACCAAAGAAACCAACAGTTTCTCCGCGTCAGATTTTCGCAGACTAAGCTTATATCCTGCGACAGAGATGGCGATTGGGTCTCCGAGAGGAGCGATGTTTTCAAGCGTAATTTTTTCTCCGGGCAGACAGCCCATTTCCATCAATTTCATGGATTCTCCGTGGTTGAGAACCTCGACGATAATGGCAGACTGACCTTTTTTCAAAGTTGATAATGGAAGCATAAAGCAAATGTCGGCAATAGTCATGAAAGCTGGACGAAGCATTGGCCAAAAAAAGGCTCCGTCCAGATCATTTAGATGGTAATGATTTGTTTTTCTTTTAATTCACCATCGACAAACACACAAAACGCATAATCACCGTGCTCCATTCCGTGGGCGGTGAACTTAAACGATTGGGTATAGTGTGCCGGGGTGAGCTCGCGCCCCTCATAGAAACAGACAAGCAAGGTTCCATCAGGTTTAAACGCTTTGAGATCCCCTTTGCCATAGCCGGTCATTTCGTATTCCATTTCCCCAGAAAGAACTTGGGGTTCGTTTTGGAAAGGCGTATCCAGAATATCGCCGTACTCAATTGAATACCAAGGCGCCTCCTCCCCTCTTAAATCGGCACAAAACTCGCGCAATCTAGCATCCTCCGAGGTCGCATAAATTCCAGCAAGGCTATGGTGATCGGAGATGGACCAGATGGCCGCTTGCGACATCGAAGGCGAAAAATCATTGTCGGCCACATACCGAGCAACTTGATTTAATTCCTCGTTAGTATTGTCGGCGAGTGTAAAAAGTGCTCCTTCAGACGGAGTAGCATTTGAGCTTTGGCAGCAAAATCCGACGAGTTCAGTCATTTCTGAGGAACCCGACTTTACCAATACATCGATCGGTTTGGTCAAGAGAATATCTTGTTCATGTCCGTTTGCACTGGCAAGTCGTATGCCGGGGTCGACGTGCAAGATGATATCGCGACGGCTGTGGTTGGTCATTTCCAGTTTCACACACTCCGAAGAGGAATTGCCCAGGGAGCTTAGGCTTAGAGATAAATCTGGAGATCGCATAGCTTCGGCCAAGTTCACCGAAGAGGGTACAGTAGAGAAAGCAGAAAAGAACATGCAAGGCACAATGGCGCCTGCGATTAACAGGATTCTTTTCATCAAAATAGGTTTGCAGATTAATACTTAAAGGGAGCAGACATATGGCCAGAATCTGCACCCTCCAAGAAAGCAACGTGCGGCTTGAAAGAAATATTGAAGTCTGAGCAAAAAATAGTCGGCAAGCTCCAACATCACGCTCATCCACAAAGAAAAAGCCGCAGTTATAAAACGGATGCTTAAAAATTTGGATCGAGAGTCATGTTCCAATTAGATTCGGATCACTTAACAATTTGGGAGGCATCCCGAAGGCTAATACAACCATTATGATAAGAAGCATATTTCTTGTCCCGACACTGTTATGCTTGATTGTGAACGGACAAAACGAACAAACATTTATCAATGCCCTTTGGCATGGTACAACGCAAACTGATCTAGTGGAAAGTCTGAATTCCATACATACCTTCAACAACAGCGGTGGGAGTCTGCATGCGCAAAATTTTGAAGCCGACGGAATACCTTCCCACTCGCTTCAGAGCTTTGACGCTTGGGGAAATCTACAATGGCAGAGTGTGAACGGGAATATGTTGGATGGGCTATGCTCGCATTCCTTATTCATGGACAATGGCCGAACTCTATTAGGCGGACTCCAGGTTGTTGACGGGATGGACAGCAAGGCGACATTGGCCTACCTTAATAATTCCGGGGATGAAATCTGGTCTGTGCTTGACGATGAACTAGGATATGAGACCACGTTTACGAGTGCAATGGCGATGGGCAGTGACTCGACTATATGGCATTCTTGTGCAAGTTGGAGTTTAGGTGCTGGCATGGAATCCCGGTTACTGCACTATTCAATTGAAGGAGATCTCTTGTGGTCGGCATTACTCGACGGACTTATCGTCGACATCCAATCTATCGGGTCGAATGCACGTGTATTGTGCTGGAATCAAAACGGTTCAAGCTGGGAAGGTCGGGCCATCAAGTTTAACGGCCAGGGGGAAATTCTTGGTCAGACCGACCTCGAGGGCAACATTGAGACTCCTGACTCCTTTTGTGCGTTGGAGCAGGATGCACTGGGTAATTCAATTGTTGTTTGCAAAAAGAACATACTTAACAACGTCTCGGTTGTGGTTTGGAGTTTGTCTGACTCTTTCGAATTGAATTGGACAAACACATTTAGTGTTCCCGGAATTGATTTATTGCCTCAGGCTGTGGCGGTGGACGACTCTGGGAACATTTTTGTAGCGGGCAGCGCGGCATCTGATGGGGTCCAGAAAATGATGATCTGCGAAATTTCCTCTGATGGAAACCTCAATAACATGTTCATTCAAGGACATGCCGATGGGCTGGACATGGAGCTTATCTCGGCAAGTATTCACGGCGATCAATTTGTGGGACATCTAGTATCAAATGCGAGCGACGCACAATTGATCGGTTTTAGAAATGATAAGATTATCTGGTCTAAAGAAATTGAATCAGGTGTATTTGAAAATCGTGCGCACCTGCAGTCTCGCTCGAACAAGCTCTTTCAGACCTGGACAGACGGCGACGGAATCAATCATCGCGAGGCACTCGTAGTACAAAAAGTAACAAACGAACTTTCTCCTCTTGGGGAGTATATGGATAATCAGCTAGTGATCAAGTTCGACCCCTCGGTCGTCGACATGGCATTTGTCGAGAATGAGGAAGTGCGTTTTGGCCGACTGACGGAAATCGTCGGTCAGACGCTGGTTGGGCAATTGTCGGCCCTCAGCGGAATCGACTTGAATGAAAAATGCACGGCAGTTAAAATATTCCCGGGGCTGACGGAGGAGCACCATACGTCCACAAGTCGAGATGGCCGACAAGTCAAAACACCATCTTTCTGGTCCTGTTTTCGTCTGGTATTCGAGGAAGACATCGATGAATTGGTCGTTGCGCAGCTATTGGAGTCGGCCTCGTCCATAGTTCAATATTGCGAGGTAAATCCGGTGATTCACCAGATGAACGAACCGAACGACCCGATGTTCAGTCAGCAAAATAGTCTAGCTCCTTTCAACGATTCAAATCCAGACGAAATCACGGTGGGTATGGGCTTGGAGGCGGCTTGGGAATACGCGACGGGTTCACCGTTGATCAAAGTGGGTGTCTTTGACGACATTTTATACTGGGCTCACGAAGATTTCGGGGATGGGACATTGAACGGATCAGTGGTCAAGGGAGGCCATGATTTTGTGAATGGACTCAACTTGGCGGACGCACAAAGCCCCGGAGGCAGTCATGGAACGGCCGTTGGCGGCATTATAGGTGCAAAGCGGGACAATGGCATAGGTATTAGCGGCATTGCTGGTGGGGATGAGGCTAGTCCGGAAGGGGTATCGCTTTACTCTATGGGCATCTTTTCGGGAAATAGTTTTGTGAGTGAATTATCAACGGCAACTCAGGCCATTGTAGAGGCCAGTTTTGAAGATCCTGAATCGGACTATGGATATGGATTACACATTCAAAATCACAGTTGGGGAACAGGGATCAATACACAGCTTTTGGCCGATGCAATCGAATTTGCTTGGTTGAACAATAGTATTGTTGTGGCTGCGAGGGGGAATTCAGGAACGACCGCTCCAATGTATCCTGCTTGTTATGGGGATGATATGGTGATTAGTGTGGGGGCTTGTGGTTTGAGTGGGGTCAGACAGGAAAGTTCAGATGAAGACTACGGCTCAAGTCATGGTCTAAACATGGATATTTTAGCCCCAGGACAACAGGCCCACATTTGGACTTGTATCTATCATGAGGAGCCCTTCGGTTCAAACTATTCCACTACAACTGATTTGAACTATTCAAGTTTCAACAATACATCCGCAGCGACTGCCCATTTATCTGGTTCTAATTGTTTAGCCTTTCAGGCCTGCATCGAAAACACGCTGTCCCCAATTGTTCCATCAATCGAAGATCTTGAAAACCTGATCCAATTCTCTGGAAAAGATGACCAAAACGCACAGACTCTCTCGTATGAATCCGAAAATGCTTGGGGATGGCTTGATACTCATTTTTTACTCGCTAGCTTGAGCGCGCCCGTTGGATTTGTTCAGCACTTCTCCTTTGATCCGCCCGCGGCCACAAACATTTGGGTTGATGTAGAGATCAACTTGCAAGAGCCCTTTGAGAATATTGGAACGGGCACCTACACTGGTGAACTACTCGAGTTTGAATCTTCGCAGACTTATATCATTCCAGACGACTTTGAACTGAGTTTTCATTGGGCCCGCCCCAGTGCAACTCTGGCTCTCTTGGATGCAACCTCATTCACTGGAGACCTCCATGAATCGGCCTATGAGGTTACGCAACAGGGCAGTCAAATAGTGGTACAAGCATCGTTTGAGGCATTTCATGTACTTAGCGATGCGGAAGGAGATCCGCTGGATATTTGGATTCCCGCAAACCCATCTGAACTTCAGGCTGCCTACTCAGCCTATTTCCGCAATCCCGCTGCGGTTTCCGTCGAAAAAGCAGAAAACCACGCGGAGTTTAAAATTTACCCCACGCCCGCAACAGATTTAGTAAAGATTGATTGGGGCAACCAAATAATCCACGAGATTTCCCTATACAATTTACAGGGACAGAAAATTCAAACACAATCCGTGCAACAAGGTTTATCTCACGAGGAATTGGATCTCAGCGAGATTCCTTCTGGAACTTATATAATAGCCTTGAACGGACCACTAACAACGATGACCCGTAAATTAATCAAGATAAAATGACTCAGACCAAACTACTTGGAATTATTATCGCATTGCTCGTGACAGTATCGAGTTGCAAAAAAGAAAGCGTCGAAACGGATTGTTCAAGTGGGAAATTCATCGTTTTTGAAGACGATTGTGTCCCATACCCCCCTCCTCCTCCCTTCATAATTCAATGGCCTATTTCAATACCTGACGAAACCATTTATATGACAGGGGATGTGAGTCCAACAAACGAGAATGAGTTCTGTATAATGCAATCTTTGGGCTTGTATTCAAAACGAATACTGATCTATAATCGAGAGACCAACGAAGTGGACATACTACTAGATGGGTATTTCAATGAAACCTTGTGGTGGATGGCGAACGACTGGATTGTGTATTTCGACTTCAATTCAGGAACCCTCAGGCGGATAAAGCGAGATGGTAGTCAAATTCAAGATATATTTCCTGAGTCAGGTATTCGACCAAAGAGGAACTATGACCATACTCAACTCCTCTGCCATTTCGAATCCGCGACCTATATAATTGAAGGCACTGATATAGTTGATTCCATACCAAACTCCTTTGAAATAGATGGAGATTGGGATCACCCTGAAGGAAAATACCTTTTCGCAGATTACAACCAAATTGGAATACACAATTCACTTTACGCGGAACCTATAATTTTCGACATTGATACTGATCTTTCTATTGATGGTATCAAATGGTGTGATAATTATTCTCGTATTATCTGGCATACTCAAGAAGGCTGGTTCAAAACCAACCCAAACACAGGTGAGACGCATAAAATACGGGAGAACTGCGAGGCCAAGAGCTTCCGCGTTCGAGCGCATGTAGGTGAAGATTTGTTGGTCCGCCAGCTGTATCGCATGCCATATGACGGCGACACCTTACTCACTACGGCACAAATGGGATTGTTCAAATGCGACGGCTCTCAAATTGAACTATTCGACATACCCCAATAGACTTACGTTTCATAATCGGCAAATGCAAGTGACCCGTTGACCGTCCTAAATAAGGCAGATGGTCGACGGGTTGTTTGTTCATGTCTTCTTGCTGTGAAAGTCTGTAAAAGCAAGATTTCGGTTCACGATTAAAAACTGACCTTACTCCACTCTTTGTTGAAAGGAGTTTTCCTCTATTTTCGCAGAAATTTTCTGGTATGTGGAAGACAGTATTGTTCTTGATTTTCACCTTGTTGGTGGTTCCGGTGGTTACCTTCTATTTTGACGAAGGGCTAGATCGCATTCAACAAGAAACCCTTCATACCTTGTTATGGGTCTATGGCATTTCGGCTGGCTTGTGCTTTGTGGTTAGTTCGCTCACCGACAACTACAGTCAGGTCGACAAGCTGTGGAGCATTATCCCCGTTCCTTATGTGTGGATTATCGCCTTCTATTCCGATTTCGAGCCGCGGATTGTATTAATGTCTGTTTTGGTGACTTTATGGGCAGCTCGACTCACCTATAACTTTGCGCGGCGAGGAGGATATTCGTGGAAGTTTTGGACTGGAGAGGAAGATTATCGCTGGGCCATTTTGCGCGCGAAGCCAGAATTTCAGGCCAAGTGGAAGTGGGTGCTGTTTAACCTATTCTTTATTTCGGGGTATCAAATGGGCTTGATTCTGTTATTTACATTGCCTGCTTTGAAAGCCATGAATAGCGTGAATCCTCTTGGAGCGATGGACTATGTCTTGTCGGCCCTTCTCATAGGATTCGTAGTCATGGAATTCATCGCCGATCACCAGCAATTCAGCTATCAGGAGACGAAGCACCAGCAGCGAAAGCGTGGCAAAGTAGACAAATTTCACAGCGTAGGATTTACTCATACCGGGTTGTGGGCCTATATGCGCCACCCCAATTACGCTGCCGAGCAGAGCGTTTGGATTGTCTTTTATTTCTTCTCCGTGCTAAGCACGGGCATTTGGCTCAATTGGTCTATCGCTGGGGCACTTCTTTTGGTGTTGTTGTTTAAAGGAAGTTCTGACTTCAGCGAAGAAGAATCGGCCAAGAAGTATCCTTTGTACCAGAAGTACATCCAGGAAGTAGGTAGGTTTTTGCCTTTGAAGGGGAAGTTTAGGGTTTGACGACACGGACTTCTCGGAGCCAATAAATCTGATTTGAAAACGAACTGATTCTAGCTTAGAAGGGCAAAATTGCATTTGCATTTATTGCTTATAATCCCTCCAAAAATAGGTAGTGGCCTCCTAGAGACCACTACCACCAATATTCTAGGAAAAGATGTCGTCCACAGGTCGACATCCTTACGATGTTCATCTTTGTTCTCGGTTGACTAATCCTGATGATGCCAATTCATCTTATAATTCAGCGCGATCCTCAAAGTGTGATTCCTTTCTTCGTGAATGCCGTCTGATTTCAGTACGAATTGATTCATGTAACCCGCAAACAGCCGTAGGTTTTTCATGAGTGCATACTCCAGTCCTGCGACGAACCAGTTTTGATCCAAGAGATTCATTCCAAGCCCTTTTCCGAAGTTTAGAAACACCTCATCGGAGGTTTTAATGAACAACTTCCCTTCGCCAGAAGCCTTCTTCCAAACAGGGAGACTAAGGGCCAGGCGATAACGAATCCTGTTTAGAAACAAGGATTCTGTGTCAACGTACTCATCGTTGACCAACTTTTTTCTTTCTAAAAAACGCTGTTCAAGTCGATACCTATGTGCAATTCCAAGGCCTTTGATTTTTTGGGTCAAAACGAGTTGTTCAAATACACGATTTTCGTCAAAACCATAGGCCCCACGTTGCTCTCCGTAAGGGAAATTTTGCAGCCAATCGTAGCCGGTAGAAAGAATCAAATTATCGTTGGCATGAAAGTCTACACCTAACCTGAGCAATGATTGCTGCCAGGAAACCCCAAACCCTTCTCTCCTCCAGTCAAACAGGGTTGTTGCGCCCCATTTAGAACTGAATTTGTGTGAGACCCCAATCATATACCAACTGTGTTGTTGATTTGCTACAATCTTTTGACCTTGTGTCGTATTCATAATTGCCAAGAACATGATCGCAACTGCGGCCAATCGAAACGCACTACTAATTTTCATTTTCATGATCAGTCGTGTTTTAAGATGAACGATATGCAACTTCATGGTAGCCTTTTTTGTGCTGACCGAGAAATAGCCGCGAATAGATCCTGAAAATGACCAGTCCGTCCAAAATGATATTCAGGACAATTAGAGCGAGTAATGGAAACTGATTCTCATGGATATGTCCGAGCATTTGATCTTCACCAATAAAGGTTGGCGTAATCGGGAATCCAGCGAGTCCTAAGCATGCGACTACGAATAAAAATGCTAGACGTGGATGTTGGTAAGAATGGCCGTGGAATGCATTCAGACTTACATTTTCCTTGTTTCTTCTCAGTTTGTTGATCACGTATACGCCCACTACGGTGCTGATCAAAATCCCAGATAGGAAGATGTGTACTTGTGTATAGTCAAACTCGTCATTGAAGCCGAAAGTCAAGGATTGAAACAATTGGTTCACCATAATTAGCACCCAGGCATTCAAAGCACTTTTTCGCTCGACAAAAGCTTTCAAAACGAAGATCATGCCCAATGCAGCGAAAAACTCAGGGAGATATTTGAGAACGATGGGCGGAATTAATTCCTGATGGTACACGCCATACAAACCCATAAAAAAGAAAGGTAAAGCGATGGTATAGGTCGCCCTAATCTCCATGAATTTGAAGAAGTTTCCTGCCTTTTTCAAAGGAGACCAGAGATACCTGAACATCAATTCATCCAATCCAAACTCCTTGATTCCGGCGACATAAACCGTAGCATACAAGCGGTCCTTGAATTTATTGGTCTGCGAAAAAACAGGCTTTTCGAAATGATAAAACAAATCATGAATTCGATAACTCAAAATGGACGGAGACACGAGTAATTGGTAAGCTCTCATAAAAGCATTGGCCGCGAAATGCACCATAGCTAATGTGTACCAACCCAGAGAAACCCAGATAAACATGATACCAATTTGCGCTATCGAGGAATAACCAATTTGAACCTTGATGGAAGGTTGTACTCGTCCAATAAGAGACGCAACTATTGTCGTGATTAGGCCAATTCCAGCGATAATTACATGCATAACTATGTTATCCTCCCACAATGGCGCAGTGCGGATAAGCAGGTAGACGCCTATGTGAATCGACAGCGATCCGTAAAAAATTGCCGAGGAAGTCGTAGGCCCTTCCATAGCTCGTGGAACCCATGATGAAAAGGGAAATTGAGCTGATTTCACCATTGCCGCCAATAAAAACACGGACGGAATCATGAATTGGTAGAAAGTCTCATTCAAGATATGATCTTGCGATCCGCCCTGCATACCTTCTAGACTGTCGAAATGAATACTGTGTCCGAAGTAATGGTGACAGATCCAAATACCCAAAAGCAAAGCTATATCTGCCACACGGTAAAGTGACACTACTTTTATGGCATTTTTCACAGGTAAATATCTCTCTCGATAAAATCCGATCAAGAAAAAGGAGGTGACTCCTAAGATCTCCCAGCCGACAAACAAGATTTCAAGGTTACCCGCCAAGAGGATAGTCAAAAGCCCTAAATAGAAGAATAAAACATTGCTGAAATAACGCTTGTACCCTCGTTCCCGGTGGACATAGGTCCGACTAAAACGAATAATAATCGCAGTAATAGCCGTAGTCACAAAAATGTAGATGTAACTGTAGACATCCATGAATAGGTTTATGCCAAATTCCGCTTCTTTGGATTGGTACAGCACAGGACCTTGGTAGATCATGGTCGGAAAAGTGTCAATTAACCACATGACCGTAATGCCCGTGAGCGTGATCATAGTCACGATGTTTCCCAATGCCGCTGTCCAATAAATAGCTTTTTCATCCTTGTGATTGAAAAACTGGATAATGAGCAATGAGATAAGAGGTATTATTAAAATTAGGGGAAGTATATATTGCATGATTTCTCTTAATTGTAAATTTGTACTGGGATATTTTCCTTGGTTGCATCCAATATGTGGTTGCTCACCATCTCCTTGGCCGCGCTGATCGTATGAAGGATATCCTCGCTACGCTTGACTTCTGTCAGAGGCATATACGACACGAATTTTCCTTCTTCATATCGATAAAGCTGATCGTCTTCAGGTGAAAGAACCACCAAGTGAATCCATCCTTTATCGTACCATGCCCGGTTTTCTGGAGTCTCACTTAAAACGTTTAGCACCGCCTTTGGAGTCTGCTCAATAATCATCAAAAGGCGCACAGGATCGTGGTTTTCGATCATTTGAAGTGGAAGTCCAGGTCTTAAATCGCCATCTGCACTATTGGTCACTCCATAAAGTCCCATGACGTGATGCGGCAGCTTGGTTCCCGCTCCCATCTTTTCGATATCCATACGGGAGAAATAGTACTCCAAATTGATACCACCACATACGACGGGGAGTGGTCCGAGTACCGACTTCAAAATCTCACCAGTAGGATCCTGTTTGTAATCATAGGTCTGGTGAAATGCCCGTCGGTCTAAAAACAAATTACTCACGCTGTCTCTAGCACCCACAAAACAAAGGGCATTGGTTCCATGACCTAGCTCTGGACGGGGCTCTGCATAGGATACCGATCGCTCTTTGATTCGCTTGCGCACTTGTTCAATCGGACGGTGAATATTGATCGAGGCAAATCTTCGTGCACGCTCCATGGCATTCAGGTCCAGAGCCTTTTCAATAGCCTTGAGGTTCTTTTGGTGTTCTGCAGCATGCTTATCATCCAATAAATCCACATCGTAAAATCGAATCTCATCGCTCGCTGTATCATGCATTCCACCAAGGAAATAAGTACTGTCTTTGATTTCCAAACCGAGCGCTGCCAATTTCTTTCTAACCTCTAAATGATTAGCCATAAAGGCAAATACTCTGGCGTTGACTCCTCCAGGGCGCCCGCTACAAGCACCGCAGTCATGAGCTCCGTGATGGGGATTATTGGCGCTACTGCTGCCGTGCGCGATAATGTACACGAGGTTGGCCATATTCCCTGTCATTCCATGATTGATCAAAAGGCCATGTACGACCTTCACCATCTCATCGACGGTATAACCAATCTGCAAGCCGTTTTCCACCTGCGGATTCTTATCGGCTTCGATCTTCAGTTGCCCTTCAATGTCCATGTGACCATACGCATCGGCAATGTCAGGACGCATGGTGGGGTTTATCACATCTTTTATGGATTTGATCGCGGCCCAAATTCCCAATGGGAGCGTAGACAAAATTCCTTTCAAAATCGAATGCGAATGTTTCCCGTGAAGATATTCTACTGCATGTTTGTTTTTTCGCGAGACCTCTTTTATTAAATGGTGAGGAGTTACTGGAACGGGACAATTCTTTTCGTAGAACTGACTGTCCAAAGCCTGAAACTGGATCGCCACACCAAAATATCCCGGAGCCCCAATCGTCTCACAATTCTTGTCGGCATATTCAAAGTGACGTCGAATCGAATCCTCGCGGTCATCGATGCAAAACATCGCTTGGAAACTCTTTTTCTTATACTTCGGCTCTTTTTTATCTTGAGACACTTCAGACAAAGCACCAAGCACCTCATCGTAGTATTGCCATTCAAAAGCGAGTTGCCACAATTTGAGCACCTCTTGCAGTTCGCCCACTTGAACAGGAGCGAAATAATCCATTGGTTCAACTTCACATCCAAGGGCCAATCCACCCCAGTTTTTACCGAACCTACTGTCCATAACATCAATCTCCAAGAGAAGCTCGAGCATGATAAAATCGCGTAGGTCAATCGATTTTTGATACAACAATGTATCCGGCTGCCTTTCTATAGCCGTAATAATGCCACTCCAGCCCTTATGCGCAAATTGTTGGTCCAAAATATACTGCTCAAAATAGGCCTCATTTCCCACAACAATCATCAGCAGGTCTTTCAAAGAAACATCCTTGTTTGACAACAGGTCCTTGACTCTTTTGCTTCTGAAAAAACTGGTAAAACTCTTCTCTTCTAGCAATCGAATGGCCCGAAGTAATCCTTGATCTGTTTCAGGAAAATGATCGAGCGCAATCCCTTGGTCCAGATAAGCTCCAATAATTCGAAAAAGTCGAGGTTGTACCCTATCGTCCATATTCACGTGATACTGCTCTTTCCATTGGTCTCTTAGTCGGCCTATCCTAGGTGCGTAGGTATGCTTATATGTTTTTTTAAGCAATGAATGCAAATATTCAGCATGGTGTTCCTTGCCTTTGGTTTCTACGATAACTCTATCAAGTATTTGGGAAGAAATACGCCCTTGGTCGTGAAGCTTTCTGTATTCATTTAGATTGAATGTAACTTGAATTCCAAATGTTTTCGAAGCGCTGAAAATAGCTTCGAAGAACTCCATATCTTGGTAAGCATGCAAGGAGTTGTGGTGTACAAAGTCCTTTAATGCAGCCTGACCTGGCAAGTAGTGACGGAGTTGGTGAAGTGATTTTTCCTCGTCAAACGATCCATCGCGAATAGGCTTTGGTCTGGTCAAACTGTCTATCTTCTTCATAGCCGCCAGCGGATGGTCGGACACGGACTCCATAGATTCCGAATCAATAAATATCACCTGACCTCCCAGCCCTTCGTAGTCATCTTTGAAATGGTGTAGATTCTCCATCACCGAGTGGTCGACTAGGATGGCATCTTCAAAGTGAACGTTGATCGTACGTCCTTCTGGGAGTGCCTCAAACTTGGCTTTTATCGACAAGTAATTGGTAAAAACAGCCGAGTCGTGAATAAACACATCTATCGTATTTCCACTATCCTGAACTTCAATATCAGATTTAAACAATCCGCGAATAGAAGCACCTCTAGTTAAGTGGATGATCATTTTGAGCACCATACCAGCCGCAATACCGATAAGCAAATCTTCAAAAAGTGTAAAGAAGATGGTCGTGATAAAAATGGCCAGTTGTTCAGATCCAATTTTGTAGGTGTGGATGAATTCTTTGGGGTGTGCTAGATTGATCCCCACGGCTATGAGCATCGCTGCTAGAGCGGCATTTGGAATCATTTCCAAGAGTGGATAGGCAAACAAAGCAAAGATTAATAGGAACAATCCGTGCCAAAAATTTGCCCAACGCGTTTTTCCCCCTTGAGCGACGTTGGCCGAACTTCTGGCTACTTCAGAAATCATAGGCAAGCCACCAAGAACTGCAGCAACCGTATTGGCGACTCCCACTGCTATCATGTCTTTATTTGGATCGCTTTTTCGTTTGAACGGATCCAATAGGTCAATGGCTTTAACGGTCAGTAAACTTTCAAGACTACCTACCAAAGCCACCATCACAACGTACTTGATGAAGGTACCTACCATCGACAAGCCTGCGAAACTCACGTTGATACCAATCTGCTCAGCAATATTGCCCACTTTAAGCAAGGTATGACTCGGGGCACTTTGGCCAAGGTTCATGTACATCCCTGCAGGAATTGCGAAGATTAATACGAGCAGAGGAGCAGGAATCTTCTTGAGGTGCTTTTGTTTGACGAGCTTCCAGCCCATCATAATTGCCAAACTCACTCCGCCAATAATGCTCACCTGCTTGTCCATATTTCCAATAAATTCAGGGATTGCGGCGAAGAGTCCCAATGGCCCTTTTCCTGCGGCCAAACTAGGATCGACGTTGAGCAAAACTGGAACCTGTTTGGCTATGATGATCAAACCAATAGCGGCCAACATACCATGTACAGCGGCCAAAGGAAATATATCGACCAGTTTTCCCCATTTGACTACTCCAAAGAGGATTTGCACGAGGCCGGCTACGACCATAACGCCAAGGGTAAGTTGCCAACCGATAATACCTCCACCAAATTCGGTAACGGCGCCTGCTACGATCACAATCAAACCTGCTGCTGGTCCTTTGATGGCTAGTTTTGAACCCGTCAAAAAAGTAGCCAATAGACCACCTATTATCGCCGACAAAACTCCCATCACTGGTGGGAATTGTGAGGCTGATGCTATACCCAAACTCAAAGGCAAAGCCAATAAGAACACGATGAAACCAGAAGTCATATCGGCCCCGAAATTCTCCTTGAGTCCCTCTAACCAATCCTTTGGCTGGGCACTCATTTTTTTATCTTCCTGCATAGAAAATGCTTTGATAAATGTCTGCCAACAGCACCTAAACAACCAGGGCCAATCGGAAGACAGTAAATAAAAACGTAAGATTATTTGGCTGACTTAGACTTAAATCAGCGCTCTGCGCATCATGCGCATTGTCGAAAAGACAAGGACCTAACTATGAAGGAATTTTGAGGCAATGAAAAAGGATATACCTCTTTCGCTGAATGGCAATTTGCGAACGCAAGGCCATTTCTTGGGAACTAATGTTCCCGATAAATTCGCTGTAACCGAGACTAATTTTCTCGTGCAGACTTACTTCATCTTCTTCATTTTCCAGTTGTTCCGATAATAAAATCGAACAGGCAAGATCATTAGAAGGATGGAAATTGGAAATCCCTGCATCGTGGGAATGCTGGTGAATAGTACTTGGTTGATTGTCTGCAAAAGAGTCATTCAACAACACGGCAAAGGTAGCGCCCAGACTAGAGGGTACTACCAATGCAAGCATTAGAAAGGCGGTGGCATGTGTCATGCCAATCCACTCTTTAAGGAGTTTGGTTTTCAAAATCAAGGTGCTCAACAAGCTTGTTGCGCGATCCGTTTGGATCATTTTCTTCTGGTTTGAAACAACTGTACTCTATTTCACGACAAACGTAAAATAATTGCAATAACCGGTCAATACAATTAACACTAGCTTAACAGATAACGTGGCCTCGTCATTTAGGTCACAATCCGCCTATTCAAACCCTTGGAAATGGGCACAGCTTGCCGAGACTCTAGGAAAAAAACTAAAAAAGCCCACGCAATGCGTGGGCTTCTCTGATAACCAAACGGTTAAATTGGTGATCCCGACAGGATTCGAACCTGTGACCGTCTGCTTAGAAGGCAGATGCTCTATCCAGCTGAGCTACGGGACCGTTTTTACCGGGACGCGAAATTAGAATCTTTTCTTCAAATAGCGTTGTAAAAAGAAGATTATTTGTATATTTGCGGCCGCTTAAGAGGGAATGAAAGCATTCAACTACTCCTAAGTCATTGAAAGTAACGGGGTGTAGCGTAGCCCGGTCATCGCGCCTGCTTTGGGAGCAGGAGGTCGCAGGTTCGAATCCTGCCACCCCGACCACTACAAATTGAGAGATTCAGATTATTCTGAGTCTCTTTTTTTTGCTTCTTTTTTATTTTACCGCTTAGCTCCCGGTCCGCTGCAATTGGGAAAAAGGCACCCTTTTTTGAAATTGAAAATGGAAAATTCAAAATGATAAATTGGGTTGATCCTTTTAGTGACTTTTCTAGTTGAGATTAGCTTTTGTCGAATGGTCGTTTACTTACAACCGCCCAGTACCTCGTGCAGGTCCCATCTATATGACAGCAGGTGCTCGAACAACAAAAGGACCTCGTAGAGGTCAAATATCGGTAGGACTAGAATTGACACTACGACCTAAAACGCCACGATCGTGGTTTGGGAAAAGCATAGCACTTTGTTAGTGGCTGCAGTACGCATGATGGAAGACACTCCATCTATTGATCTTCTGTCACTTTTGCTTGATCAGTCTCGACGACAAAACTCAACTTTTACTCGAAATGTGATATGCACTCCAGTTTCTTTGCTCGACTGCCTCTTTAAATCATGTCGTCAAGATGAGGTCATTGAGCAAAGCGCTTAGATAGTATTTGACATCTTGACAAGTAGTTGAAGCGCGACGTCGAAATGTTCTTTGCTCGACTGCCTCTTTAAATCATGTCGTCAAGATGAGGTCATTGAGCAAAGCGCTTAGATAGTATTTGACATCTTGACAAGTAGTTGAAGCGCGACGTCGAAATGAGTCAACACGAATCTCATTCAAAGGCCGGTCCCTTTTTGTAGAGTGAAATTCAATCTTTCACAGAATGGAGCTTGTAGAGGTCCCATCTCTATGACAGCAGGTGCGCGAACAACTAAAGGACCTCGTAGAGGTCAAATATCGGTAGGACTAGAATTGACACTACGACCTAGAACGCCACGATCGGAGTTTGGGAAAAGCATAGCCCTTTGTCAGTGGCTGCAGTGCGTATGACAAAAGACCCTCCGTCTAAAATCACAACTTCCTCACCTCCACCTTCTCACTCTGCACAACTCTTCCATGCTCAGTCATACTCACAATGTAAATCCCTGACGACAGCGACTGCGTGTCAATCATATAGGTAGCTTGCCCAGTTGGAGTGGAGTAAGAAAGCACTTGCTGACCGAGTAAATTGTAAATTTCAATACGCCGAGAATCAAGGTATTCGTCATTGAGCACGTGTACATTGATGAACCAATCGGCCGGCACCGGGCCGACTACAAATTGCTGGTCTGAATCTATAAACACCCCTTCCTCTTCTTCCTTGGTCGTACAGTTGGGATCGCAATCGGGTACAAGGCAGCCGCAGCCGTCGACTTTTACTACCCAGCCTTGTTGAATTGGTTCGTTTGCACCTGGATTCTGGCTATCTATACCTGTTGACTCTCCACAAAAAATATAGCCTCCGTCCGATGTGGCCTTTAGATCTGCAACACTATGATCATCGTGGATGCTTTGTAGGATGAAATATTCTCGGACCCATGATACTTCTCCTTCGTTCGAGTATTTTGCCAATACCCCACTCCAATTGTAATTGCCATTTAGCTCAGGGTTTTCTGGAGATATTTCAGTTATTTCTCCAACGGCCACGAATCCACTTTCATCTACACACTTGACAAGGTTTATATACTCTTGTTGAGGCTCATACGGCTTGGATAGAGTACTGATCCAAAGATAGTTTCCCTCAAAATCAACTTTGAATATTATTGGAATTGTTGCATTTTCATCTACATTATCCATACTCCCAACTACTACAATTCCATCTTCTACAATTTCAAAGTCAGAGTAAATATTATGGTTGGCTGGTACAATGGAAATAGTAGTTGTTACTTCTCCCTCCAAATCCAATTTAAAACAGGATTGAATAAGTCCCCATTGTGAATCGGGAACGGATGAAAATGCTAAAACCCAAACCCCATCAGCTACAGCTTCAATGTCTCTGCAAATGTCATAGCCACTTTCGGATATGAAATCGTAATGCCAGTTCATTTGACCACTGGATGAAAAGGAAAAAACAACAAAGTCATTTCCCGTATCGGCATTTGCTATCTGACTTGCAACGTAAAAAAGCGCATCCGATGCAACGCTAAGACTTGTTGGTGACATCCAATTGGAAAAATCATCAGGGTCTCCATTGTACGAAGGAGACGGAACAGAAATTGATGAGATTGTGTCACCTTCATTGTCCAATACCAACACAAGTCCGTTCATGACTCCTTCCTTCATATATCGGCCTGCTATTAGCACATGATCTTGATCCATAAATCCATTGGCATCTTCAAAAAAAGATAAACTTTTATCTTGGTCTCCTAAATATTTATTGAACAGCACCCCCCCTTGATCG
This sequence comes from Flavobacteriales bacterium, assembly GCA_015665315.1. Taxonomy (GTDB): domain Bacteria; phylum Bacteroidota; class Bacteroidia; order Flavobacteriales_D; family Sanyastnellaceae; genus JADFAK01. The sequence continues at coordinate 10,357 of JADFAK010000153.1, read as the reverse complement.
TCCAGTGCAGTTGTTAATAATCTAATGAAAAGCAAACCATCGACGGTATCTGCTGCAAAAGCAGTCAACATATACGTCGAATCCTGTTCCCAGACATTAGAATAAGACGTGCTCAATCCATAAGCCAAACGCAAGTTGAATCCATTGGTTTGTCCAATGAAATTCAAACTTGCAATAAAGCCAAGAAGTAGAAGTACGGGCCTCATCTGGAACTATCAGTGAATAATTTCAATCTTGCCGTGAAGTTCGGGGATTTTATTGAGATGCTTGATGAGAGGCGTTGATATGCTATTTCTACTCTCTGAGAAAAGTCCGACATACAATCACATTTTTTGAAATTGAAAATGGAAAATTCAAAATGATAAATTGGGTTGATCCTTTTAGTGACTTTTCTGGGTGAAATGAGCTTTTTAAATTCAAAATGGAAAATTCAAAATGATAAATTGGGTTGGTCCCTTTGGTGACTTTAATGGGCCAGGAGAGTTTTTTTCGACAGGTCGTTCTCTTTTCACAGCCCGGTCCTTTCTAAATTATAAATTGAAAATTCAGAATGAAAAATTGGCTTGACCTCGCTCGTGCTCGGACAACTAAAGGACCTCGTAGAGGTCAAATATCGGTAGGACTAGAATTGACACTACGACCTAAAACGCCACGATCGTGGTTTGGGAAAAGAATAGCACTTTGTTAGTGGCTGCAGTACGCATGATGGAAGACCCTCCGTCTAAAATCACAACTTCCTCACCTCAACCTTCTCACTCTGCACAACTCTTCCATGCTCAGTCATACTCACAATGTAAATCCCTGACGACAGCGACTGCGTGTCAATCATATAGGTAGCTTGGCCAGTAGGAGTGGCGTAAGAAAGCACTTGCTGACCGAGTAAATTATGAATTTCAATACGCCTGGAATCAAGGTATTCGTCATTGAGCACGTGTACATTGATGAACCAGTCTGCCGGCACCGGGCCGACTACAAATTGCTGGTCTGAATCTATAAACACCCCTTCCTCTTCTTCCTTGGTCGTGCAGTTGGGATCGCAATCGGGGACAAGACAGCCGCATCCGTCGACTTTTACTACCCAGCCTTGTTGACGAGGGTGGATTATGTCCGGATTTTGGTTATCATAATCTGTAGTTTCTCCACAGAAAATATAGCCTCCGTCAGACGTAACACTTAAGTCAATTACTTCGTGGTCGTCATGGATACTTTGAAGGATGAAGTACTGTCGAGCCCATATTGCTTCTCCTTCATTGGAGTACTTGGCCAATAAACCAAACCAATTATAATTACCATCTAGATCAGGGTTATCTGGAGATGGATCGAATATTTCTCCCACAACAACAAATCCACTTCCATCTTCACATCTTACTAAATCTCGGAAAGCTTGGCCATTTTCATACGTGGTTGGATATGGAGACGACCAAATATAATCTCCACTGAAATTAACCTTGAAAATAACCGGAACAGTATTAAAATTAGATCCGTCTTCATAGCTCGTGATGCCAACTATTCCGTCGTCGACAATCTTCATCTCAAGGCAAATATTATGATTTGATTGTTGTAGGTGTACTTCTGAAACAACGTTGCCGCTCATGTCAATTTTAAAAAAAGACTGAAGATCACCCCATTCTGTATCTAAATCGAGTGAAGAGACTGACACCCACACCCCATCATCTTCCGCTTCTACATCTCGGCACGTGTTATAGAGATTCGTCGCAGAGACAAAGCACCAATTTTTTTGACCATCAAGCGAAAAAGAAAACACCGCAAAGTCATTGCCGGTTTCTTCACTAGCAATTTGACAAGCTACATATATTGTACCGTCAATTCCCATACTTAAACTAAGGGGTTTCAGCCAGTTGGAAAAGCTATCAGGGTCACCTGTGAAGGACGGGGAGGAAAATGTGAATGATGACAAAGTATCCCCCAGGTTATCCAACTGAAAGACCAATCCAAGCGAAACACCGTCTATGGAGACAGGACCTGCGAGTACAACTTTATCCTCACTTAGTCTATCACTTGCATTGAATCCGAAGGACAAGTTTACATTTTGGTTTCCTATGAATTTATGATTGACGACAGCGCCATCACGAGTTAATGTAGTCTCTAACAATCGAATATAAAGAAACCCATCGACCGTGTCTGACGCAAATCCTGTTACAATGTAAGTCGAATCCTGTTCCCAAACATTCGAATAAGACGTGCTTAAACCATAGGACAAACGCAAGTTGAATCCATTGGTTTGGCCAATGAAATTCATACTTGCACAAAGTCCTATGAAAAGAAGGAGTCTATTCATACGTTAATTCATATCCATTAGTGGATGATATCAATCTTGCCGTGAAGTTCGGGATTTTATTGAGATGCTTGATGAGAGGCGTTGATATGCTATTTCTACTCTCTGAGAAAAGTCCGACATACAATCACATTTTTTGAAATTGAAAATGGAAAATTGGGTTGATCTTTTTAGACTACTTCCCTATGTCGCGACGTCGAGATGGCTTGTTAACTAAAATCCCTCCTTCAGCTTCAACTCAATCCCAACAATTTGCATCTTTGGCGTGCTTTGGAGTGGGTTGCTCTTGGTCACAATGCTTTTGTCAGTGGGTCTGATGCGAGGGTTGATGCGATGGGAGGCGACTTGCCTAGGCCAAATATAGCCTTATTACGCCATGGAAATAACAGACTTTATAATAACCTTGGGACTAGCCATGCTGTGCGGACTAGCCATTGGATTCGAACGCCAGTTTAGGCAAAAGGATGCTGGCTTGCGGACAAATGCTCTGGTATCTTTGGGCTCGGCGATTTATGTGCTTATTTCCATTCAAATGACGGAAGGTGGTGGGGATGTGACGCGCATTATTGGTCAAGTTGTTACGGGGATTGGTTTTCTTGGGGGTGGTGTGATTTTTAAGTCGGGGCTCAATGTGCACGGACTGTCCTCGGCGGCGACTATATGGTGTAGTGCGGCCATCGGCTGTTTGGCTGCTACCGGAAATTTTCAGCAAGCACTTACATGCACGGGATTTGTGCTCTTTACCAATACCGTTTTGCTGCCTGTGGACCACTGGATGAGAAATAGAGGAAAAGACGACACTCATAAATCTGCTAAAAAAGCTGAGTGAGCACTACTTCACCCTGAATTTTTCTTCCCATTTCGGCATGAGGATTTCGAAAACCATGGAAGATAATTCACCTTCGGTAAATTGGGATGGGGACTTCCATTTGCGCTTGTCGCTGATTATTACCTAAACCACAAGGCCACACGTATTTAAAAGCCTTCTAAACTGAACCTTAACGAGGTATTTCTCGTATCATTACCCGATATTTAGAGACAATTCACCAACTTTAATTGTTGTTCGAATCGAATCCATTGAAAATCGAATTTTCATGCTTAATATTGCCTAATAAATTATTCAAGTGAGTACTGAAATGATAACCGTACGGGTAAAAGTAAATGCCCCGATTTCTGGAGTTTGGATGCTCTGGACGACCAAGTCGCATATCAAGGCTTGGAATAATGCCACACCTGATTGGTATACTCCTAAGGTCAAAATCGATCTAATTGAGGATGGGAAATTTAGGTACCTCATGTCGGCCAAAGACGGAAGTGAAAGCTTCAAATTCAAAGGCACATTCGACATTGTGGATGAACCCCATAGACTCGCTTTTACACTTTCAGATGGCCGCAAAGTCGACATCACCTTCAAGTCTGAAGGAAGCCGCACTGCGATTGTTGAAACTTTTGACGCGCATCCTGATCAACCCATAGAAGTTCAGAAAAAAGGTTGGCAAGCGATCTTGGACAATTTCAAGGAATATGCCGAGGATCTACTAGATGATGATGCCGATTCTGGTTCGCAAAAAGGATCTCTAGGGAAATTCAAGGATAGCGAAGACTACGATTAATTTGCGCTTGTCGCTAAGTATTCTCTTCGTGGTAGGTCTTATCCGAATCGGCAATTAGGCGGTTCATTTCCTCCAATTCTTCATGGGTAAAATACCTCCACTCCCCCACTGGCATGTCCAAGTGAATGTTCATGATGCGCACGCGTTTGAGCTTGAGTACGCGGTAATCTAAGTATTCGCACATGCGGCGAATTTGGCGGTTCAAACCCTGCGTAAGTACGATGCGAAAGGTAAATTTACTGAGCTGCTCGACCTCGCATTCGCGCGTAATTTGGTCCAACACTGGCACTCCGGCGCTCATTTCCTGGATAAATTTCTTGGTGATCAAGTGGTCTACCGTGACGATATATTCCTTTTGGTGGTTGTTGCGTGCACGAAGTATTTTGTTGACAATATCCCCGTCATTCGTAAGAAAAATCAGACCTTCGCTTGGCTTGTCGAGTCGGCCAATAGGGAATATACGGGTGGGATAATTGATGAAATCGATGATGTTGTCTTTCTCGCGCTTCGTATCCGTCGTACACACGATGCCCACTGGTTTGTTCAAGGCGATGTACACCAATTTCTCGGTCGGATCGGCAATCAACTCGCCGTCGACATGCACCTGATCTCCCGGCACAATCTTGGTCCCCATTTCAGGCACCACGCCGTTTATCGTGACTCTCCCCTGCTCGATTAATTTATCAGCAGCACGGCGCGAGCAATAGCCAGCTTCACTCAGGAATTTATTAATACGTGTTGTCTTCGGTTCGTCCATCGGCGTAATTCTTTTGCAAAGGTACACGCCTTCGGCAAATGATGAGCAATAAGTTGTAATTCAAGCCGACTCCCAAATTCTCGAACTTTTAGTACCTTGGGAAACTAAACCGACAACCATGCGAACTCTACTTTCTGCGGCCTTTGCTGTGGCGATTTGTTGCAGTACATCTGCACAAGACATAATTCCTATTATTGAAGTCCAAGGCGAGACTGCGATCTCCCCTCATGTGGATGAGGAAGTCACCATCAACGCCAAAGTCACCGAGTATTTCGGCGATTCTTGGTATATGCAGGACGAATATGGCGCGTGGAACGGAATTTATGTGGTGGAAGAAACGCTTATGGTTCCGCCCAATCCGCCATGGTGGTCCGAGCCGAGACAGCCTGAAGTGGGCGACGAACTTACGATCACCGGAACAGTTATCGAGCTCGATGGCAACACACAGCTTGTCGACGTGACTTTGGTTGAGCAGACCGAATTTTGGTTGGCCACACCTGCTGGGACCGAAGTTGATGGAGTAACTTCTCAAGACGAATCGTTGGAAGGCACACGGGTGCGAGCGTATTCTGCCACAGTGCTTACTGCCCCTAACGGGAATGATGAATGGACCATTATGACAGCCGATGGCGAGATTACGTGCCTAGGAATTGATGACGAGGCCTACCCTTTTCCGGGCGATGTTTATGACGTTTATGGCGCTTTGCGCGAGTTCAACGGTGTGTACATGATTCATGTGGGCGATATCGATGTCATCTCGCTTTCTGTGTCGGAACATAGCTCAACTCCACTGTCAATCGCTCCGAATCCGCTCACGACTAGTTCAATTATCCAGACTGGCGAGCTTATCAAAGCGTATCGAATTGTTGATTTGAACGGAAAAATACTCGCCTCGCAATCGGTAAACGACACTTCCTTCGAATTGCTTAGGGGCACTTTGAATGCTGGTGTTTACGTCCTTTTGCTCGCTACCGAATCAGGAACGAGCAGTTCACGCTTAGTAGTTCAATAATTTAGCCTTCGGCAAATGACGAGCTGGCGTTCTTGTGCAATAAAATCTTCCTAAGAACGATTCTTCCAGCGGAAACCTGCCCACAGTTTTTGTTGTTTCGGCGATAGAAATGTCCATGCTAGGATTCGGCTTGACTTGTTGCCATGTCCCAGTTCGAGGATCCGAAACTCGTTGGCCCCCGCCTGCTTGACCGCACGAATGGCGTCTCTCACATGTGATTCCTTGGATACCAAGGTCGTGAACCAAAAGCAGGAATTGGCAAATTCCTTGCTCATTCTCGCGAAGTCGGCAATGAAACGCTCTTCCCCGCCTTCGCACCACAATTCCTTTCGCTGTCCGCCAAAATTAAGAACAGGCTTACTCAGCTTCTTCCCCGTTAAATTCTTGACCTTTCTGAGATTGGCCGTCTCGGCTTCGAACTGTGAAGCGTGAAATGGCGGGTTGCAGATGACAATATCTACGTATTCCTCTTTGGTAAGTACTCCTCGAAAAATCCACTTGTCGCGGTTCTGGTGACGGAGTTCGACGAGGCCTTTGAGGACTTCATTCTTGTCGATAATTTGCTGCGCCGAAGCCAAGGCTGTCTCATCGATATCACTGCCTACAAAGGACCAGCCATACTCTTGCGATCCGATGATCGGATAGACGCAGTTGGTCCCTACTCCGATATCCAGACATTTGATTTGATCTCCTCGTGGGATCTTTTTGTCGTTGCTTGTGCTCAGTAACTCGGCGACGTGGTGAATGTAATCGGCACGGCCGGGGATGGGCGGACATAAATATCCCTCGGGGATTTCCCAAAAATCGATGTTGTAGTAGCTCTTGAGCAAGGCCTGGTTCAAGGCCAGTACTGCCGCGGCGTTGGAGAAATCAATCGACTCATCTTGAAATTTATTCACGTGAACGAAGGGAGCCAAATTCGGACTTTTCTCCACGAGGGCCTTGAAATCGTAGCGCTCTCGGTGTTTGTTTTTGGGGTGAAGTCCAGACTTAACTTTGGGATGTTCTCTTTTTTCTTCGGCCATGGCATGCGTTCAATTGATCAACAAAGATACCGCGAAATGACGTGACCATGGCTTGTCGTGTGGATGTTATGAAGAATGTCCTTTTTATGTATTTCGCTTACTCTGAAACAGGCTGTGCCCAATCACCGTTTCGCACGAATACCGTGTACTGCACATATTCCGATCCCTCGTCGTCCAAGTCCATGTCTGGAATGATAGGCAACACCTTGATCGTTGTGTTGAGTCGGCATGAATTCCCGTACGGACTATCGGCTCCATTCAACTTTAAAAGCGACTTGTGGCTTTCTGGGGTCATTCGCTTGAAGTCATTGACACCATAGATATACATGAACAAGACCGCATCAGATGAAATAGGCATTCTCGTGAACGTGGGTCCGGTGCGCACAAACTCCGGTAATTGGGCGCTTGGCATGACCATATAGCTGTCGACATAGAGGAAGTTTATGGACAATATTTCACCCGCTAAGTTCAGGTCGGACTGGCGCATGAGGGAGGCAAAAGGATGCTTGCCATTGACGCGATATTGGAAAACGTGCGCACTTCCAAAGAAACCGTAGACCTTCTCCTTGTTCAGCTTGTTCCGCTTATACAGCGTTTCGAAATTGTTGAACATGGCTTGTTCGCGATCAAACTTCCCTTCTGAATATTCAATATTAACCAATAGATCCTCGAAATAAGCATTGGCATTGGGCGAGGCCTGAAACGTTGTAATTGCTTGCTTTAGGTCGGCTATGATGGATTCCTTTTGGTAAGGAACAGCTGCTGAGTTTGAATCCAGCGCCAACTTCTCATTGACGAATTGATGCACCAGCTTCCAATCTTGAATTTTATCAACGCCATAGAAAACAAATTTATCGTCTGCATCCAGCGACTGGTAATATTGGTGGAGTGACTTGTATTTATCCAAGTAATCCTGGTTGTTTCGGCCTTGAACCACGACCCATCTTTCCAAGATTCTCGACAAAGTAGAGTCGTCGCCTGTGCGCATATACTCATTCATGTAGTGGGCCTGGACTAGATCTAGTTCGGCGAAATATGAGCGTACGCCATGATTGGCATGAACATGCTTGAACAGATCAACATCGAATTTACACGACTCATCAAATCCGTGAATTTCGCCTACGAGGATAACCTTGTTGGCCGCGAGATCCTCCTGCATGCCTGCAAAGGTGAAGGATTCTTGTAGGGCGATCGTTTCGCTATTGGCCGTTAAGTAGTCGACGTACTTGCCGCCGGTTGCATACTCGATTCCGCGGAAGGAAAAATAGGCAACAAGAATAAAAGCAATAAGAAAGAGAATACTTTTGGCGAGATATTTGAAGAATCGTTTCATGGCAATAGGTTTGGATTGGTTCGCCCCAAAGTTGCCCCGATTGTCTGCGCTCGACAAGGTTTACTCTCCGAACTGTAGAAATCAATGACCGAATCGTAGATTATGCATTCTAACTTGAAAACGCAGCTTACACTTCGCTGTCCAAGACACTCGATGCCACATAGTAGCGTGGATCATCGATGGAAGTTTCGATTACCTCTTCGAAGGCCGGACTCGCTTTGAGAAGGAGTACTTGGCACTCGGGACTCAAATGGGTTAGGCGCACCTGTTTATCGAGGGCCATGTATTTATTGGTGATGTTTCGGATGGCTTCAATTCCAGAATGATCGACCACTTTGGACTCAATGAAGTCAATTTCAATTTTATCCGGGTCGCTTTTCGGATCAAATTTTCCACCAAAAGCCTGCACAGAACCAAAGAAAAGTGGTCCCCAAATCTCGTACACCCTGGTTCCGTCATCTTTGATACGCTTTCTTGCACGAATCATGGTGGCGTTTTTCCAAGCGAATACCAAGGCCGAAATGATCACACCCGAGATAACGGCAATGGCCAAATCTTGCCAAACTGTTATAGCTGAAACAGCGATGAGCACAATGGCATCCGAAACGGGGATTTTACCCAAAATTCGGAAGCTACTCCAAGCGAATGTTCCAATAACAACCATGAACATCACACCTACCAGCGCGGCAATAGGAATTTGCTCGATCAAAGGGGCACCGAAGAGGATAAAACAAAGAAGAGCGACCGCCGCAGTGATTCCCGACAATCGTCCGCGACCGCCTGAATTTACGTTGATAATGGACTGACCGATCATCGCGCAACCGCCCATTCCACCGAATAATCCGTTTACGATATTGGCTCCACCTTGGGCAATGCATTCTCGATTTCCACTTCCCCTGGTCTCGGTCATTTCATCGATTAAGTTGAGGGTCATAAGCGACTCGATAAGTCCGACCGCCGCAAGGATACACGCCGTCGAAATAAGCATGCCCCAATGTCCGTCAAGCGTATCGAAGAGTCCGAAAATATACCCCTGAAAACTAGGCAAAGACCCTTGCAGGCCGTCGCCACCACCATCACGAATGAATGACCCAACAGTTCCCACGTCCAATCCACCGAAAATGGTGATACAAGCCACGACTACTATAGCTACGAGAGCCGAAGGAATCTTCTTGGTGAGCTTGGGTAGTAGAAACATGATAGCCATGGTGAGTGCCACCAATCCGAGCATAATGGCCATGTTTGAGCCTTGCAGCCACTGCGTTTCCCCATCGACCGTTTCTTTGAAGAGCGACAATTGAGAAAGGAAAATCACGATGGCTAGTCCGTTCACAAAGCCCATCATTACAGGGTGAGGAATCAAGCGTACAAACTTGCCCAAGCGTAAAAATCCGGCGAGCATTTGGATGCTTCCAACCATGAGCAGACAGATAAACAGCCAACCCAACCCCAAGTTTTCGATAGGTTCGGCGAGGCTATCTCCTACCGCATTCCCTTGTTGGATCATGAATACCATCACTACCGCCATCGCACCAGTGGCACCAGAAATCATGCCCGGTCGGCCACCGAAAACGGCCGTAATCAATCCCATCATAAAGGCACCGTACAAACCGACCAGAGGAGGAACTCCAGCCACAAAAGAGAAAGCAACAGCCTCAGGCACCAAAGCCAGGGCTACCGTAAGTCCAGAGAGTAAGTCGTCTTTGGGATTGAAAGTGAAATTGCGAAAAAGCATGGAGTGTGTGTATGGTCCTCAAAAAGTCGGCAAAGGTAGTCTTTTGCAATGGAGCGCTCCCTCCTTCTTTGTTTAGATTTATGACTGGCCTTCGGCAAATGCTGAGCTGTTGATTCATTTGCGCTTGTCGCTGATGGAACAAAAGGGAATGAGAAGTGCCGAATTGCAATCCCATACCTGTCGATATCCTTGCCAAAACGGGGCGAACTTGCATGTAGAAAATGTTAGATTTGTAGTCGAAAACAACTTGAACAATTAAACTTTCTTTGATGAAAAGACTGCTATTATTCGCCTTGCTTGCACTGGCATTATCGACTGTCAACGCACAGCTTATTATTTCGGAAGACACGACTTGGGGCACCGATCAAATTCTGACCCAAAGTGTCATTGTGGAAGAGGGCGCTACGCTTACTATTGCTGGCGGCGTGCATGTGACACCTATTTTTCTGGATGTCAACAACGACCAAATTGGAGATATTTCGATTGTAATCAACGGCGTGCTTGATCTTCAAGGGGACGTATGCAATCGTGTTGTCTTCGAGCCTTACGAGGAAACCAGTGATCTACATTTTTGGGAGGGACTTTA
>JADFAK010000081.1 GCA_015665315.1 Flavobacteriales bacterium | reverse complement strand
ATGATCCTTTTTCGCCAACACGAGGCTACCTTTCTTCAGTCGATTCAATAGCTCGCGGACCAAGTTCTACAACGCGCAAATCATGGATCTTGCCGGCGTCAATTCTGAACTTCAACAATGTTCGCATAACGTGAAATCCACTGCGGCCCGCTGCGCCGGGGTTCATGTGCAGACAATTGATCTTCTTGTCCATCTCCACCAATGTGATGTGGCTATGTCCGCAAATAAATAATTTCGGAGGTCTTGCCATGAGTTGGGCGTAGATATCGCGATTGTATCTTCCCGGTCGGCCCCCGATATGTGTGATCCAGACATCCACTCCTTCGACCGTGAATCGATTGTGTTTTGGGAAGACTCTTCGCATGACGCCCCCGTCAATGTTGCCGTACACTCCGCGGACAGGGTGGAGCTTGGCGAGTTCATCGGTCACTTCGATATTACCGATGTCGCCAGCATGCCAAATCTCGTCTACATCTTCCAGGTGAGCGAGAATACGGTCATCGAGATAACCGTGTGTGTCCGAAAGAAGTCCAATGTGCATAGGGGGATAAATTTAAGCGACAAATGTACTGCAATCGTTTCTCAAAAGGAGGGACACTTGGATGAACCCTGAACGACATTTGCGCATAGCGCTGATCATTACTCGAAAATTACATCTCGCCGTATCTTTTTCGATGGCCATGCATTATACTCCTGAACGACGCGTTGATATACTATTAAACTTCTACTATGATCACAGCAAAATATCACCAAAGTGAAACCCAAATTCGGGGCGACGCGGAACTGGTGGCGGCAGCAAAAACCGATCCCCACCAATTTGAAGGATTATATATTAAATACTACAATCAGATTCTTGAATTTACTTACGCCAGACTTGATGGAAAAGAAGAGGCTTTTGATGTTACAAGCCAGGTTTTTCTAAATGCGCTTACCAATATCCATAAGTATGAACATCGCGGACTGCCATTCTCGTCATGGTTGTATCGGATTGCGACGAATGAATTGAATACTTATTTCAGGAAAACAGGGAAGTACAGAACAGTGAATATCGATACCACGGCTTTGCCAGAGATACTGCATGTAATGGATACAAGCGATCGGGAAGAGGATCAACGTAGGCTGATTGAGTGCATGAAGAAACTCTCTTCGTCTGACTACCTCATGCTGGAAATGCGCTTTTTCGAAGAGCGAAGTTTTAAGGAAATAGGGGAGATCATCGAGATCACCGAAAACAATGCCAAAGTGCGCACCTACCGGGCGATTGATCGGTTGAAGCGTCTGTTTTAAACAAAGATTAAAAAGAAAAGATGAAATATTCTAATATTAATATAGATAGAGCACCACTCACTGAAGCAGATTTTGCTCAGGGGAAGGATTTTTCGGGTGTGATGAAGGCTTACAATCAGCAGTCCCCAACGGCATGGAATCAAAGCTCTTGGTTCAAATGGGGACTGGCAGGCGTTGTAGCTGTATCGGTTGTCACTGCTGCTATTCTTATGGTGAATACTAGTGAAGATGTAGTCACTGAAGTTGTGCCGCCAGTTGTGCCTACTGAAATTATGGAGCCAGTCGAAAGCCCTTTCATCGCACCGCCTGTTGCCGAATTGGTGGAAGATTATATAATTGTTGATGTCGATGCCGAAAGGGGTGGAAAGTTTAATCTAGGGAGTTCGAAGATTGACGTACCGCCTTCGGTATTTATTGACAAGGAAGGAAAGAAAGTGAAAGGCACTGTACAGCTCAAATATCGAGAGTACAAAGACAAGATTGACCTGCTATTCAGCGGTATTCCTATGGACTACGATACGGCCGGCACGACTATGATCTTTGAAACCGGTGGTATGTTTGAACTGCGCGGAGAACAACTCGGAAAAGAGATTTTCATAGCGCAAGACCAGACAATTTCTGTTGAAATGAAAGGAGATGATGCGCCCGGATTTAATACCTATTACCTCAATGAGGACAGCAAAAAGTGGGATTATATTGAGCCGAGTGAGATTGTAAGGGAGCTTGTTGATGAAGTCAGCTCAATGGATTCGCTTCAATCGAATGAGGGATCTATGGAGGCCATCGTAGTGGAAATAGGAGCGCCTTTTTTTCCATTGGATGATGAAAGCTCTATCCCCGCTCTGGTTGTTCCCAAAAAGGCCGATCCTGCTCGTCAGCAAGTTGTCATGGATTTTTCACCCGACCTGTTTCCTGAGCTGGCTACTTACTCTGATATGTTGTTCGAAGTCGACGAGAGCAACGAGGCATTTGACGCTTCGAAAGCCGATGAGCCGTGGACGAATGTCGTGGTGCTCAAAGGAATTGAGGAAGGTACCTACCGCTTGAAGTTTACCCGACCAGGCGAGCGATACACCGTCCCATGCTACCCCGTTTTCGCTCCAGGGGATATGGCCAATGCCGAACAGAAGTACAATGAATACGTAGCCGAGCGCGAGAGACAAGCCGAGATTCGTCGCCAGAAAGCCATCGAACAGAATCGCTTGATGCTCGAGCGTCAACAGCAGGCAGCTCAGCGACAAGCGCAAATGACTCAGAGTCAGCGTGATTCACAGGCCTCTTGGCAAGCGTCAGCTTCAGTGAGCAGGGCTTTCCAAGTGAAAAACTTTGGCATATGGAACTGCGACCGACCGATTAGATATCCAACTGTGGAGATCTTGGTGTCCAATTATCAAAACAGCCAAGGACAAGCCATTACCGTCAATAATATCTATTTGGCCGACATGAAGCGCGAGTCCTTGATTAGCTACGGCAAAGCGATACGATACGATCCGAAGTCGAATAATATGCTTTGGGGAATCACCAGTGACAATCAGCTAGCTATTGCAAATACAGATGATTTGAAGGATGCAAAGTGCCAAAGAGGAGGGTGCACAGTTACAATGAAAGTTCATCCTGAGCCCATAAAGAATGCGTCAGACGCCAGAAAGATCATCAATCAATATTAATACGAAAGAAGAGCGAGCAGTGCAATGACTAACCCGGATGTTTGGTTCCCTCGTTACAGCACTGCTCGTTTTCATTGCACACCAAGATCAATAAAATTCCGTTTCATGACTATGAGAAGCATTTTGATACTGTCTATTTCCTTGCTGACTTTCAATACGATAGGTCAGGAAATAAAGCCTTTGGTTTTTCGCCTTACGAAGGGTGATACAGCCGAGGTAGATAATTTGGCTCAAGATGGTTTTGGCTCTGCTTCGCAAATGTTTTGGCAGACCGACTTGCAACCAGCCACTTTGCAGTCGAGAACTCCTGTCTATGCTTCGGTTGATTTATCGAATTCTGGTCTGCGAACTGTTCCTTTCGATTACTGCGCACACAATTGGATGTCATCCTATAATTTCGAGGGCAACAACATCAGGAAAATAGGGCAGAGGTTTGGTAAAGTATCGACAGACACCTTGTTCTTGGCTAACAATGCTATCTCCAACGTCAAACGTTCGGGGCTTTTTCGCCGATTGGTATACCTTGATTTGAGCAACAATCGAATAGAGAAAATTCCAGTGGATTGGACGGGAATGTACCGGCTCACCCATTTGGATCTTTCGTATAATCGAATCAATGATCTCAGTGCGCTTTTTGCCCCTCCAGCTGCCGAGATAATACTTTTGGAAGGCAATGCCATTAGCAATCTGCCACGAAGGTTCAAGGACCTGAAGTCCTTGTATCAACTGGATTTGGGCGATAACAATATCAAATATATCCCCAAGTCGTTGGCTAAATTGCCACGCTTGGAAGTCTTGGATTTAAGCGATAATCATATTAAGAAGATTCCTTCCTTCGCCCATCGCATGAACAAGCTCAGAACACTTGATTTAAGTGGAAATCCGTTAGAATTAGACGAGGTAGACCGACTGAGAAAGTCCTTGCCAGATTGTGAAGTGATTTTTAACTAATCACTATTTCATCTTACGCTCTTTCTTGATTGTTTCGTAGGCTTCTTGCACTTTAACGAACTTCTCCTGAGCGGCCTTGACGTGTGATTCTCCTAGCTGTATGACCTTGTCTGGATGGTATTTATTGGCCATATGGCGATAAGCTTTTTTCACTTCAGCATCTGTAGCTTTATCGGTAATCTCGAGAATCTTATAAGCCCCAGAAGCATCCTTGTAAAACATTGCCCGAATCGACTGGTAGTCTTTTTCACTAATTCCTAGTCCGCGGGAAATTTGGTAGATAACATCTACCTCTGAAGCATCAACATTACCATCAGACTTCGCTATTCCAAAGAGGTAGTGGAGTAGCTGCAATCTCATGGGGTGCTCCATGAAGTACTTGACCTGAGCACACACTTCCGCAAGGGGAATGTCTTTTTTTAGCAATGTCTGCAAAGTTCCCATTTGCTCCGCAGCAGCTGCCTCACCGAAATTTGTTTCGAAGAACTTTCGGATAAAGTTGAGCTCAGACTTCATCAATTTGCCATCGGCCTTCATGACGGCTGCGCTCAAGACTATGAGTACAGAGGCAAAATCTCCTTGTGAAGTGCGGTGTCGGTATTGCTGGTATTTCTGGCGATAATCTCCAGTAGATCCTTGTGCACCCCTAAAATTCGATTGTTTTTCTTTCGTACTGCCATCAAACATGGACCCAACGGCAAATCCCAAAATCCCTCCGATTGGTCCGCCCAATGCCCAGCCTAATGCTCCTCCAATATACTTCGTAAATCCCATGTTCTAATTTGTAATTACCAACTTCCTCCAGCACCGCCGCCACCAAAGCCACCGCCTCCAAATCCACCGAAGCCACCTCCGCCACCGCCGAAGCCACCACTTCCACCGGAGAAAGATCCCCATGAACCGGAATGTGATCTTCCGCTGCTAGAAAGCATCCAAAAGGCTGTCCAAAAGGCTATATCGTTGAGATCAGCATATCGCTTAGCTCGCACGAAGCGTGAGATGACGAAGAAAAACATAATGATGACCCAAATGAGCACACCTTTCCCGAGTGGTTTAGAGGCTTTTTGTGCGTAGGCATCCGAATTGTATTCTCCTTGAGCCAAAGACATTAAGACAGAAGTTCCCTCGTCGAGGCCCTTGTAAAAACTTCCGTTGGCAAAGTTGGGTATCAGTTCTCTTTCAACAATTTGCTTCGCCGTAATATCTGGAATGGCCCCTCCTAGACCATAACCTACTGCGATATGAGATTTTCGCTGACCTTGGCCACCCGAAGGTTTTACTAAGATCACTATTCCGTTGTCAAACTTATCTTGACCGACTCCCCAAGCATGTCCCAATTCTGTCGCATAGTGCCAGGGGGCATCTCCGCAGATGTCATCTACAATGACCACAACGATCTGGTTGGACGTCTGTGCTGCAAACGAGGCCAGTTTTCTATTTAGCTGATTTTCTTCACCATCTGTAAGTTTATCACTTTCGTCATAGACGAGCTTGTTTTTATCATCGGCGCGCTTTGGAAAGCACTCTTGTTGCCCTTGCATGGAAACCATGCCCAAGACAAATACGATGCTCGCTATGTAGTGTTGAATTTTCACTTGCCAAAAGATATTTCGTTGGGTAGTTCGTCCACGTCATCGCTCTCATAGGGGAAGTATTCTCTCAAATGCTCACCGCTAATTGCGATGGCTGCGCACAGACCTTCACAGATATCACCTTTCTTGAAATGTTTGAGCATTTCGTCTCGCGTCGCTTCCCAGAAATCTTTGGGAACCTTGCTGTTGATACCCACATCGCCAATGATGGCAAATTTGCGGTCATCGGCAGATAGATAGATCAATACGCCATTTCGATCCTTGGTTTTCTCCATCTCCAACTCAGTAAAAACATATGCCGCGTGGTCCAAGACCTGCTCGCGGCATTTGCTTTCAATGTGAACACGGATTTCACCACTAGTGCGCAATTCAGCCTTGCCAATGGCCTCCTCGACGGCTCTTTGTTCTGGATCAGAAAGTAGGGTGTATGCCGACATATATCTCTTATTCGAAGCTTACTTTTGGAGCAACTTCAGCGCCTGCTGTAGAGTCGAAGTAATCTCTTTTTTCAAGTCCAGCTATTCCTGCGATGATATTGCTTGGGAAGGTCTTTAAACGTGTGTTGTAGTCTTTTACGACATCATTGAATCGCTGACGTTCAGTCGCAATTCTGTTTTCCGTTCCTTCCAACTGTGCTTGTAGTTCTAAGAAATTCTTGCTTGCTTTCAGGTCAGGGTAATTCTCTGTGTAACCAAAGAATCGTCCCATAGCAACGCCGTATGACTTATCGGCAGCCTGTACACCTTCTAAGTTTCTTCCTCCATCAGAACTCGCCATGGCTCCCATAGCGCGTGCTCTAGCTTCAGTGACTCCCAAAAGTGTTTCTTTTTCGAAATCGGCATATCCTTTTACGGTTGCCACAAGGTTGTCGATCAGGTCAAAACGTCGCTGGTATTGGTTCTCAACCTGAGACCATGCACCATCAACACCTTCACTTGTACGCATAAGTCCGTTATACATCGACATGCCTATTCCGAATAGGATGACAACGAAAGCTATAACAGCCAAAATTGCAATCAATGATTTGCTCATAGTAGTGGTATAAATATTTATTAGTTTATCAAATCAACACTACGCTTGATAAACGTCGTGAGATCTTTTCCTTTTAACAAGCCTTTTGACAATAGGGCCAAATCGGCTGTTTGTTTTGCCATGCTCTTGCGCTGCTCCTCATCTTTTTCTCCAAGGATCTTTGCCATCACTGGGTGATTGCTGTTGACCACGAGGTTGTATGTTTCAGGAAGCTGACCGAACATTTGCATGCCACCGCCTCCGGCCATTTGCTGTTCTTTCATTCTTCGCATGAATTCGTTTTCAGTAATCACCATCGGCGCATCCTTTTCACTCATGCTTTCGAATACGACCGTAAATTTGCCATCTTCAACAACCGACTCCAAGACGGGCTTCAATTCGTTCTGCTCGTCCTCCGTCATTTTAGAAGGCAATGCATCTTCTTTCTCGATGAGCTTGTCAATAGTGTCTGCATCAACTCTGACGAATTGAACACCATTATGTTTCCCTTCAAGGCGTGTTAAAAGATGTGAAGACAACTGTGTGTCCATAATGACAACTTCGTATCCACGTTCTTTGGCACTCTCGATGAATGCGTGTTGTTCTACCGCGTCATTGCTATAGAGCACTACGATCTTATCGTTTTTATCCTTCTGAGTTTCCTTGATCTTCTCGATGAACTCTTCATGCGTAAAATACTGGTCGTCAGTAGTCTTGTACATGTAGAATTTCTCAGCTTTATCGAAGAATTTCTCCTCGGTAAGCATGCCGTACTCCATAAAAATGCGGATATCGTCCCACTTCGATGTGAAGTCTTCACGGTCGGTGTTGAACATCGATTGAAGTTTGTCGGCTACTTTCTTGGTGATATGTCCTGAGATCTTTTTGACGTTCGAATCAGCCTGTAAATAGCTACGCGAAACGTTCAAAGGAATATCTGGTGAGTCAATTACACCGTGTAGCAATGTCAAGAATTCAGGTACGATGTTTTCGACATTGTCTGTAATGAACACTTGGTTGCAATATAGATTGATCTTGTTCTTCTGAATCTCGAAGTTGTTCTTGATCTTCGGGAAATAGAGAACACCCGTGAGGTTGAAAGGGTAGTCTACATTCAAGTGAATGTGGAACAAGGGATCTTCCATGGTCATTGGATACAACTCGCGGTAGAACTCCATGTAGTTCTCATCGGTCAATTCAGCTGGCTTTTTACACCAAGCAGGATCTGTGTTGTTGATGATGTTAGGAACCTTAACCTGAACTTTCTTGATTTCTCCTTTATCGTCTTTCTCTCCTTTAGGATCGTCGATTGACTCTGTTCTGTCTCCGTAACGAATGGCTACAGGCATGAACTTGCAATACTTGTTCAAAATTCCTTTGATTCGATCATCTTCCAAAAACTCAAGGCTGTCGTCGGCGATATGCATGACGATATCAGTTCCCTTGGTCTTTTTATTGGTTTCCTCCAAAGTGAAGTTTGGACTTCCATCACATCTCCAATGAACAGCTGTAGAATTAGGCTTTTGAGAACGAGTGATGATTTCCACTTCTTTGGAAACCATGAAAGCTGAATAAAAACCTAAACCGAAATGACCGATAATTTGGTCAGTGGCATCTTTGTATTTATTTACGAATTCCTCCGCACCTGAAAAGGCGATCTGATTGATGTACTTCTCTACCTCTTCGGCAGTCATTCCAATACCATTATCACGAACGGTAAGGGTGCCAGCGGCTTTGTCTAAGATCACTTCAACTTGAAGCTTTTCGAGGTTAGACTTCATTTCGCCTACAGCGTTCAAAGTCTTCATCTTTTGTGTGGCGTCAATAGCGTTGGCTATAAGCTCACGTAAGAAGATCTCATGATCTGAGTAGAGAAATTTCTTGATGATTGGAAATATGTTCTCTGTTTGAACATTAATGGTTCCTTGTTGCATCTTTCAAAAAATATTTTGGTTTGACATTGCCCCCCTCAGGTCAAAGCATGTGCCATGTCGGATATGCTGACAGTTTGTCGGATTGTCCCTAAAAGCCTTGTCAAGGTTGTCGGAATGGGAGAGAAGTGGTGGCGTTTTGGCAGAAGGCTGAAAGTCGGTTAAAGGAGTGAAATGTTACTTATGGGGCATGCTATTTGGTGGATTCGGACGCTCTAGCTCTTGCTTTTCTTGGCTTCGCCTTGCTTCATCCATGTACTTTTGTTTGAAACTAGTTGCCTCTATATTCTTCATTTTTAATTTGGGTATGAGTATAAGAAAGAGGCTGAGAATTACGAGACCTAATGCCGCCATAAATAGCAACACTAAGAATACAAGTACAATCCCAATATCTGCAATTCCTCCCAAGCCTAGAGCCACAAAACTGTCTTGATCACTTGCCCATTCGGATCCGCTGCCTACAAACCCACCAAAAGCCATAAGTCCCAAGACACTGAGAACTGTGACAGAAATGATAAATCCCCAATGAACCTTCATCATGTATTTACACACAAACCAGCTTTCGGGGAATTCGGTTTGTCCGGCAGATTTGATTTCCTGATTGTGTCGCCATTTCCCCATTCCGACTGCTGGAAATAGCAATAGCCATAAATATTCCTTGGAGTCGAAATCCTTGTCTTTTTCGGAAAAATACTGAATGGAAAGAATGATTCCAGCAAGAAAGTTGAAGATAAAATACGCTAGGATTAATCGAATCATTTTGTCTTACTTTTATTTCAGGGCCAGAGCGCATAGAGATTTTGAGGTGTTCGCTTCAATTTGCAGTTTGTAATTATGTACAGCTTTGTGCAACTGCTCCATATTATAAAAGCAAATTTGTTATTAGTTATCTGAGGGAGATTAACTTCACCAAGTTCAAATCTTCGTTTGACAAGTACTACTTTTAAATTGAAATGTTCATTTTTTAAAGTTGCGTTTTTAATCAAAACTAGAAAGCTTTTGATTAAACAGGGCGCCCTATTCCTTAATCACCTTGATCGCCTGATCCACTCCCATAACGACGTAGTAAATCCCGGCAGAATAATCACCCAAATCCAAAACCATCTCGCTTGAAACTACCTTTCCTGCCATGAGAGATTGCCCCATGCAGTTGTAAATTGTGTAGGCCGTTCCAACCATTGAATTGTCCGATATCAAATGAATTTGGTCATTTGTGGGATTTGGAAAACAGCTAACGACTTGCCACTCAAGTCCAACCAGACCTTCGGAGATATCTACTGTGAAAATTTCATAGGCACCAATATCAGCAACACCGATTCGCGGGGCTCCAGTATTATCTATTGATGAACTCAATGTTGGGTGACCCGCATCAATAAGCGGTGATGAAGACAAGGGAATTAAATTGTGATCGGGTGCTCCGGGGGAGGTGAATTGTGGGTCTCCGGTGAGAGATTGCAGATCAAAACCTCTCGACATGGACCATGAGCTAAGATCTTGTCCTGCTCCCCAGTTAGCATTGTTCAAGAGTTCCATCATATTGTTATCCACACCGGCGTAGTCTGCATCGATGAGATTCATTTCGAATCCATTGCCGCCATCTAGCGATATGACATTGCTAGCGACCACGTGTCCGTTTCCTTCGTCGCCGACAGAAATTCCCACCGTAAATACGTTGGCGTTTCGCAAATAAATGGAGTTGTTTCGAACAGTCACGTTTGTGGTTTCCGCATCATTGTCTCCTCTCAAGCGGTCGGGGGCCGCAATAGCAACTAAATCTCCACTGCTCTCGTTGATGATCACGTTGTTTTCAATGATTGCGCCAGGGGCGGACGTGACGCCAATGCCAATGTTGAACATGTTGACCAGTAGATTCCCTCGGATTATAACATTCGTGAAACTCTCTGCTGAGTCATATCCAGGATCTACTGCAATGCCCCAGGCATGCCCTGTGACAAAGCCTGCGTCTTCGTGGACATAATTTCCTTCTATCAACAAGTCGTCAAGTGTTCCATGGACGACGAGCGAAGTTCCATGAGCCATGCCATCAACGACGGCCGATCGGTAGAGTTCATTGTTGCGAATGACAACATGATTCCCATTGCTCAGGTAGATATTGTGGTTGAAAATGGCCTGTGCAAATCCATTGTTTTCAAAGTGACAACCTTCAATTCGCAGGTAGTCAGCCCCTCCCAGAAAACCTTGACCTGAGCAATCGATAATAGTCGAATTCAACAAGGTCATATGTTGGTTTTGATAATCTGCTCCAGGGTTGGGCGGGTTTGCGCCAGCGCAGTGAACTCCAATTTCAAATCCTTGGATGTCAAGATTTTCTAGGTGAATGTAGTCGGCATCATTGTAAGCGAAAACAGCCCATTGTGCTGTCCCATTTCCTCGTAAGTCTAAGTTCCGTACGACATAACCTTCATCGTGATCGGCATCACCACCGTCGACAAAACTAAAGAGGTTGATATCAACAGTTGACTCAGAAAGAATGGGTTTCGCAGACCCTCCCCAGCTTGGCGTGTAGCTGTCAAAAACGATTGGGTTTGAGCCAGTCGAATTGAAGTTGTATAGGTTTCCCATCGCCGCATTGGTCCACGAGCCGCCCTTGGCGAATAGGATTTGGTCGCCTGCTTGAAGCGTGTTAATGATCGAACCTACCATGGAGGTGCTTTGCCATGGAGTAGTTGGGCTGAGACCATCGTTTGCATCATTGCCAACGATACAGTTTGGGTCTGCTCCTGTTGCGCAATCACAAATGAAATAGTCGGTTGCGTGTGCATTTCCCGAAAGGAGAAAAGCCAACACAGTTAAAGTTAGAATCAGTTTACAACATTTCACGGGTATCCTTCTTTAGTCTGTACAGCGTGTGCAAATAGCTTTTATTAATAGTTCTGGTCGCTCCAAATTCCATAACTTATCTTTCGTTGAATCGTTCGCGCCAGTTCTCGGATAGCATGGATGTAAATGCCGGACAACTTCTGATACCTTCGCGGGCAATAGCATCCTTTTCTTGGCTGCTTCCAGTGCCATATGCGCAAACAGCTGAGTCGTAGCTTCCGTAACAGATCATGAACATATAGATATTGCAAAGCGCTTCTAAACTCCCCGCATTTCGTGACACTCTTGTATTGCTTAAACTTTCAGCCCTGTTGCTGGGGAAGTAGTTGTAAGAAATTCTGCTACGCCTCGTAAGGACATGACCTATCTCGTGGAAAATCGTAGGCACGACGCCCAAATGGCGGTTTTGCCACACGGCACCATAGGTGATTATGAGGCCATTCCTTTCATTGATAAATGAGGTCGCTCGGTTGTCATAACCAGCGTTCAGACCACCCGTGTACCGAGCGTGTCTTCCACGTCCAGCTTCATTGGCTAGCACGATGCCTTCGCGTTTGTGCAATTTGAGCCAAGCCAGATGCTCAGGCGGAACTAAGTCCAACGTATTGTCGATAAGGGCTAGATCTGAAGATCTAATTTGGTACACAGGGATGCGCGTTCCCCCCGTAGAGTAGTACTCGATATCAACTAGTCGAACGTTTCTTTCAGTTTGAAAATATCCACGTGAATCTTCTCGCTCCCACTGGGGTCCGCTAGGCCCTAAATAGCTGGGGGCTCTCCATCCACGGCCACGACCATAGCCTCCGACAACTATTTCACGTTCAACATGTTCCCTCAAAATTGAATAAGCCATCAGAGCTGTTTTTAGTCTAAGTTTTGTGCTTTCAATTCAAGTTTTCCTGAAGTCCAAGAGTGGTGATATTGACCTTC
Source organism: Flavobacteriales bacterium (assembly GCA_015665315.1). GTDB lineage: Bacteria > Bacteroidota > Bacteroidia > Flavobacteriales_D > Sanyastnellaceae > JADFAK01. Next base: position 42,167 of record JADFAK010000081.1, on the reverse strand, counting down.
CTTCAACATGAAATCACACCCTAAATTTAAAGTTTAATAAGTTATACAGGGCAAAACTTTGCACGTGTGGGCTTGTATTTGCAGACTTGCGGGTATTAATTTGTTGCGAAACTTGAATTCTTACATGCCGAGAATTGATCATGAAAGCCGTAGTTCGATGCCAACTTGGACATCTTAAATGATTGTTTTAGTGCAGCCGGATTTGTAATTGGCTGAGAGCAATATCTTCGCAGATTCTAAAGATCAAGAGTCCAAGTCAAAATTGCTTTATGAACCCAGAATTCAAGAACTACCTCCAAAAAGTCACTCAGTCATCGGATTGCAATGAAGCAGAGATCATTCAATCTTTATGGAGCGGGTATGGTAAGATTTCTCGGTATCAACTGGTCGATTCACAAATTGAAACGGTGGTGGTTAAATGCATAGCTCCAAACCAATCAAGTGATCATCCACGAGGCTGGAATACCGATATGTCTCACAATCGCAAAGTAAAGTCTTACCAAGTCGAGTCTTATTGGTACGCAAATTGGAATCATCAGTGCAATGAAAATTGCCGAGTGCCAAAATGGATTGGATCGTTTTCCGCAGGGGAGAGCCAGTGGATTGTATTGGAAGACCTAGATGTCAATTTCCCCGTCAGAAAACACCAACTCTCTTTTTTCGAAGTTCAAGTTTGCCTGAAATGGCTGGCAAATTTCCATGCTGCATTCCTGTCCAGAAAACCGGTTGGACTGTGGGAAGTAGGGACGTATTGGCATTTGGAAACTAGGCCAGATGAATTTGAAAAAATTGAACATACAGAACTAAAATTGAAAGCACATCGCATTGATGAAGAGCTAAATCGATGCAAGTTCCAAACGATCGTTCATGGAGATGCCAAACTGGCTAATTTCTGTTTTTCACCCGATGGTCAACGCGTGGCTGCGGTCGACTTCCAATATGTTGGCGGCGGATGTGGGATGAAGGATGTTGCTTATTTCTTGGGAAGCTGCTTGTCGGGCCCTGATTGTGAATTATACCAAGACGAATTACTCGGCTACTATTTCTCTGAACTTGAAGGGGCCTTACAAGCTTTAGCACTCAGTCTGAATTTCGAAGAATTGAAAGATGAATGGACAAGAATGTATCCAATCGCCTGTGCCGATTTTACGCGGTTTTTGTTGGGATGGATGCCTGCGCATCAAAAGGTAAATGATTACAGTGTGAAGCTGGTGAATGCGGTTCTCAGGAGTTTGTAAAGCTCCCATAATTGTTCACTTGATTTGTGGCGAGGACTACCTCATTTAACTGTGTTATGAGCAGTCATTAAACTTCTATTACAGAGTAAACCCTAACCAAATTTGCATCGGCACATAGAATGTGGTTTCAATTCCCTCTTTTACTTCAAAGGGTTCGGGATCTGCTTCGGGCACAGAAAGGCTGTAACGCATTAAAGTATTACGGGACCTTTCTTCGAAGAACGAAAGTATAAAAGATGCCTCCATTCCAAGAGACATTCGGTTCCAAAACCAAAATCTCGCCCCGAGCACGGGTCCAATTCCCATTGATCTATTATTGCTCTCATAGCCATAATAGTAATATTGCTGAGAGAAATTTGCATCGTTGTCACGAATGGTCTGATTAAAAAGAAGGTCGAAACCGTAATTTATCTGAGCCCTATTCCAAATCGTAGAAATTTTTTCCAATCCAAGAGTGATGTTCAGCTCTTTTACCTTTGAAAATAGTGGAGTTAATATCGAATCACCTGTGCGATGGTTAAGTGGCTCTTTAATATATGCCCCACCTATTTGCGCTCGAATATTCCAATTATTGAAAAGTCGTCGATATTTAAGGTAGTATAAGTTTTGAGGGGCGTATGAAAAATTCGTTGTTGGGGACATCCGCTCCATAAGAGGGGTGAGGTCTAGAGAAAATTCGTTTTTCTTCCCACCATAGTCCAATACTGGAGCTTCATTCTGGCAAAGAGCACTCAAAGAAAACAGAAGCAGAATACCGAGAATTTTTAATTTTTTCATCCTGTTTTAGTTCTTAGAAGTCATTAGTGGCCGTGTTTACTATTGGCAATTCATATCCTATAATTCGAGATTAACCACGAGTGTATCCTCGAGTTCAACTAACGCACAATCATGTTGTCTCCCGTTTGCAGCTAAATTAGAACATTTAATTAACTTTAAATACATACTAATAATTTCGAATAAGCATGAACGGAATCGTGACAACCACACCCCAACCTTTCCGTATTTTCGCCAACCATGTGCACCATTATCTATAACATCTCACCAAATTCCAACTTTCCTTTCATCATGTTGGCCAATCGCGACGAGTTTCTTGAACGTGATGCTGCGCCGATGTCGTGGTGGCAACCCCATGGTGAAGGCCGACCAATTTTATCGGGAAGAGACATCCAAGCTGGGGGTACGTGGTTAGCGATCAACGATGAAGGAAGAATTGCGGCTGTTACCAACGTGCGCGACCCTAAGTATTTTGATGATGCGGGGAAGAGGTTGTCCAGGGGTAAGCTACCTTTGGTCTGGGTGAGAGGGGATAGGAATCCGCAAGAAATGCTGTCAGAGCTGGATAACATCGGGCCGAAGTACAGTGGCTACAACTTTCTGTTTGGTTCATTGGACTCCTTGAACTTTCATTCGAACCACAATCAAACCAAGGTACTTGAATCTATAGGCTTGCATGGGTTGAGCAATGCCGACTTAGACTCTTCTTGGCCTAAAGTGAGTAATGGGAAGTTGGCACTCAAAAAGTTGGCAACAGAAAGCTCTTCGGTTGAGGAGATTATGCATTTGGGCTTGTCCCTAATGAGCAACCAAGAGATATACCCAGATGAGCTCTTGCCAAGCACCGGTGTTTCAAAGGTTCGAGAACGGATGCTTTCGGCCATGTGCGTGAGAATGCCGGGTTATGCCACAAGAGTAACCACCATCATCGTAAAAGACCAAATGGGAAATGTGAATGTGCTCGAGTACAATCATCAGACGAAGGATCAAGTGCACTTCACTTTTAGTGTGCCCGCTTAAAACCGACTTATTTCGTTTTCTTCTTGCTCTTTGTCTGGGCGTTGTAATATTTCAAAGCCTCAGGCATGAACTCATTGAGATCGCTTATACGGGTGTCGTGATTGGGGTGAGTTGAGAGGAATTCTGGTGGTTCACCGCCACCACCTGCCGACATACGTTCCCAAAACTTAGGAGCTTCCTGTGGATCGTAACCGGCCATGGCCATGAAGATCAGTCCCATTTTGTCGGCTTCAGTTTCGTGACTCCTTGAAAAAGCCAAAGATCCCAATTGTGAGCCCAATCCGTATGACAAAGCAAAAAGTTGTTGTGCCATCGCAGGTTGTTCTTGAGTAAGCGCACCCAAAGTGACACCACCGGCTTGCATAAGTAACTGTTGGCTCATACGTTCATTACCGTGACGAGCAATCGCGTGGGCAATTTCGTGTCCCATGACGGCTGCCAGTCCTTTTTCAGACTGCGCAACTTCCAAAATTCCAGTGTAGATCACAACTTTGCCGCCTGGCATGCACCAAGCGTTTACCGTAGGGTCTTCTACTAAATTGAACTCCCAAGCAAAGCCTTCAACACGCTTAGACTGTCCTTCTTTCGCCAGAAATTGCTCCACGGCTACTTTGATATTTGCGCCCAGTCGCTTAACCATAGCTGCATCATCATTGCTCTCCGGAACTACCGTGCTTTGACCTAGAAAATCACTGTACGCGGTCAGACTCATAGAAATCATATCTGATTCAGGGAGAAGATTCACTTGTCGGCGGCCCGTAATAGGCACTTTCGAGCAAGCGATGACCATAATGGAGATAAAGAGAAGGATTACGTACTTTTTCATTTGATGAATTGTTTCAAGTCAATGGGTCTGCAAATATAAGAGCAAATAATATACCATCTAAAGAGGACAGTCGATTGCCTTTTATCACATTGTGACGGAAGAACATGTTATTTGTCACAGTTGCCACCATCTCTTTCAATTTCCAGCGGTTTTTAATTAGTTTCGTGGCTGAGACGAACCCTATTCGTTTGTCTGTCTAAACAACGAGTGAATTGAAAGTCCAAAAAATTGGGGTGCTAACTTCAGGAGGGGATTCCCCAGGGATGAATGCAGCAGTGCGCGCTGTGGTCCGATCTTGTCATCATTTTGGAATTGCATGCAGTGGGATCCATCGTGGATATGCTGGGATGATCGATGGGGAGATTAGCGAGCTAGGAATGCGCGACGTGAATAAGATCATTAATAGAGGAGGTACAATTCTACAATCCTCTCGATGTGAGGAATTCAGAACGGCCGAAGGTCGCACGAAAGCCTTCCAGAATCTTAAAAAGCACGGCATAGATTCTCTCGTGATTATCGGTGGTAACGGGTCGTTTGCGGGAGCGGAAAAGCTCAACAAGGAGCATGGAATTGCGATGCTGGGTATACCTGGAACCATCGACAATGATTTATTCGGCAGCGATTATACGGTTGGATTTGATACGGCGACAAACACGGTGGTCGAGGCAGTCGATAAAATTCGCGACACGGCAACCTCTCACAACCGACTCTTTTTTATAGAGGTAATGGGGCGAGATAGTGGATTTATTGCCCTTAAAGCAGGAATAGCCACGGGGGCTATAGCCATACTTTTACCGGAAGAGGATATTAGCATTGATGATCTTGTAGCTTTGTTGGAGCGCAATGGAGCACAAGGCAAAACGAGTAGTATCGTCATAGTCGCCGAAGGAGATGCCAATGGCGGAGCGATGAAAGTGGCCGAAAAAGTCAATACACATTTACCGCATCTTGAAACACGTGTTACTGTTTTGGGGCACATTCAACGCGGCGGTTCGCCAACAACGTGTGACCGGGTATTAGCGAGTAGAATGGGCGTGGCATCCGTTGAGGGACTGATGGAAGGCAGAAGCAATGAGATGGTGGGGGTTGTGCACGATCAAATTGTGTATACTCCGCTTCTGGAGGTGATTTCTACTCCTGTGCGACCATCCAAAGACGAATTTAGAATATCAAAAATCATATCAATTTAAAGAAGAACATCATGCGCGTAGCAATCAATGGATTTGGTAGAATAGGGAGGATGACAATGCGCCATTTGGCAAATATGTCTGATGTCGAAGTGGTAGGGATCAACGATCTAGGCGACAATGTTACGCTGGCTCACTTGTTCGGTTTTGACAGCAGTCAAGGACGATTTGATGCGCAGATAAGCACCGGCGAAGATTGGATGGAAGTGAATGGCAGGCGAACAAAGATGTTGAGTGAACGCGATCCTGTCAAACTGCCTTGGAAGGAGCTAAATGTGGATGTGGTGCTCGAATGCACTGGGCGATTTCGTACTAAAGAAACTGCTTCGGATCATCTTGTTGCAGGAGCAAAGGGAGTCGTTATTTCGGCGCCTGCAAAAGGAGATATACCCTTCGTCGTTTTGGGTGTCAATGATCATGTGCTTGACAGCGCGCCTACAATTGTGTCGAATGCCTCATGTACAACAAATTGTTTGGCTCCGATGGTGAAGGTCTTGGATGAAGCATTTGGTATCGAGCAAGGGTATATTACCACGATTCACGCGTATACGGGCGATCAGCGACTCCAAGATTCTCCACACAGCGATTTACGTCGGGCAAGAGCTGCAGCAGTTTCGATCATACCAACAACTACAGGTGCCGCCTCAGCAGTGGCGAAAGTCTTGCCACATCTTGAAGGCAAGTTGGATGGCGTGGCGGTGCGCGTGCCCATTCCTGCCGGGTCGGTGACCGACTTGGTGGTCAACTTGAGTCGTGAAGTGACCACCGAAGAGGTCAATGCTGCGATGAAAGCTGCTGCCGACGGACATATGAAAGGAATTCTTGAGTATTCTGATCTGCCATTGGTGTCGATTGATATTGTTGGTAACACGCATTCTTGTATTTTCGACAGCGGAATGACAAAGGCCACTGGAAAGATGGTAAAAGTGTTTGGCTGGTATGACAACGAAGCTGGATATGCCGCTAGATTGGCTGACCTAGTTAAATTATTAAAAGCAAAATGATAGCTATTGCGGATAGTGGCAGTACGAAGGCCGATTGGGCCTTTGTTTCTCCAGATGGAAAGCGAGAGGATTTTCATACCATGGGGTTGAACCCCTATTTTCATTCGGCAGATTTTATCTTCGATACATTGAGTTCGATTGAACATATCGACAGACGAGCAAACGACGTGACTGAGGTCTACTTTTTTGGCGCCGGTGCGAGCACCGATGTGCTCAAAAAAGTTGTTGCTGATGGCTTGAAACGGGTTTTCGTGAACGCAAATGTGGAAGTTCGTCATGATTTAGATGGTTCGGCTTTCGCGACATGTTATGGGGTTCCTGGAATTGCTTGCATTTTGGGAACAGGTAGCAACTCATGTTTCTTCGACGGCGAAAATGTGAGTGAAGAGATTCCGGCACTTGGGCATATCTTGGGCGATGAGGGAAGTGGAAGTTATATTGGAAAGCAACTATTGAGGGATTTCTTCTACAAGAAAATGCCAGAACATATGTTGGCCGAGTTTGATCAATTTTCCAAGCTCGATAAAGATGGCGTGATCCAAAAAGTATATCAAGACGAGAATGTAAATGTGTATTTATCGTCCCTATGTGTTTTCCTCGAGGCCTATCGAGATGAAGAATATACGAGAAGCTTATTGGTCAAGAGCTTTACCGATTTTCTAGAAATCCATGTTTCATGCTACGCCAAATGGTGGGAATATCCAGTCCACTTTACAGGTTCGATTGCACATTATTTCGAACGAGAACTAAAGCAGGCCGCTGAGGAGTTTGGAGCGAAATTGGGTCGGATAGAGCAGCGACCAATCGACGGACTGGTCGACTATTTTGGGCCTGAAGACTGATCTGCCCTTTAATTAGCACAGACAATTTTCCATTTAAGAATTCTTGTTTCGGATTGAAACGTGAGGAGGGTTGAACGGCATCTGGTCTTGCTCTGTAAATAGACGGGATTCAATAAAAGTTCGCTAAGTTTGCGCGAGAAAAAAAAGCAACGTTTTGCAAGATCATTTACAGAAATATTTCACCCTAGCCTTTTCCATCGATTGTGTAGTATTTGGATTTGACGGTGCAGACTTAAAAATACTTTTAATTGAGCGTGGTGAAGACCCTTTTGATGGTTTTTGGGCTTTGCCTGGAGATCTGGTCGCCCCTGATGAAGATCTAAATTCATCGGTTAATCGCGTACTCAAGGAGCTTACCGGATTAAGTGACTTGTTTTTTGAGCAAGTCGAGACATTTGGTGCGGTTGATCGACACCCGCTCGGCCGGGTGCTCACAACAGGATATTACACGCTCGTCAAAATATCGGATTACGAGCTGAATCCTTCTTCTTTTGCGGCCGAGGCCCGTTGGATCAATGTGAATGATGTCAAGGAACTGGCCTTCGATCACAATCAAATCTTGGATTCGTGCATTCAGCGCCTACAGAAATCAGTTCGAACCAGGCCGATAGGGTTTGAACTCTTACCACCGCATTTTACCCTGACTGAACTTCAAGGCTTGTACGAAGCGATCCTCAATATTGAATTGGATATCCGAAATTTCCGAAAGAAAATATTGCAAATGAACTTCCTCAAAGAGACCGGACAAGTCCAGCAGAACGTATCCCACAGACCTGCAAAGCTTTATCAGTTTGACGAAGAGCAGTATAATTTGTTGAAAAGTAAGGGCTTTAACTTCGAGGTTTAGCGCTATCTGTTTTGCTTCCTGAATTAATTTTCCGCACCTTAGCGTAAAAATTACAATATCTATCGCTTTTGAGACTTGCAGATTGAGTTGCAAGTGAATAGATTTAGCATATTGTAAAACGCTAACCGGTTTGCATTTGAGGATTCTCGTAACATATTTGGCTTTATTTCTGTCCTGTTTTGCCTTTGCGCAAGATACCTTGGTCAAGCCTGCGCCTCTGGAGGCTTTTAGCATTAGTGGGAATTACCGTTTTTTCGCTCAACACCGCATGTTCACCAATCCCTATGCTATCGATGTCGTGGACGGAGAAGCTTCGTATCTAGTTGATCGAACTATATTGGTGGGGGATGCCACACAGTTGCCTGAGTTAACGTTGAATATATCGGGTAAACCGACGCCGAATACGTCTTTTGGGACCGATTTAGTCGTATGGAACCAAAATAACGGTGAGTTTGACTATTACCGCAATTTACAACTGGGAATAAATCTGTACGGAAATTTTCAAACCGAGTTTGCCAATATAGGTGTCAAGGCAGGAGGTATTCACTGGCACAGTATGACCTCCCTTACTATGAAGTCATTCACGGGATACAATCGTTTCAGTGTGTTCGATCGAAATCCATGGGATCCTCAATTTCGAGATATTACACAGCGCTATAGGGAGTACTACGAAAGAGGCGCGATTTCGCAAGATGGAAGATGGGCACAACAGGCAGTACAGGGATTTATTGTTGATCTTACGGAACTTCCGTTGGGGTTAGCGGTGAATTTCATCTATGGAAAGACCCAAAATGCGGGATCGGCCTTTATTGATCCGGGAGCAGCCAATGATTCAACCGCAAATTCCTTTATTCGATTCTACGATAATACCATTCCGAATAACGTATACGCAGGAAGGCTGATCAAGCAGTTTAAGAAACATACCTTCAGCTTGAATACCTTCAATCGAAAATCGTATTCTGATGCACTCGCCCAAAAGCCCATCGAAAACCACGTCTACACGACGGAAATAAATCTGAATTTCAAAAAGTTCGCTGTTCTAGCGGAGCTGGGAGCTGCACGATATAGTGATGTACAATATAATCCTGGCTACGGCGAAATGGCCACGGTTAAATTGAGTTTGGATAAATCACTTTTCAAAGTTCCTCTGGAATTACACATGTATCATATTAGTCCGAATGCGGTGAACAACAATGCCGAGTTCGTCAATACGTCGGTTTCTGAAGCGCCTTCGGCCGCTGCGGGAGCGGTGACAGTTATCGGATCCAATGGTGTTCTTCAACAAAACGGAAGCGCCATGTTGGGTCTAGGTCAAATGGCCAATAACAGACAAGGAATAAATTTGAATGCCGATGTGCAAATCAAAAAGCTGACGATCACGATCGGCAATGGTATCGCACGAGAAATTGAGGATCTGAATAGTCAGGTTACATACGGGCATACCATCAACGGTCTCACCATGTCGCGTTTCTGGCGCTGGAGTTTCCCGGCTGATGTAGGGCCTTATGGACGCACATCTGTGTTGTACAGAGGAGTTTTTGAGACTGTGCAGTTGACCGACTTATCGGACAACGGCGAAGTGGTGAATAAGAAACACTTCAATAACATGGACTTGCAGTTGAAGTATAGCTTGAACTTGTTCCGTCGTCCGCTTTACCTATTTTACCTCGGTTCCTACAATTCTGTCCAGCCGACTTTCTCGGCGATTACGGTTTTCACGGAAGAAGCATATATACGTCAGTACTCGCATCAATTTGAGAGCTACTACAGCATACATCCCAAGTTGGTGTTGGCTGTGTACGGTGGCTATGAAAGGGTTATTGGTAACTATGCTACGTTAGTGGATATAAATTCAAAGAGGCCTCGTAATCAAGAAGGAATTGCTCTTGGATTGGGATTGGATTTTCAGATGGCAAAAAGTACAAACCTCTATGTGAGGCATCGCTATTTTCAGTTTGAAGATAAAAGTTACAGCCTAGACCAGTTTGCAGGGCACGAAACAACAATCGAAATTAAAATCAACTTCTAATGATCCGCAAAATCTTATTAATAGCGTTGGTTTTTGTGTCGTTCCAAATGGAAGGTCAGCAAAAAAAGTTCCAATTTAACGGCGCTGCCCGAGGATATTATTTTGCCAATGAACTGGATATTGACGAGGCGATTGATACACTCACAACACGCAAGGCCAACTACGGTCACACGCTTGTCGATTTGGGCATAAGCTTGTATCCAGATAAGAACACGGAAATTATTGCCATGTTCAGAATTCGGAATGATCTCGGTGGTTTCTGGGGCGGTGGAACATCGTTTAATGTCCGACAATTATCGTTGAAAGGCGTAGCAGGCGGGGTAGTGCGGTACGAACTAGGGGATATTGACATAAAAATGACTCCCTATACCTTGTTCAATACCCAGGAAGAGGGAATCGTGAACGAAGCTGATGTGTTTGCCTTGCGAAGAAAAATCGTTCACTATGACATGTTCTACAACGACGAGAATATGTGGAGAATGCAGGGGGCTCAGGTAGGATTTGGCTTGGAGTTTGCCCGTGGAATAAAGGCGATTGATATCCAAGGATTCTTCACCCGGCAGCGACCGACAGATGGAATCGCTGTTCCGGAGCGTGTTTATGGTGGAGGAAGTTTGAAGATTCATCAAAGCAAGCATTTGTCCGTAGGACTAAACAGTGTAAATATTTTCGATCTCAAGGAAACTATTCCTGATAGTATCCAATTTAAAAACAGTGTTCACACGGCAGACTTGAGCTACATGATGTCGCTTACGAGTGCGATGCAAATTGGTGTGAAAGGAGAGGCCGGCATGTCTTCCTCAGAATACATTAACTACCAAGATACACGAGCTCCGGACGAATTGACGGATTGGTTCTACGATGCGGCGCTTGTTCTCGGAGTGAAGCCAATCGGAATAGAAGTGGTTGTCGGCTTCAAGGATGTGGGTGCCGATTTTAGATCCCCGGGTAGTCAGACCAAACGAATCAACTACGCCAAATTCCCCGCTGTTTACCAGCAATTCACGAATGACGCGATTGGAAGACCAATGAGCTATGCCGATGTGATAAGTGGCAACACCGAGAATTCTTTTCGTATTTCGGAGGAACTTATGAGTTACAATGCGGCCTATAATAATACAACGCCCTATGGATTGGCAACTCCAAATAGAAGGGGAGTTTACCTGGAAGCTACGCGCAATGATTCAAGTCTTTTTCGCCGCACATTCGTGCAAATAGCAGCCTTGACCCAATCTCGAGGAACAGGAACTATGGAAAAGATGAACTTCATTTTGGCTGAGGCGGGAACAGATCTTTATTTAAACGATTTGGTCGGATGGAAAAAGGAGATCAAACTCGGATTAGGTTTGCGCTATGAGAATTCGTCACGTTCTGGAGAGGAGTATGAAACAGCCAATTTGAATAGTACGTTGTTTGATCTCGGACTATCAGTTGAATTTGTCAAAGGAATGGACTTGATGCTTGGTGCCAAGTTGTGGAATGTTCACGGAAATGCTTTTGTGAATGAACGTGATCGGTACAATACGATCGAAAATTTCGACATTATCGAACTGGACATGGTGGAGAATACCTATGCAGGCGGATTGAGGTATCGATTCAATGAAAAGAATTCATTGTCTGCCCAATACCAATTATTTGAGATCAAACATGGCGATGATCAGCTCGCCGATTATGGAATGTCTCAGTTCACATTTTTACTCAGTTTATCTTTTTAATCTATGAAACAGCTATTCATATTTACAATGGTAATGTTGGCATTTTCGGGATGTCGCAAAGAGGATAATGAGATGGTAGATGGGCCCAATCTTAATGACTTATTCGGACCTTTTTCGATAGTCGAAGACTTGGTAATCAGCCATACAGAGATAGATTTTGGCGTTGATGCATTTGTGTTTTATTCGGGAGAGCTTTCGAAGAATACCGATTGGAATATACATTTTACGGGGTCTCAGACGGGGGCAACTCGAACAATCTCTGGGTTTGACAGGGTGCTTTCAATAGACAATGCAGCTTGGAATGGAGGTGCCAATACTTTCCCTGGGTTTGGCCTCGAAGAGGTTTACATCGAAGTACATTTTCCAAATGAAGAAGATGCGCCTGTCTTATATGATACAGTTTCTGTTTTAGGTCTCAAGCAAGATGAGGGCTACTTGATCACTAGTTTCGAAAATGGAACGGGCACGAATTGGGTTCCTTTTAATCAAACTACAGTCGTTGGAGGAATAGTATGCGGAAATGGAGAATCAGCCAAGGGGGATTGCCACTATAGTTTTGGAGGCACAGTTGGTTGGGACTGGGCCATAGGTTCGATTTCGGTGCAAAACGATGAAGGTACCTTCGGTCTGCCTACAAGTGCGACTAACTTGTACTTTAATATGGGCTTCAAAGCACTCGAGAACGTAGGTCCTACTAATTCCTTCATTCAATTTTGGTTCGATGAAGATGAGAATGGAGATGGTGTTTTTGACCCAGCCAGCGAGGACAGATTTCTGTACGAGTATTGGTCCAATGGGTCGGAGTGGGATCTAATTAGTTTCGTGTATGGCGGACTCCAGTTCGATGCTGAAGGTTCGCAAGTGGATACCAATGGCAATGGATTGCCCGAGCCTTCGAAGTTGATTGCTATCAATGTATTCTATTTAGCCAATCCTGAAAACGGATTCTCATCAGCTTTAGTTGACCATCTGATTTTTACCACCAACTCACCGTATACACCTTGATTCGATTTACAATCATAGCGTTAATTGCGGCGATCTTATCGGGATGTCAAGTAGTAAGCTTCAAACAAGTTTCTCTCTACGATGTCTATGAAGTTACGCCCAAAGCTGAGCAGCCTCCGGCAATTGTTTATAGCGAAGCCGTGGGAACAATGTGGAATTCACTTGAGGATTGTGGGAATTTTGAAATTAGTAATTCAACGGCATACGCCGGTAAGAATAGCATTAAACTAGATTGGAACAAGGAGGGTTGTGATTGGATAGGGTTCGGAAATAGCTATGCCAACTGGACGGCTAGTGATCTGTCAGAAGAACGCTTCCATAAAGCTTTGTCGTTCTTTGTCCGCACACAAGAAAGCACAGCAAAAGCGATTCCGATTGTGGCTTGTTTGGAAGATTTCAGTGGGGGTGGTAGCTATCATTTTATCGACGCAGGCAAGTACTTGGTCGGCTTGGAGATGGATACGACATGGAAGCAGATTATTGTGCCCTTATGGGATTTTCCTATTATCGAAGACGAAGTGGATATTCAATCCATAAAACAAGTCCAGTTTCAATTGGAAGGTGCAGGTTCATTTTACATAGATGAAATTGGCCTAATAGACTATAGCCAGGAACAATATGATCAAATGCGTGCTGAAGTTGAGCAGTCAAGGCCCTGGGGGGAAGCCAATCAGCAAGTATATACAGAAGGCCGATTTTTGGAAGACGCTTGGGGCTACGAAGGCAATGACTGTCAGACCCTGAAAGAGACCAAGGATCAAAAAGGCGACAAAACCATAAAATGGGTGTACAATAGCCAGAATTGTTCGTGGGCAAAATGGGGAATCAACTGGAATGGTTGGTATCCAATAAATGTGCGGGGCATTCATAAGATTTCGACGCTCACGATGCGCGTTAAACCCAATACCGAATCCAATTTCAAAATTAGCTTCCAGGACTTCAAAGGCCATTCAGCTGTGTTGTTTTCGAGCTCAGAAGGCAAGCTGAAGGTGGGGGAGTGGAATGATATAAGCGTCTCACTGAATACCCTGGAACTAGATAAAAAGGGATTTGTTTTGGATCAAATCCGCCAACTTCTTTTCGAAGGAACTGGCGCAGGAGACATACTAATTGATGATATTAAAATTTCGGAATTATGAATCTGAGATCTGTCCTAGTTGCTTGTGGGGTGCTTTGCCTATTGACTTCATGCAATCAACCTGCTGAGAAGAAGAGTGAAAACGCTGCTGTAGGTTTCGATTATGGGGCCGACGTAGAGGCCATGATTGCCGGAATGTCCATAGAAGAGAAGGTTGGGCAAATGACACAGATAAACATAGATGTCATTTCAACTGGAGAAATTTACAATCTTGTCGAGCCTCACACATTGGATTCAGTCAAACTTGATTCGGCTGTCAACCATTATTTTGTTGGTTCGATCTTGAATGTAGGCGGACATACCTACACGCGCGATCATTGGAAGGAGATTATCACCGCTATTCAAACCAAAGCGACGCAGGAAGGAAATACCATTCCAATTCTTTACGGTATTGATGCAATTCATGGAGTCAACTATACAGTTGGTGCGACTTTGTTTCCTCAGCAAATTGGTCAGGCTGCTACCTGGAATCCGGACTTGGTGGGAGAAGGAGCTAGCATTACTGCCTATGAGTGCAGGGCTTCGGGCATTCCTTGGAACTTTTCGCCAGTGTTGGACATTGGCCGACAGCCTTTGTGGTCGCGATTCTTTGAAACATATGGTGAGGACGTTTATCTAGCCAAATGCATGACAGATGCTGTTATCACGGGATACCAAGGAGATGACCCCTCCAACCCGGAAAAAGTGGCTGCATGCATGAAGCATTTTCTGGGGTATAGCACTCCATTGTCAGGGAAAGACCGCACGCCAGCTTGGATCCCAAAACGTCAATTGCACGAGTATTATTTACCTACGTTCGAAAAGGCAATTGAAAGAAATGCGCTCACGGTAATGATTAATTCTGGAGAAGTAAATGGAATACCGGTGCATGCCAATCACGATATTCTTACAACACTACTCCGCGATGAGTTGGGGTTCAAAGGTCTGGCAGTGACAGATTGGGAGGATATCATGAAGCTGTACAAGGACCATAGAATTGCCAAGGATATGCGCGAAGCAGTCAAAATGGCTATCGAAGCAGGTATCGACATGAGTATGACACCCAACGATTATTCGTTTAACCATGCCCTGATCGATTTGGTCAAAAGCGGTGAAGTTGCTGAGAGCAGACTGGATCTCTCGTGCCGACGAATTTTATGGGTGAAGAAGCAATTGGGGATTCTGGAGTCGCCCATGCCAAATTTTGGAGCCTACGATAAATTTGCGTCGATTGAACACCGGCAAGCCGCTTTGGCCACGGCAGAAGAGTCTATTACGCTATTGAAAAACACCGAGAACCTACTGCCTTTGGATAAGTCGGCGAATATCTTGGTGTGCGGACCAGCAGCACATTCCTTGAATATTCAGAATGGGGCATGGACACACACGTGGCAAGGAGTCGATACAGCATACAATACGGCTGGAGTCAAAACGATTTATGAGTCTCTAGAAAAATATTCGGAGGGACATGTGGATTATGTATTAGGGAGTTCGCTCTTCGAGCAAATAGATATCCCGAAAGCAGTACAAGCTGCGAGAAACGCAGACGTCATTGTGGTTTGCCTGGGAGAGATCCCAAGTACCGAAAAGCCTGGTGATATTGATGATTTAAATCTACCTCCAGCGCAGGGAAAACTCGTAAAAGAATTGAGTAAGCTAGGGAAGCCAGTCGTTTTTGCCTTGGTTTTCAATCGTCCTTTGATTATTAGAGAGATTGAGCCGCTGGCAAATGCTATTCTGCAGTGCTATTTACCTGGCGATTATGGAGGAGAGGCTCTTGCGCGCATTTTGTATGGAGAGGTAAATCCTTCGGGCAAACTGCCTTTTACCTATCCTCGATACACTGGAACTTTTGTTCCTTATGACCACAAGTACACCGAAACACTTGACAAGACCTTTGGGCGCAACGCATTCAACCCACAGTGGGAATTTGGATTTGGCTTGAGCTACTCTCGTTTCGAATACAACAATTTAAAGCTTGATTCAGACGCATACGCTAAAGACGGGCAAATCCAAGTTTCATTCACGGTTACCAATTCCAGTGATCGACCTGGAAAAGAAGTCGTCCAAGTCTATATTACCGATATGGTAGCCTCAATTACGCCAAGTGTTAAAAGGTTGAGAGCATTCGAAAAAATAGCTATTGGGGCTCAAGATTCCGTTGAAGTGAATATGCGTATCCCCATAAGCGAGCTATCCTTTGTTGGAAAAGACAATTTATGGGTCATTCAAGAGGGTGAGTTTGTATTAAATGTAGCGGACAACTCAGTGACCTTTGAGGTCAAATAGTTGGTATTGAACTGATAAAAAGTTACATTTGAGAGATGTAATTGTAGTAATTACAATAAGTTGGTTAGTCATTCAAGTTGAAAAATAGAAATTCATGAAATTACTGTACACCGTCCTTTCTGCAATCACCGTCCTGGTTTGTATGCCGTCTCAGGCGCAAACCATCTGGGATGATTTCGACACCCCTGAGAATATTAACTATTTCTATTTCGATGGAATTGGTTTTGACCAAAATTTCAGCAATCCGTGGACCAGTGGTGATAATACAAGTGCTATTTGCGCCCAATACAATCGGAACCCAGGCGTTGCATTCGACGTCATCGTAATGGATCCTTTAGGTGGGTCAACAACTGAAGATTTGTCTGACTACCTAACCGGGACCAAGCAAATGTCAGTAAAAGTATATTCACCAGCTGTCGGTATTGAGATTCAAATTACGCTCGAAGACAATAACTCGGCAGGACCGACAAACTACCCGACTGGTAGGCACAGCGAGTATATGGCCGTGACGACAGTGGCCAACCAATGGGAGACGATAGAATTCGATTTCGTACAACAGCCTGATTTGTCTGTTTCAAATACGGGCGTCAATCGCTTGGTACTTTTGTTTGAACCTGGCGTACTCTCTGGCAATACTTTCTACTACGACGATTTGATGGGGCCTGATTTCGTTAATCCGTGCGAAGGAGTCACTCCAGACCAATCGATTGGTGAAGATTATGAGTGCCAGCGAAACGTCACGTATGATTTTAGCAATGGTACTTTAGCTGTGCTTCCAAATCCCCTGCAGGCCGGATTGAATACATCAACCACCTGCGCTCAATTCACCAAGTTCATTCCGCCAACGAACGATGGAGCTTTCGGCGGACAATTGACATTCCCTTTTAGTTCAGCTACTTATTCGACTGCAGGAATCGATCTGTATAGTCCGGACGCACCACAAGCATTCATTGTGATCTTCCAGGATGCATTTAACAACGATATCGCCCAAACAGACATAATGACAAGTTCATCCGATGCTTGGGTGACTTACGATATTGACTTGGGTCTAGTTCCAAGCGCTACTACAATAGCTAAATACGTCCTACTTCTTGATCCTAGCACGGATACTGAAGATTCGATATACTTAGATAATTTCAGATTTGCATCTGGACCAATCGGTGTGGACGAACAAGAATTTGCGGCATCGCTAAGCGTCTACCCGGTCCCTGTAGGTAACGCGTTTTCAATTAGTACGGAAGAAGGCGTTTCGCAGGTAATAGTTTGTGACCTCACAGGAAAAGAAGTAGCTCGAATTGATGGCGCGAATCAAAAGAATATGATCATCGATTCTTCGGAATGGAGCAATGGTACATATGTGGTTTCGATTCAGAGTGTTTCGGGGGCGCAGACGAAAAGAAAGCTTGTAAAATAAACGTGACTCCGCCTATTGATTTACCATGCTAAGAATCCTAAAATTCATATCTCTAGTTGTCCTTGTGGCCATTTCACTCGTTTCGTGCAAACAAAGCGATCCGATTGAGGACGAATTGTTGTTGGTATGGGCCGACGAATTTGAAGGAGATGAATTGGATACTGAGAAATGGGAGCCAATGATAGGAACTGGTGCTGAGTATGGACTGTGGTTGTGGGGGAACAATGAAGCCCAATACTACCGCGAAGAGAATGCGACCGTATCTTCAGGATTCTTGCGGATTAAAGCGATAGCCCAGCTTTACGAAGGACAGGAGTACACCTCGGCTAGATTGAGGAGTTTGAACAAAGGCGACTTCAAGTATGGTCGGGTTGAGGCTTCGATTCGAATGGATGCCGTGGAAGGATTGTGGCATGCCTTCTGGATGCTACCTTCATATCCAGAGGAGTCTTGGCCCATAAGCGGTGAGATCGATATAATGGAATATGTAGGAAATGCTCCCAATGAGGTACTTACGTACACGCACTTTGCCGATCAGTTTGGCAACCACGCTCTACTCGGACAATCCCATCCATTTTTAAACGATAATGATTTTCACCAATATGCCATTGATTGGGACGAAAATCAAATTCAGTGGTTTATTGATGGGGTTGAAGTATTCAGCGTAAATAGGTCTTTCAGCGCGTTTAATGCCGGATGGCCTTTCGACGCTAAGTTCCACTTATTACTCAACGTAGCCGTGGGAGGAAATTTGGGGGGAACAATTAACGAAGCTGCTATGTCGTCACCACGTTATATGTATGTCGACTACGTTCGAGTGTATCAAAAATTAGCTGTCAATTAACCAGAACATGTCGATGAGAAAGCTACTTCTTTTATTGCTCGTTTCTGCATCCATGGTGTGTTCTGCTTCCAAAGTTGAAGTGGTGCAAACGGAGGAAGGCTTTCAACTGCTCAAAGATGGTGAGCCCTACTATATCAATGGTGCGGGGGGGACTGTCGAGCTTGAGCGATTAAAGGACTATGGTGGTAATTCTATTCGTACATGGGGAGTTTCGGACGAGACAGATAAGATTTTGGACGAAGCTCATCGACTGGGACTAACGGTCACATTTGGAATTTGGATGGGGCAGGAACGCCAGGGATTTGATTATAGCAATGAAGGCGCAGTCAAAGCCCAACTAGAAATGTTCCGACAAGTCGTTCGCAAATACAAAGATCATCCGGCTATCTTGCTTTGGGGCGTAGGAAATGAAATGGACTTGGATTATACCAACTTCGACGTGTGGAAGCATCTGGAAGACATTTGCCAAATGGTGCACGAAGAGGATCCGAATCACCCGACAGTTTCCGTCACAGCGGGTGCTGATGTTGCAGAAATCAAGCTTATTAATAAGTACGCACCAAGTTTGGATATTCTAGGGGTGAACACCTATGGGAATATCGCGTATTTGCCGAAGGCTATGAAAGTGTATGGGTGGAAAAAACCATATATCGTGGCCGAATGGGGACCTTACGGTTGGTGGGAAGTCGCGAAAACGACCTGGGGAGCTTCTATCGAAGAAACGAGCACCCAAAAAGCGGCAACGTACAGCAAAAGCATGGACGCCATCCTATCGGATAAGCAAAACTGTTTGGGGTCGTACGTATTCCTTTGGGGACAAAAGCAAGAACATACGTCAACTTGGTTTGGGCTTTTTACTGAAGCAGGTGATGAGACCGAGGTTATGGATGTTTTAATCAAAGGTTGGTCGGGCCAAAATGCAAGCAATAAAGCGCCGTCAATCACACAGTTCACACTCGATGGAAAAGGACCGCACGACAACGTGGTGTTAGTTCCTGGAGCGGAAACAGTTTGCTTTGCTCAAATAACAGACCAAGATAATGATCCTATCAAGTACCAATGGGAAGTAATACCTGAAAGTACAGATAAAAAAACGGGAGGGGATGCGGAGAGAGCACCAAAGCCCCTCAAAGGCGTCTTTTCCAAGTCGGCCATATTGCAGAATGAAGTGAAGTTTACAGTGCCTCTTAAAGAAGGTGAGTATCGGCTATTCCTTTTCGCTCATGATGGCCATGGGAATGTCGCAACGGGAAATATCCCTTTTAAAATAGCAAAGTGAGCAAATACAAGATAATAGCAGATAGCGGGTCTACAAAAACCGACTGGGTGGTTGTGAATGAGGAGAAGAATACTAGACAAACTGTCAAGTCTATAGGCTTCAATCCATATTTCCACACCAGTGAATTTATTTACAATGAAATGCGTAAGCCTTTTTCAGAGGCCGAAATTGATCGCTACGAGGTTGGAACTGTTCACTTTTATGGCGCCGGTTGTTCGTCGGTTGACAAAGTACAGATTGTAAAAAAAGCGCTACTGATGCATTTCCCATCTGCAGCCATTCACATTGATCATGATTTAATTGCGGCTGCACGCGCTACCTTGGGCGATGATCACGGAATCGCTTGTATTCTGGGAACTGGGTCGAATTCATGCGTGTGGAAGAACGGACAAGTCGTAGAAAACATTCCATCCCATGGATATATTTTCGGGGATGAAGGAAGTGGCTCTCACCTGGGAATAAACCTAGTCAAGCTGTATTTAAAAGATGGCCTGAGCCCAGAGCTTACTCAAGAATTTGAAGAGGAATTTAAGCTTACTAAAACGCAAATCATCAATAAAACATACCGGGAAAGCGATCCAAACGTGTTTCTGGCAAATTTTGCCTCCTTCTATGGAGGTAGAGTGGAAAAGTGTGAGATGCTGCGTGAAACAATGATAAAAGAGTTCAATGAATTTTTTAAGGAAAGAGTGGCTTGTTACGCAGACTACAAAAGCTACGACCTTGGATTTGTTGGATCCATCGCATTTCATAATCAGGAGATTCTAAGCGAAGTGGCTGCATCTTATGGCCTCACCATTAAGAGCATTTCAAAATGCCCAATAGATGCATTGGTTGATTACCACATAAATCAATTGGTGAAATAAGTCGATCTCGATTACAGTTTGATGAAGGAAATTACTTCTTCATTCAATCGAATAAAGTATGTCCCGCTAGCCAAACCAGATAGGTCTATATTCATATTTCCATCGTGGGTAAGGCCATAGTTGATATCTGTCCAACAGCGTGTGCCATTTGACGATAAAAGCTCAACCGTCTGGATCTTTTCTCGAATCCCAGAAATATGAAGTTGGTCGTTAACAGGGTTGGGGTAGATGGACAGTTTGGCGACGGATACATCCTCTGTACTATTTGGGATATCTGTCTTGTATACCCTAACATAGTCTATTTGAAGTTCAGCAGGGAAATTCGTCGTTGCGTCTGGACTTCCAGGCCAATTCCCACCAACTGCGAGATTAAGAATTAGATAAAATGGCGCATGGAACTCACCGGTACCGTTGATTCCATTTTCAATGTTCATCGCGTGAAAGAAATTCCCATCAATAAACCAATCTATTCCCAGCGAATCCCATTCAATGGTATAGACATGAAATAGTCCTGGATCAAGCCCGTAGGACCCGCCATAATAAGCATGCCCAAAGTTGTCCCAGTGAGCAGTTCCGTGTGCCGACCATTCATTGTTGATGTGTTCCATTATATCCACTTCTCCACAAGCAGGCCAAGAAACCTCGTCGATATTGGCTCCAAGCATCCAAAACGCAGGCCAAAGCCCTTGACCCATTGGGAATTTGATCCGAGCTTCAACTTTGCCGTATTGAATTTCAAAAAGATCTTTGGTTATGATTTTGCCTGAGGTGTAATTATTCTGCGCCACCTGCTCTTCACGAGCCTCAATAATTAACATGTCATTTTCGAAAGACAAATTATCACCATCGGTGTAATATTGAAGTTCGTTATTGCCCCATCCCCAACCACCAGGCTGGGTTACCCATTTTGTTTCATCTAGGGTAGGAGTATCAAATTCGTCAGCCCAGAATAATTCGTATTGGGCTTGAGCGTTCAAAGCGATCAGACAAAAAAAGAGGTAGGAGAACAGTTTCATAAGGCCGAATAAAATAAATGGAGGGCTTTTCGGCCCTCCATATCTCAATTTTAGGTTGTTACCACTAGCTATTTTATCGAGATCTGTTGGACCGACTGTGCTGATCCGCTTATTGTTCTTACTTGGTACAAACCAGGAGCTAACTGACTTACATCAAGATCGTAAGTACGATTATATACGTTTTTCACTTGAACGATGCTTCCCAAAACGTTATACAGTATTACCTGATCGATTGAGCTATCGTTGATCAAATGAATGATGTCTGAAGCAGGGTTTGGGTAAATGGCTAAATTCTCCAAGTTGTTTTCTTCAAGTCCAACAAAGCATGGAGTGCATTGTCCATAGGTGTTAGAAATGTCACCATCTCCAATTAGATATAGTCGAGATGCATAAGAGTCGAAATCTGTAATTGGGGCACAATCACCGCCATTTTGCATCGCCGAGATGAGGTTTTCTTGAACACCATTTACGACCAAAAGGTATTCCAATGAATCTGTAGGAATAGGAGCAATGTTAAAGGTCCATGTACCATCTCCATTATCCGTGGCTTGCGGACCTAAGTTTGTATCCCAGTTCCAGATTGGTCCGGTCAAACTGACAGTATTCACACCATCGGTGCATATTTCAGTGGTGATCATTATGTCTGGATATGAGCAAGGCACACATCGGTCGAAAGCAATTTCGCTCACATCACCTGATCCTACGGTCCAAAGGCGATTGGCATATGAAAAGTAGTCCGTTATTGGAGCACAGCTACCACCATTTTGCATAGCAGAAATCAAGTTTTCCTGAACACCATCCACAACAAATAAATATTCCATATTCTCAGTTGGCGCGGGTGTCAACGTCACAGTCCATGTCCCATCACCATTGTCGGTTGCACTAGGACCAGCGTTAATATCCCATGCCCAGAAAGGGCCAGTCATTCGAACCTCTGTAGCCAAGTCACAAACTTCAATCGTCAGCATCAAAGATTCAACATCACAAGCAGTACATTGACCGTAGGTGTTGTTGATCATTAGGTCGTCTGTCGTGAGCCACTGGCGATTTGCATAACTCGAATAATCTGTGAGGGGAGCACAATCTCCGCCATCAACCATCGCTTGAATAAGATTTTCTTGAACTCCGTCTACGACTAAAAGATATTCCATGTCTTCTGTTGGCGCTGGCGCAAATGTGAATGTCCACGTTCCATCGCCATTGTCTGCTGCGGTCGGACCAGCTGCAGGGTCCCATCCCCACCAAGGTCCAGTCATACGAACTTCGGCAGCGTCGTCGCACACTTCAGTCGTGATAACCAAGTCAGCCATTTCAACTTCACATGCAGTGCATTGACCGTAGGTATTCGAAATCATCATGCCATCTGTGGTCATCCATTGACGATTGGCATAAGTAGCAAAGTCGGTGATGGGCGCACAATCTCCACCATCTGCCATGGCCGCTACAAGATCTTCTTGAATTCCGTCAACAATTAGAAGGTATTCCATATTTTCTGTTGGCGCTGGCGCAAATGTGAATGTCCACGTTCCATCGCCGTTGTCTGCTGCGATCGGACCAGCTGCCGGATCCCATCCCCACCAAGGTCCTGTCATACGGACTTCAGCGGCATCATCGCACACTTCTGTGGTGATGAATAGGTCCATTACTTCTACCTCACAAGCCTCACATTGCCCGTAGGTGTTTGAAACCATTCCACCATCAGCCACCATCCATTGACGATTCGCATATGTTGCGTAGTCTGTTATCGGTGCACAATCCCCACCGTCAACCATTGCCTGGATAAGGTTTTCCTGCACGCCATCAACTACTAATAGGTATTCCATGTTCTCTGTTGGAGCAGGTGAAAATGTAAAAGTCCATGTACCGTCTCCATTGTCAGTTGCAATCGGACCTGCCGCAGCATCCCAACCCCACCAAGGTCCAGTCATTCGCACTTCAGCGGCTTCGTCACACACTTCAGTAGTCATGATTAAATCAAACGGTTCTGCGACGCATGCCGTGCATTGTCCGTATGTATTGGTTATAGTCAAATTATCTGTAGTAGTCCATTGTCTGTTGGCATAAGTTGCGTAGTCGGTCAGAGGAGCACAATCTCCGCCGTCGACCATGGCAGCAATAAGGTCTTCTTGCACGCCGTCAACAACCAAAAGATACTCCATGTCCTCTGTGGGTGCTGGTGAAAAGGTAAATGACCAAGTACCATCGCCATTATCGGAGGCAATAGGCCCTCCAGCAAGATCCCATGACCACGATGGTCCGGTCAAACGAACTTCTGCAGCGTCTTCGCAAACTTCTGTTACGATGACTAGATCTGTTTGAGCCTCGCAGCCAGAGCATTGACCGTAAGTCGTGTTCACAACCATCGGATCAGTAGTAAGCCATTGGCGGTTGGCATAGGTTGCGTAATCGGTAATGGGAGCGCAATCTCCGCCATCAACCATTGCTTGAATAAGATTCTCTTGCACGCCGTCAACGACCAAAAGGTACTCCATGTTTTCAGTTGGAGCAGGGGCCAGGGTGAATGTCCACGTCCCGTCACCATTATCTGCGGCAACTGGGCCACCCGCAGGATTCCAGGCCCACCAGGGACCAGTCATGCGAACTTCTGTAGCACCTTCACAAACTTCAGTGATAACGACCAAATCAGAACCGACGATACTTGAAGTCGCGGAAGTGTTG
The DNA here is from genome assembly GCA_015665315.1 of Flavobacteriales bacterium. GTDB lineage: Bacteria > Bacteroidota > Bacteroidia > Flavobacteriales_D > Sanyastnellaceae > JADFAK01. The sequence continues at coordinate 18,176 of JADFAK010000081.1, read as the reverse complement.
GAAGAAGGAGAAATTACATTTGCGCTTGTCGCAGAGAATGAAGCGAAAGCTATGAGTACAAAGGATAAAGTAAGGAAAGTTGATCTCATGGTGTGCTTTGTATATTGTTGATTCTTAGGATGTGAGAGATATTGTAATTCGTACAATAATACAAAGTAATTATCAATTCGACAAAGCGTGGAGCAGCAGAATTTGGGCATTGTTATAATGCAAACTTTCGAACTGGGGCAATCGGAGAAATGGGATCTACTTCCTTCCCGAGCGATTGATGTAGTAGGGATTGATGTCTTCTGAATTGGCTTCGACGACTTCTGGATAACCGTCGTTGTTGAGGTCTAAGAATTTAATGTCGTACGTGTCGAACTTCTTTTTACTTAAAACCAGCTTCGTGAAGGACTTGCCCCCGTTGTTCAAATACACAAAATTAGGCTGACCAGAATTGCCGACAACTAGATCAATCCAACCATCTTTATTGCAGTCGGCCGCGTCGATGGCGAAGGAATTATTCTTGGCATTGCTAATGATCATGTAGCGCGAAAAAGGCTTTGTGGCCGCACCAAAATAGAGTACGTTGGTCTGCCCAATATTCGCCGTAGCTATGTCCAAATATCCATCTTTGTTGAAGTCGGCGATGGCCAAGGAACGCGTTTCATCATGCCCTGATCCAAAGGAAATTTTGGAGGAGAAATCCATGTTATTGTTGAGGTAGACGAAGTTTCTCATGCCGTCTCGATTGGCCAAAATCAGATCCAAATCCCCGTCATCATCCATATCGGCCACGACCACATCAATTGTTGAGTCATCGGATTCACCAAAGAAGATCGTCTGGTCAAATAGACCTTTTCCGTTGTTCAGACAAATCTCATTTTTCTGGCCTCGATTGGTGACCAGTATGTCCAAATCTCCGTCTTTGTCAATATCCGCCAGCGTTACATTGCGCGTGCGCGTAATATCACCCCCAAATGTTCCTCCTTCTCGGAAATTTCCATGTCCATCGTTGAAATACAGTCGGTTTATGGCCTCATCATTTCCCTCCGCAATATCCAGATCGCCGTCACCGTCCAAATCACCTAGTTCGGCGGCGTAGCTGGTCGATTGGTAGTTGCCTAAATCGTAGGAGCTATTGAACTCACCGGCGCCATTGTTGAGGAAGATCTTGTTTTGACCGGTCCAATGTCGTCCGTTTGCTACCACGACATCTGCGAATCCATCCCCATTGACATCGCCGCCACTAATTGACGAACTCAAGGCCTTTTCTATGCCCAAAGAAATGCGGTCGCCCCCAGGGTTGTAAAAGCTAGTGCTTTGGCCGAATAGTGTGCATACCGAGAGAATATAGACGAGAATTGCAGACACTTTGATCATGATAGGAAGATTTAATGTAGTCAAGAAACGTGTGCCTGCTCAAGTTCCATTTTCAGGTATTTCCAAGTGGCGCCTTTTTTCTTTTTTACGATTTGTTCAGGCGTTCCTTCTGCAACAATTAGGCCACCACCTTTTCCTCCATCGGGACCCATATCTATAATGTGATCTGCGACCTTGGCAACGTCCAAGTTATGTTCTATGACCAAAACAGTATTTCCTTGGTCCACCAGTCTGCTGAGCACATCGATAAGCATTTGCACGTCTTGGAAATGCAGACCGGTAGTGGGCTCGTCCAAAATATACATGGTTTGACCTGTCCCTTTCTTGGAAAGTTCTGAGGCGAGCTTGACACGCTGCGCTTCTCCTCCAGAAAGGGTAGTGGATTGTTGTCCCAACGTAACATATCCCAGACCGACGTCATTTAAAGTGCTTAAGACGCGGTTCATTTTCGGGTGACTAGCAAAGAAGACATTTGCATCTTCAATAGTCATGTCAAGTACATCAGAAATCGACTTGCCTTTGTAGCGAACTTCTAGTGTTTCTCGGTTGTATCTTTTGCCTTGGCAGGTTTCACATTTGACATATACATCGGGCAAGAAATTCATTTCTATCGTGCGCACGCCAGCTCCTTTGCATGTTTCGCATCTTCCGCCCTTGACATTGAAAGAGAAGCGTCCTGGTTTATATCCGCGTATTAAAGCCTCCGGCAAACGCGTAAATAAAGCGCGTACATCTGAGAATAGACCCGTATAAGTTGCGGGATTGGATCGTGGGGTTCGTCCGATCGGACTTTGGTCTATCTCGATAACCTTGTCCATTAAGTCGAGTCCTGCAATTTTCTTGAATGGCAATGGCGCTTTCGTTTCGACAAAGTAGTGGTTGTGAAGAAGCGGGTAGAGGGTTTGGTTGATGAGACTTGATTTTCCACTTCCTGACACACCTGTTACGCACACAAATTTTCCCAATGGAATTGTCAGGTTGACGTTTTGAAGGTTGTGACCGGATGCTCCAGAAAGTACTAACTTTTTACCAGTTCCTTTCCTTCGCTGCGACGGAATCTCGATTGAAACTTCGTCTTTCAGGTATTTTGAGGTAATAGAATGGTCGGACACATGTTTTGTCGGATGTCCTTCGGCAACAATCTCACCACCGTGTTTTCCTGCGCCCGGTCCGATATCTATGAGCCAGTCGGATTCGACCATCATCTCCTTGTCGTGCTCGACGACGATGATGGAATTTCCCGCATCACGTAGCTTTTTGAGTGAATTGATGAGTCGGGTGTTGTCTCGCTGGTGCAGACCAATACTGGGCTCGTCAAGGATGTACAGTACGCCTACCAATTGAGATCCTATTTGCGTTGCCAATCGAATACGTTGCGCTTCGCCCCCGGAGAGTGTCTTGGCACTTCTGTTGAGAGTTAGGTAATTCAAGCCGACATCGAGCAAGAAACTCAAACGATCACGAATTTCTTTCAATGGTTCATGGGCGATCATGGCTTGCTTTTCGCTGAGCTTTTCTTCGACAGTTTCAAACCACACGGCCAAATCGGAAATATCCATGTTAGCAAGCTGGGCGATATGCATGTCGGCCAGCTGAAATTGCAGTGATTCCCTTTTCAAGCGAGTTCCTTCGCAGGTCGGACAAGCTTTTTTATTCATGAAGGACCGTGCCCACATTAAAATGGCCCGAGAGTCGCTGTCTTCTGCTTGTCGGCTCACGAACTGGATGATCCCTTCGAATTTGACATTGTGCGTTCGGGCGCCAGTTTCAGACTTGATTTGGATGTTTTCATCTGACCCGTATAGCAGAATATTGATAATTCGCTCGTCAATGTCTTTAATCGGTGTTTGAATAGACAATCCTTCCTTTTCAAGAATGGCGTTCACCTGGGTAAAGATCCAATTGGTTTTGCCCTTTCCCAATGGAGCTATCCCCCCTTTTTCGATGGATAACTTTGGGTCTGGTATGATTTTGTTCGGATCAATTTCAGCTACTTCTCCAAGGCCGTTGCAGCTTGGGCAAGCACCGTAAGGAGAGTTGAAGGAGAATAAATTTGGATCGGGCTCGGGATAGGATATGCCTGTTGTTGGGCACATTAAGAGCCGACTTAAATGACGGAGATCCTCGCCATCGGCTTTCATGACCATCATGCTATTCTTGCCTTGACGAAGCGCCACCTGTACAGACTTCAGAATTCGGTGTTTGTCGGCCTGCTTCACCACAATTCGATCAATGACGATCTCGATGTCATGAATTTTGTATCGATCGAGGCGCATGCCTTTTTCTATGTCTTGTACTTCGCCATCTACACGTACTTTGACGAATCCACTGCGGGCTATTTGCTCGAAGAGCTCTCTATAATGTCCTTTTCTTCCTCGAATGACTGGCGCAAGTAGAATGAGTTTTTCACCGTTGTACGCGTCAATAATGAGGTCGGTGATTTGTTCGTCATTGTAACGAACCATCTTTTCGCCGGTGTTGTACGAGTATGCATCACCTACGCGAGCATAAAGCAGACGAATAAAATCATAGATCTCGGTAATGGTACCTACGGTAGACCGCGGGTTTTTGGAAATTGTCTTTTGCTCGATGCTGATCACTGGTGATAGTCCAGAGATTTTATCGACGTCGGGACGTTCTAGTCCGCCGAGGAACTGCCTTGCGTACGCCGAAAACGTCTCAATATATCTCCGTTGGCCTTCGGCATAGATAGTATCAAAGGCGAGTGACGACTTTCCACTACCGCTCAGTCCGGTGATAACTACCAACTTATTGCGGGGAATATTGATATCGATATTCTTGAGGTTATGCTCTCGAGCACCGATGACCTCAATAAATTCGTCTACTTCGTTAACCAAGGTCTGCTCCTTTGTTTGCGATTGCATAAGTGATTGAATTCAATAAGAAGTATGAGTTATACTTTTTCAACTAGTGATTCTTCGATGACTTCAGTATCTACATTTGCCGCAGGTTTGAGCGGAGTAATTTTCCAACCCATGTACCCAAACAGGACGGTCATGACAGGTGAAAGCAAGTTGAAGAAACAATAGGGTAAATAAGTCATGGTTGCCACACCGAGCACGGCACTTTGAGCGACACCACATGTATTCCAAGGAATAAGCACGGAAGTCACGGTCCCAGAATCTTCCAGCGTTCGGCTCAAATTTTCGGGTGCAAGTCCTTGATCGCGGAATGCATCCGAGTACATTTTACCGGGAACGACAATCGCTAGATATTGATCGGAAGCGGTAATATTGAAGAATATACAAGTTCCTGTTGTCGCTAGGATAAGGGAGCCGACAGAGCTTACGCCTTTCAATATGGCACGTGTAATACGTTGTAAAAGTTGTGTGGCGTACATGGCTCCACCAAACGAAAGCGCACATATGATCAACCAAATTGTATTCATCATTCCCAGCATCCCTTTGGCCGACAGCAGTTTGTCAACACTTGCATTGCTTGTTGTGACCCCTGTTTCCAACGCCATGGAATTGATGATAGCCGTATACGAAGCCCTAGCATAGCTTCCTTCTTCCAGTCCGGCAATTTCGCGGACGATTTCGGGTTGGAAAATAATGGCAGCAGCTCCTCCAAGTAGACTACCAATAAGCAGAGCGGGTATGGCAGGTACCTTCTTAATGATCATCGCAATGACCAGTGCAGGTACGATAAACAATAGAGGAGATATGTAGAATTTTTCGCTGATAGCTCCGAGTAGTATTTCGACTTGTTGGTCGTCGGTATTCCCAGAAAAGAAAAATCCGGCAATGAGAAACAGAATGAGTGCAATCGAAATAGAAGGACCAGTCGTCCAGAACATATGTCGAATATGTGTGAAAAGATCACTGCCAGCTACGGCAGGGGCTAAGTTAGTCGTATCGGAAAGAGGGGACATTTTGTCGCCAAAATAGGCGCCAGAGATTACGGCACCTGCGACCCATCCTTCTCCAATACCTAAGGCCGATCCAATGCCCATCAATGCAATTCCAACTGTCGCAACGGTGCTCCAAGAACTTCCTGTGGCCAAGGAGACCACTGCGCAAACCACACACGCGGCAAAGAGGAAAATCGCAGGGTTAAGAACTTGTAGACCATAATAAATCATCGCTGGGACGATTCCCGACATGAGCCAAGTTCCAGCTAGGGCACCGATGAGAAGTAGTATAATTATCGCTCCAGATGCCGAAGTCAAACTATCGACAATACCATCGAAAATTGTATCCCACGAGACTTTGTTGGTCAGACCCACAACAGCTGCCACTCCGGCTGCAACAAGCAAGGCAATTTGGTTTGGTCCGTAAGAAGAGTCTTCTCCAAAGTAGATTACGTTAATTCCCAGCAAAGTCACCAAAAGGAATATAGGTAGCAAGGCTTGGAGTATGGAGGGCTGTGTGGTTTTTGACATACGGGAAATTGGTTGAGGGCTTAAAGTTAGCAAATGAATTGGTCCCGCTACTTGATTCGCCAAGAATTCGATACGACCCTCATATGGAAAGGAATGCAAAAAGCGACCTCATGGGTGAGGTCGCTTCAAAACCAAAACAATATTGGCACGTTCTTTTTACTTTGACGGACTACTGCACAATAAATGTTTGTGTTTTATAGCCTTCTACTCGCATCAAATAAAGTCCTGCCTGAAATACTCTGGTATCAATGGTGTTTTCAGTGAGGTTTTGGGTCAGTACGACTTGTCCCATTGTATTTGTCACCGTGACTTTAGCACCTTTTAAGTCTTGCGCAAAGGAAAGATAATCTTGTGCTGGATTGGGATAGATTTGGAAATCAAGGAGGGTGCTTTCAATGACCGACTGCGGAGTGTCTGTTTCGAAGAGATATGCAGATCCTGTATTGTAGAGCGACTCATCTTCTGGGGTATATCCGCTGGCATTGGCACCTACCAAGCAAGTGGATCCCGATATCCCCACGGCCCATCCGAAATTCGCGTATATACCTGCGTCAGATGCTACGATTTTCTCGGTGAAAATCCATTGGCCGTCTTCGTTAAGATCGTAGATAAAAGCGGCGCCTGTATCGGCAAGTTCGTTTTCATCATTTACATCGAAGTCATGACCGTAAGCCCCTACGACCATTCTGCTGCCGGCGATGTCCATTGAATGTCCAAAATGATCTTGTTCAGCTGTTGCCTCATTCGGACCGCTAATAATTTGGTCTTCGTTCCAGTTTCCAGCGTTGTCACGGTTATAAACAAATACTTGGCTTCCACCACCTGGACCCGTCAAATGAGAGTTCATAATAGCTGTAGTCCCCTCAAGGTGAGTTGTTTTCGCGAAGCGGTCGCCAGCATCTCTATTTGAAGGAACAACTTTTTGCACCATCTCCCAGGTGTCGCTGCTATTTCTTTCGAAGAAATAGGCAGCTCCTGATTGATACTTTGGATTTTCTCCATTCTCATCCATTTGTCCTTGGTATGCACCGCAAACAAGGTAGTCTCCTGAGATACTCACGGAGTGACCAAAGAAATCGGCCGCATCTCTATCTGGAGCAACTAACTTTTGAGCTTCGACCCACATCCCTTCTGAGTTTTTATCGAAAACATAAGCAGATCCGGCCCCGGTGAGAATGTTGGCACCGTTTTCATCCGTTTCATGTAAGAATGCACCAATGACGATCGAGTTTCCCGAGATAGATACAGAGCATCCGAAAACATCTTGTATGTCGCTGGCTAGATCGGAGCCTATGAGTTTTTGTATTTCAATCCAGTTGTTGGTACCGTCGTTCTCGAATATATAAAAGCCGTCTTCGTAATAGGCTCCTACGACAATTATGTCACCTTGAATGTCGACATCATAGCCAATTTGGTCACCGCCATCGCGGTCTGAGGCGACTAACTTCTGTAGGAAGCTCCAGTTTCCATTGGGATCTTTCATATATACAGAGGCTGATCCCGAGGAAGCGACAAATGTCCCATCTTCAGACTCACTGTCTTTGTTGGCCCCTACAACAGCGAAATCCCCATCAATCGCAACCGATGCGCCGAAAAACTCACCCCCTCCTGGTGTGAGATCCTGCATTGTAAGTACTTCATTCCAGTTTTGGGCAAATCCTTGAGAGATAATAGCAAGGAATAATAATGGTGTAAATAATCTTTTCATCAATTTGGTTTTTGTCTTTAGTGTTTTAGTGATTAATGGAGATACAAAGGTCTGGAAGCAGCCAGGCTCTGAAATAGTGGGATTACCGTATTTTCCTTGTACATGTAGATTTACTTCGAATTTTTTTCAACGGCGCCGTTTATTTCATCATAGAACCGTTCAATGAAACTTTCAAAAACGATGTCCAAGCCATTAAAGTCCATGCTATCAATACTCTTTTTTCCAAGCGCCATGCATGTAATCGCATTTTTGAAGGTTAAGTACCCACCAGCGTAAATTTGCCCATGATAATAGCCCGTACCTGTTTTCTGCCCTATATATTTTTTGTCTTCCTTTTGGATAGGATTGGGCGCGTGTAGGGCCATTTTAATAGCTCTAATATTGCCATCTTTGATTCGAGTTTGAATAACAACACTTACACTCAGAACACCATCTACTCCGAGATTTTTAGCAAGCTCAGAGCCCAGTGATTCCGAACGCAAATAATCCCAAGCTGCTCCTAAATCAAAGTAGCGGTAGTTGGTCGCACTGACAGCCTTGTCGACCCCACGATTCTCGATGTTATTCAGGAATTGTCCGATTTTCGATATTTGAGGAGTGAAGGTGTTATAGTAGTAGTCAATTTTCTCCTGTGTATCGAGTGCTTCCTCAATAGTAATCAACACTACTCCTTGCTTTTTGAACTCTGCTTTCAGACTTTCAAAGGTCTGCGCGAATATGGCATTTGCAATTAAATTTCCGCCCGTTTCAGTTACTGAGAAATAGTCAGTAAAAGTGGCCCAGTTGCCCTTCCACGTTGTTGTAAAGCCCAAATCATTGACGTTGAATGTGATTAAAGCAATGGTATCTGGGAGCTGGTCGTATGAAGATAGATAGGGGCCTTTTCCACGTCCATCTCTACAGGCCTTTTGGGTCGTTGGTTTACAATATCCATCGATGACGATGCTTTTTTTAATTTTTTCCTTGTCATTTTTATCGACAAATTCTTGAATTGACTTTTGTGCCGACAATGCCGAAGAGCAGAATAAGACACCTAACATGCACAATAGATTTACTGCCTTTTTCATGGGATGAGTTTTTAAGTGAGTATTCAATACCTTACAAAGTTCGGATCCAAGGTCTATCGTGAAATAAGGGAATTACCGTATTTTGTACTGCTTCTGCACAATTGAGAAATCTCTCGGGAATTTCAGTCTATTTAGTCATTGACGGGTCGCATCATATACTACCTTTGCGCCAACTTTTGAAGCAAACATGATGAACAGATTTATTTATTCGGGAATTGGGCAGTTGAGAATCATTGCTTTTTTGGAAGGACTTTCTTTGCTGCTGCTGATGTTTGTGGCCATGCCTTTGAAATATGCATTCGATAGCCCAGCCATGGTGAAGTATGTGGGCCAAATACATGGTTTTCTATTCCTCTTTTTCATCGTGTACACCTTATATGTGTCTTTCGACAAAAAGTGGAAATTCGGAAAGTCTACCATTTGGGTGCTCTTGTCTTCGATATTGCCTTTTGGGACATTTGTCGCTGACCACAAAATTATGGGTCCTAAGCATAGGGCAGAAGAGGCGGCAAAGGGCTAGGCTATTTCGATAACAGCACAAATTCAACCCGACCTGGGGAGAGTTGGATCTGACTGATCGACTCCGGCTGCCTAGTGAGAACCACTGGCAGTTTATAGGCACTTTCTAATTTAGTCAAATCTCCAGGGTCAACCGACGCTTGGAACATAGACGATGTGACTGTTTCGTACTCCTTAAGTCCGACCAAAAATGTAATTCTCACGGAGTCGGGAAAAGTCTTGAGGTAATACTCGGCGCCGACTTCTGGCAAGTTGATCGGTAAAACAATGCTCTTTTCTGTGTACTCGTCAACTGGGATCACCACTTTTACTTTTGTGGACGGAAGCTTGATCCCCGGAGGGCAGGTGAGGAGTGCAGTCAGCGTGTCGGATCGCGAGATACTCTTAAGTTCTAGTGGCTCTGTTTGAATACTATGGATGAATTGTAGTACGGATTCTGAACCTTGAATCTCAATGGAATCTGGAATGGCAAAAGCATCGCGCCGAAGGAAGAAGTTTTCCTCTACTTCCACATTGACCAGGGGTTCAATGCCTACCAATTTGGTCATTTTTTTGACCACACTTACCTGAAAGGTCTCAGGCGTCATTTGGACAATGTCCATATCCCCGCCAAACATCTCCTGGGCGGCAAATTTGATCTTTTGTGGCGACATAGTGTATTGTCCGCCCGCCTCGATATGGCTGAGATCTAATCGGAGCGTATCCAAATTTTTCGACAAGGCCTCTCCGATCATCCCAAAACCGTGCGAGTTCATGGAAAGCTCAATATGCGTCGGAATGTCGTTGCCAATCGTGAAGTCGGAACGCAATCCGACCACATTAACTGGAATCGCCTGCTGATGGGCGTAGTCGTCGGACAAGGCGCGCATAAACCAGATAAAGGCGGACACAAGAAGGCAGATGAGAAAAACTTTTACTCGTCCGCGATTCGGCCGATTCAACAGCCCTGTATTCGTGCTTGGAATTTCCGCTCCTTCCATGGATGGGAAGTTAGTGGATTTTGTGCTTGCTTGAAATAAGTAAGCTTTGCGCTAAAGATCTAGCTCTTTGTGGCAATCTCTTGCTCGTCAACAGAAGAAGTAGCAGAAACGGCGCTCTTTTCTACACGGATTTTACCGCTGTCACACTGAAGCAAAACAGTTTTGTCGTCGATATCCAAAATCTTACCGTGAATACCACCGATCGTAACCACACGACTTCCTTTGTCGAGGTTCTCGCGGAACTTCTGCGCTTCTTTGGCTTTCTTTTGTTGTGGGCGAATGAAAAATAACCACATCACCACGAACATAAGTCCGATAAAAATGAATGTAGTGTAGCTGTTGCCTGCTGGTTCAGCTGCCGCCTGGGCGAATATTGTAAGTAGAGTGTTCATGGTTATTCCGTTAATGGTCCAGCTACGTCACCTTCTAAGTAGATACGTTTCACAGCCGGTACTGAGTTTGTTATTATGTCAATCGATTTCTTTTGATGCCCCGGACGTTTGTTGGTGTCAAACTCCACGGTAATTTTTCCTTCATCACCTGTAGCATAGGGAGATCCAGACCAATCTTTGGCTGTGGTACATCCACAAGAAGTTTCAACACGCGAAATGATCAACGGACCATTGCCGGTATTTTCAAATTCATAGGTGAACCTAACGATTTCCCCCTCGGCCACTTTCCCAAAATTGTAAATGGAATCCTCAAAGGTGATCTTAGGCAATGTCGTGGTATCGATGTTCTTACCAGGTACGATATTAATCAAGTCGGTGCTGACGTCTTTCTCTGCAGACGAACAGGAACCGAGCACGATCATAAATGCCAGGCTAAGCAATATGGAAGTGCGCTTATTCAATTAACCCCCTCCCAACTTTTTTAATTTTCGAATTCTCGTTGAGCGTACTGAAAATTTGATCGAGCAAGCCGTTGATAAATCCATTGCTTTTCGGAGTGCTGTAATACTTCGATAATTCGATGTACTCGTTCATGGTTACTTTCAACGGAACAGTTTCCATCGAAGTAGCCTCTGCTAGAGCCATCTGGAGCAAGACCATATCGATAATAGCGATTCTGTCATTGTCCCAATTGGCCGCATTCTCATCGATGATCTTTGAAAATTCATCGGCTTTCAGACATGTGTTTCTGAACAAGTTGAGCATAAAGCCTTTCTCGTCATCTTCATCACGCCAAAGAGGAAGCAACGTAATATCTGAAGCATCTTCCTCAAGACCTTTGATCGTCTTGATTGTCATGCTTGCGATAATGTCTAAATCATCGTTCCAAAAGATGCTCTTCTCTTCGAAGTAGTCATGCAAGTCTTCAGAGTTAATCAAGTACTTTTTGAAGAACTTCAAGAGGTAAGTCCGGTCGTGCTCATAGCCGCGCTCCGAAGAGGCCATGTATTCGATGTACTCTTCTGTCTCGGTGAGTTGTTTGAACAGACTTTTAGTCAGATCTGGATTGTCGGAAAATGTAACCCCCGCGGCCTCTAAGGTTCGGGACAACAACTTGCTATTGGCCAATGCCCTGAGCGGTCCGTTGGTCACGAACTTGGCGTTCGGATGTAGATCTTCTTTTGTTGGAAGGCGTTTTTGCAGACCAGCTTCAATTTTCTCGATAGCATGTTTCTGCATATCCACAACCAGCAGTAGTAAGTACAAGTACATTTCATACGACTTGTCAATACTAAACATCAGTTGTTGTTCGAATGCAGGCAAATCCTTGTCCTCATTTTGGTAATAAGCGTAGAGGATCTGCAGCACTTTTATTCGAAGTTGCCTTCGGTTAAGCATAGGTAGGGGTGGTGTTTGTTAGCTTCTTAGTAAGTTGATTGTACATGCTTCATGGCGGCAATCCGCGCTTCTGCCAATTGATTTGCTGCCAAGTAAGTCGGGATATTGTCGCTTGCCGATTTTGCAAAGATGCGAGATGTAGTGTCGTAAATAGCTTCGGTCTGACTCATTGCTGCATCGCGGTTATAACCAATTACTTCCCAATAGCAGTTGATGATTCCACCTGCGTTCACCAAGAAATCTGGGGCATACACAATGCCTTTGTCCATAACCATCTTACCGTGAATTACTTCATTCGCAAGCTGGTTGTTAGCGGCACCTGCGATAACCGAACATTTTAGTCGGCTTATCGTGTCGTCGTTAACCGTCGCACCCAATGCACATGGCGAGTAAATATCCATATCCACGTCATATACTTGGTCAAGTGAAACAACTTCAACCCCACCATGTTTTTTCGTAATAGCTTTCAAACTATCCTCGTAAATATCCGAAATCATGACTTTGGCACCTTCTTTCACAAGGTGATCAACCAAGGTTGCTCCAACATGACCAACACCTTGAACCATGACCTTGCGGGCGTTCAGATTGTCCGAGCCAAACTGTTGCTTTGCCGCTGCTTTCATTCCCATATACACGCCATAGGCTGTAACAGGACTAGGGTCTCCGCTGCCGCCCATGTATTCGGGCAATCCAGCCACGTGCTCAGTTTCCTGAGCCACGTACTCAATGTCTTTCGTAGTGATACCAACGTCTTCGGCCGTGATGTACTTTCCAGCGAGGCTGTTGACAAACTTGCCAAAGCGACGGAACAAAGCTTCACTCTTATCCTGGCGCGCATCACCTATAATAACAGCTTTTCCTCCACCGAGATTCAAACCGGCCAAAGATGACTTGTAAGTCATTCCTCTTGACAACCTGAGTACATCGGTAAGTGCTTCGCTTTCAGATTTATAGGCCCACATACGGGTTCCGCCAAGGCTAGGTCCTAGGACGGTGTTGTGTACTGCAATGATTGCTTTGAGACCTGTAGTTTTGTCCTGACAAAATAGGACTTGTTCGTGGTCGAACTGTGACAATTGTTCGAGGACCGATGATTCGGCTTTAATGTCGCTAACTTGCTTAACTTCTATCATTTCCAAGTAGTTTCTTCGCGATTCCAGTTTCGCTTCCCCTTTGGGAGGCGCAAAAATAATCAAAACGCATCAACAATACGCAAGGATCTTGGGTTTAGTATGCAACAAATTAAAAGTGATCCACATCAGGATGTCTTGTTGTGATCTATTGAGAATTTTTAGTTGCACATCTTCAATGCCATAACTTAACTTTGTCGGTCAATGAATTCATGGAAATTAGCTTCTGTAGTTTACCTTCTGCTCTTTGTGGGCTTAATCGCCTGTACGAAAGAAGTAATTATCGATGTGCCCACAGTACCCAGCAAAATTGTAGTAGAGGGAAGCATTGAAAATGGTCAAGCCCCCCTTGTAATTCTTACGCGCACTCAAGGCTATTTTGAACCCACCGATTTAAACGCACTGCAAGGGATTTTTATCAAAGGGGCAACTGTAACTGTCAGTTCTAATGGTGAGTCAATAATCCTCGACGAAATATGCATAGCCGATTTGCCGGACGAGCTGCTTCCTTTGGTGGCTGAGCAGACGGGTATCGGCGTTGAGACCTTGCAGTTGTTGGATATTTGTGTCTACACCAGTTTCAATCCACTGAGCTTCGGACAGGAGAATACCATATACGACCTACTCGTCGAGGCCGATGGAGAAGTGCTTACTTCCCGTACCAAGATTAATACGGTGATTGAATTGGACAGCGTGTGGTTCACGCTGGTTGAGGATTCTCTCGGTTTTGCGTTCGCCTTTCTCACCGATCCGGATACAGCTGGCAATGCCTACAGGTGGTTTGCCAAACGTGTGAATCACTATCCCGAATGGAGTGCGCTGGCTGGGCAACAAAAGGATGGGGCCTACATTGCTCCTCTGGGCTCTTCTTTTACCGACGAGTTTTTCAACGGACTGGATTTTGAATTTGCCTATTTCCGGGGTGAACTGCCGAATTCAACCAAGGAAGATGATCAAAATGAAGAGCGTGGTTTCTTTAAAGTAGGGGACACCATTGCCGTCAAGGGCTGTGTGATTGATAGAGGAGCGTATAAATTCTTCTCATCATTCGAAAATCAAGCGGGTAATCAAGGAAGTCCGCTAGCCGTTCCTGCCAACGTTAAATCCAATATTGAAGGCGGTTTGGGAGTTTGGGTAGGATATGGCGCCAGTTACGATACGATTATTTGTACCTATTAAGCCTTCGGCAAATGTTTGGGCAGGTAATGGCACGAATATTGGTATTTGTGGGGCGTTCGCTCATCTTTTATACATTTGAATTATAACTACAGAATCACATGAAAAATATCTTTCTAATTTGTCTGCTTGCCATATCCTCGACCATTCTGGCTCAGGATGCTGTGAAAGTAAGTTCGACCATCGATGGTGTTACCGTTTTCCTTTCTGGAGCTCAAGTAACCAGAAGCGCTCAAGTCGAACTAAAAGCAGGTGAAAACAATATTCGTATTGCCGGACTTTCGCAGTTTGTTGATCCGAACAGCATCCAAGTAACAGGAAACGACAAGTTTGTCATCCAAGGCGTAAAACATGAGTTAAATATGTTGCAGAAAGGGGTATTGCCTCCCGATGTACAAGCAAAGAAAGATAGTCTGGAAAACATCGAGTTTACACTGAGTATGCGTCAGGCGATGCGTAAAGTGTATTCGGCAGAGAGAGACATGATGAACGACAACCGTTCCATCAAAGGAAATAATGGTGTCCTCCTGGTTGAAGACCTAGAAGAAATGGCCGATTTTTTTCGGAGCCGTTTGAAAGAGATTGAATTCAAGTTGCTGGAAATTGATCGCGAACAAGTGGAGCTGAATGCCAATATCAATCGCTTGCGGCAGTTCTTAAATCAACATCAAGCCAAAGCCAATGTGCGCACGAGTGATATTCTCGTAACTGTGATCGCCAATAATAAAACGTCGACGAAAATGGAGATCACCTACATGGTTAGTCAAGCTGGTTGGGTGCCTTCGTACGACATTCGAGCAAAGGACATTGACAGTAATTTGGAACTCGTATACAAAGGAAAGGTTCGTCAGGCTACAGGTGTAGACTGGGAAGACATCAAACTCACCTTGTCTACGGGAAATCCAACTGTGGGCGGACAAGCACCGGAGCTTAATCCGTGGAGATTGTATTTGGCCGACATGTATGTCCAAAAAGGAAAAGCCGGCGCTTATGGAGTTCAAATGGATGCGAACGATGCATTCAAAATGGAAAGCAAATCAGACTGGGCTTCTGAAGATTCAATCGGCTTTAGCGAATTTGTCCAGGTGAACGAAAACCAAGTGAATACTGAATTCGTCATTTCAGTTCCCTACGACATTCCGTCAAACTACCATTTCTACGATGTGGAAACACAGCGGCACAGTGTGAAAGCCGACTACCGCTATTTCTCAATTCCTAAGCTCGACTCCGACGCGTTCTTGTTGGCCGATATAGTAGGGTGGGAGAAGTACAACCTACTTCCGGGTGAGTCGAATATTTACTTCCAAGGAACATTTGTAGGCAAGGCATTTATCGATCCTGCGAGCACTTCAGATACCTTGAATTTGTCGATGGGTCGTGACAAGTCGGTCGTTATTGAACGCGAACAAAAAGGAGAGTTCTGCAAGACAACGATGTTAGGCGGAAAGAAGAGAACAAGCAAGGCTTACGAGATTACAATTCACAATACGAAGTCGACGGCGATTGACTTAACCATTGAAGACCAGATACCTTTGTCAACGACAGGAGATATCGAGGTAGAAGTGGAAGAGATGAGCGGTGCTAAATACGATGAAGAGTCTGGAAAGCTTGTCTGGGACTTGAAATTGGCTCCGGGAGCAACGCAGACCTTGTCAATCAAGTTTTCGGTCAAGTATCCCAAAAAACGGATTGTGGCCAATCTTTAGAAAAAATAATTATTCGGACTGAAGGGGTGTGGGTTGTTGAATCCACACCCTTTCTTTTATGCAGACCGACATTTGGCACTGGAGCATACCTCGAAAGAGGTAATTTTCGGTCAAATGTTAATGATTTTTCAGCGCATTATTTTCTCTGGGTCAATTTAGCCCTAACTTTGTTAATTCATAAACCCAGCCTATGAGCGTACGCGCAGTAAAGTTTAATGTTCAAGATCGTCCGGAATTCTTCAAAGTTTTACGAAAGCGCGTGAATGCACATTTTAAGGAGAATAATATTTCCAAGAATGCAAACACGAAAATGAAGATTAAAACGGCCTTCATGATCGTTTTGTATTTTACTCCGCTCGGTCTGCTCTTAACCGGTTCCATTTCATCCCTTGGGGCCATGTTTCTCATGTTCGCTATAATGGGATTTGGCATGTCGGGTATAGGACTGGCCATCATGCACGATGCCAACCACGGGTCGTATTCCAAAAATCGAAAAGTCAACAAAGTATTGGGTTATCTCCTCAACTTCATCGGAGGTTATCCAATCAATTGGATCATCCAACACAATGTGTTACATCACTCCTTCACCAATGTGGAGGGATTCGATGAGGATATCGAGCAAAACGTAATGCGCTTCTCCCCAAGCCAGGACCGTAAAGGGATTTTTAAATTTCAAGCTTTTTATGCACCGTTCTTTTACGGGCTGATGACCATTTATTGGATCTTAAGCAAAGACTTTGAAGCCCTGGTTCGCTACAATAAAATGGGGCTCTTGGAAGGGCAGGGGACCACTATGAAGAAGGCAATGACCGAAGTCGTTTTCAATAAGATTTGGTATCTGGCCATTACTCTTGTACTTCCGATTTATTTCTTGGATTTCGCTTGGTGGCAGGTATTGCTCGGGTTTCTGATGATGCACTTTATCTCAGGTTTGATCTTGGCACTTGTATTTCAACCTGCGCACGTTATTCAGGAGACTGAGTTTTTTCTGCCCGACGAGGAAACTAGCGTTGAGAACAATTGGGCGATTCATCAATTGCTGACTACGGCTAATTTTGCCAATGATAGCACGATCTTGTCTTGGTATGTGGGCGGACTGAATTTTCAGATTGAGCATCATCTTTTTCCGAATATTTGCCATATCCATTACAAAGACATAGCTCCGATAGTAAAACAAACGGCTGAGGAGTTCAATATTCCATATCACCAGCACAAGACTTTTTTCGCTGCAATCAAGAGCCATTTCAAACTGTTGCACTCCTTGGGAACTGGTTCCTATGACAAGAAAGTGGCCAAGGCTGCTTAAGCCACCTAAGCAAGAACTTCTTGTTTATAGCGTTTTGAAGGGAACTCTTCAGTAATTTGCGCTTATGAGATCTATCTCACTTGGATTGCTTGTTGTCCTGCTTTCTACTACTGGATGCTATAAAGAACGCCGCTCAGACAAAGCTGGAGAGAAGATGCAGCAGTTTGTTCAGAATATTTCGTCCTACGCTAGGAACATCGATTCTGACTTCATTGTCATTCCTCAAAATGGTCCCGAACTTGCTTTCAATAATCTTGCTCCTGGAGATGGGCTCTACGGTGAATATCTCAAAGCGATTTCGGGTTTTGGTATCGAAGAACTATTTTATAATGGTGCTTATTCTCTAGAACAGGAACGCTTAGATATGCTCAAAGAGCTGGTTGTTGAAAGACCCGTTTTTGTTGCAGAATATGTTAACTCCAATTCACTTGTGGACGATGCCATATCTCATAATGCGGAGTATGGGTTTCTGTGTTTTCCTCGAGTTCAATCCAACTATGATTACGAGCAAATTCCTCAGAGTATCACTGGCGAAAATTCTGATGATATTCTAGTGCTAGGCGATGCGCAGAACTATTTGTACTTGATCAGTACTGGTCGTTTTAGCAGCGAACAGGACATGGTAGATCAAATAAGCGAAACCAATTTCGATTTGATTATTATAGACTTGTTCTTTGATGAGGAGCAACTTACCAAATCCCAGGTGCAGCAGCTCAAAACCAAAGCCAACGGTGGAGAGAGGATAGTAATCGCCTACATGAACATTGGATCGGCAGAGAAGTATCGCTACTATTGGAAGGATTATTGGGTACTTCATCATCCCGTATGGCTCAGGAAAAAATACGACGGTTATAGCGATGAAATTTGGGTGGCATATTGGAATCAAACGTGGCAAGATATCATCTATGGGAATGATGATTCCTATACCCATAAAGTGATCTCAGCTGGATTTGACGGTGTGTACTTGGACAATGTGGAGGCTTACTACTTTTTGTATTACAAATAGGAGTGAAAACATTTGCCT
>JADFAK010000116.1 GCA_015665315.1 Flavobacteriales bacterium | reverse complement strand
TGTTTCCTGAGATCCACAAGTTTTCGGTGAGGTGTATGTGCGAGGAGTAGATTTAGGAGATCAGTGAAAATCGAATACTAATGTTGCTGCCTCGCTACCGTTGTGGATGATGTCGATGAATTTGTTGTCGTACCATTGTTCGGGAATTCCGTTGTCAATTGGCAATAAGATACGCTCGTCATCTTTGGTATTCCAGATCATTTCTTGACTGAGCAAAGTAGCATCTCTTTTATTGAGCTCAACCTTAACGACGACAGGGTCCCCACGTTCAAGGGTTTTCATGACCGGTAAATCGAAATTAGCTTCGGCATTGGCAATGTGATCGTTGTAGAAGCCTATGACTTTGTCTCCTTTTTGAAAGAACCACATTCCTTGCCAGTATTTTGTGCCGACTTGCGATTTTCGTATTGTACTAGCGTCTAAAACTTGACCATCGGCCGAAACTCGAGCGCAAAAGGCTCCGAGTGTGTGGTATTTATCTGCAGCGAAGTAGTCTATTTCATGAATAATAAAGATGTCTCCATTTTCCTCTTCTGAAAGAAACTTAACGTGCGGAGGGAACATCGAAACGTTTTTTCCGGCTGCTTCGATTTTATCGATTTTTGCTTGCGGGAAGTTCATGGCTTCACCCATAATTTGGTTGGTGAAGTGGATCGGAATTGTTTGCAGGTCGTCGGTTCCATCCAACTTGATTATAAACGGACTCCATTTTCGTCCGCCCATATCGGCTATTCCTGTCAAGTAGGTGTTTTTACTTCCCTGTGCTTCGGCTAGTCCGTGGACAATAGATTTCGATGCTCCATTCACTTGAGGCGAAACGATCTTGTAGTCCGCTCCGCGAATCTCGCAGAGATGGTGTTGCTCGAAGAAGGAAGTTCCGCCTAATTTACCAACAGTATAGATCACTCCTGTATTGGTGATGTGAAATATATCTACGTGTCGAGCTCTTGTATTTGCACTTTTCCAATCCAGTCCGAGCACATAAAAAACGCCCGTCTTATTGAATACGACATCATGTGATTCTTCTACTTGGAAATTGGCATCCAAAGTAACCAGGCGAAAGACGGCTGCACTTCCTTGGTGTTTCATCATGTGGGCGACGAGGATTTTCTTTTCGTCGGCTGATACAGTCACGCGGGGAACGGTTTGCAGAATCTGGGAGAAATACTCGTCCTCCCCTTCAAGAACTGAAACTGGATCGATAAAGTGCATATATTTCTGCGTGGCAACGTCCTTTTTCAAGATATGGTACTCGCTTCTTTTAGTGTCTTTATTTGCGCTTGTCGCTAGAACATATTTTCGATCATTGACCGTAAAATAATCGCGAGGAATGTAGCCTGCAGGGATAAATCCTTCCTGTTCAGTCACCTCACTTTCGATGCGTTGCATATCGCGATCGTAGGTGTAGACACGTGTTTCCTTGGAATTGTAATAATCTGTTGTAACGTAACCATCCTCCGTCGTGTACTCGAGATATTCTTCGGAGTAGGCTTTTTTATTGGTGTAGTTGAACTGTGTGATGGTGAGGTCATCGTCTTGGAATAGAACGTCTTGGGCAATCAAAGTTGACGTTCCGAGAACAGACCAAATGGCTACAAGGAGAAATATGTTTTTCATGAAAAAGTCAATTAGAGTCGCTAAAATAGTAGAAATGTGAATTTACGAAATGTCTATTTGAGCGCAAATTTAAGAATGTTTCGTCCGTGCTTAGAGCTATCCGTATAAGCAGCAAACGAGCCATCATTCAACAACATCAGAGGGTTGTACTTCGGCCCCAATCCGACTTCATCGTTGGCTTCAGTATACCAAAGTAGAACACGAGGTCCGACTTTCATTGCATCAAGGTCGACAGAGACCAAGGCGACTGGACAATTGCCCTTAGGGCTACCAAATTTACCAGCTACTTTACCGTCCCATTCGTCTTCAAAATCTCGCGGGTGATCATTGAAGACAACATGCAAAAGGCCATTCTTTTCAAAGAGGTAAGATCGATGATAGTTGGAGATGAGAGAACGGGCTTCTTTTTTGACCGCGCACGATTGGTAGCGATTCGTTTTTAGGTCAGTTTTAGTGAGCAGCACTCCCAAAGTATGGTAGGTAGTTTGATCACCATAGTTGACCTGGTGGTATTCAAAGCCAAGTGTTAATTCTTGGTTGTCATTGAGCGAACTATAAATGAGATCTGGTCCATAAATTCTCAAAAACTCTTTGTCGCCGATGTCTTTTTTGTATTCGTAGTCGCCATGATTTTTGAATTCTCGTAGCACTTCATTGTCCCAATCGATGATTGTAGGTTTTTCCATTCCTTGGGGGCCAAATTTTCCAAAAACGAACTCGCATTTGTTGTTGGCTTCGTTGACACGGTGATAACCTACCCAAAACGCATTTGAACCGTTGGGTTGGAAGTATTTTATAGTGTTTTGAAGGTATTCTTTATCATCTGGCGCAGGCGCGTATGAGGCCCTGCCATTTTGAATTGCACAGGAGAAATACGCATCTTCTAGGTTCGTTCCTCTGGCCACAACCAATCCGTTGTCATCGATATGAAACGGTGTATTCATTGTCTTGTTAAATGAATAATTCAAGTTGGTCACGTCATTCCACTTTGATGAATAGGGAAGAAAGGGTCCATTGTTGTCGAATTCCAAGGTGTAGTCTTCTAATTCCTGTAAATCATCAGAGTAGATTTTCATCATGAATCTGAGCGGCAATTTGCTCGTTAGATCTTTTGCACAGATTAGTATTTTGCTGGCATTATCAGAAACCATCATGCCGATATAGGACTGACCGATCTCCTTAGAATATTGATCACCAGTGAATTCGTAGACAATAATCATATCATCGCTGAAGCGGAAAGACTTTTCATCCCACGTGAGCATGTAGACCGTACTCTTCTTCATCTTGGTGTCTGTGTGATAAGCAAAACCCACTATGCGATCCTTTATATTGAAGGCAGACATGAGTGTCATTTCATCGGGAAGAAGGTCGCTTTCTGGACAAGTGATGGATTTGATTTCATCTAATTCATTGTCGTAGAATCGATACGTAAAGGTGTCTTTCTTGCCCGCTTGGCGAAATGCTATTAAGTCAGACTTCGCAAAAAACAAAAACTCGTCGTCAGAATCTTCTTGAAAGGCGTGTTTGGTAACTGAAAGTATCTCGTTGTCGACCAGTTGCGTTTGGGCAATTGCAGAGGCGCATACGAGGAGAGCAAAAGAGAGTAGGAGGCTGTTTTTCATGAAAGTTAGTTTATGTTGAATGTATGAGCTGGCCAACTAAAAGTGAAGCCCAAGCGTTTAAATAGAATCAAATAGGCCTATCTAGATTGCGAAATATAATCACTTATTATTAATTCGAGTGCAGACTTTCATACTTTGCGGACTTAGGTTAATATGTGTCAGGATAATCATAATTAAAAATATGAGTGCGCGAGTTAAAAGAATCATGTTAATTCTGATAATACCAGTGGTTTACGCCATACTATTGCGACTTTGCTTCGGGGTTGAGTCTTGGTCGGAATTGTATGAAGTCATGTCTTATTCTTTTCTGTTTTTTGTACCGACAATCGTGGGTATTCTTACAATGTATTTGTCGCCAAAGGATAGAGTTCGGTCGCTTGCATACCGCATTTTCACTCCCTGGATTCCCGTTTTCCTGTTTTTCATTTTGACCATTCTGACTAACATTGAGGGTTGGGCTTGTTGGATAATGATACTACCCGTGTTTCTTTTTGCAGCTACATTGGGTGGACTTATTGGTGGCCATTGGATTTTAAGAAAGCCTAGTGACAAAATGAAGATTTCACTTGTGGTGTTGTTGCCTCTATTACTTGGCCCCATCGAGAGCTATATTGGCTCAATTCCGGCAGAGTATGAGGCGTATACATATATCGATATTGAGGCCCCCGCTGACGTCATTTGGGGTCATGTGACACGCGTTCAGACGATACCTGAAGATCAAGACACGGGATGGTTAACCAATTTCTTGGGGTTTCCACGACCGGTGCGAGCTGAATTAGATTTCGAGGGGGTAGGCGCATACCGAGAGGCCATTTTTACGGGTGGATTGGTGTTTCATGAGTCGGTAACCGAGTATGAAGACAACGTTAAAATGGTATTTGACATTAAAGCTTATCCGCATGAAATTCCGGCTGCGACAATGGACGAACATGTTGTTATCGGAGGGAAGTACTTCGATGTGCTAAATGGAACGTACGAATTGGAAGAGTTAGATGCGGGGATTTATAGGTTGCATCTTACTAGCAGGTTCGAAATGAACACAACGTTCAATTTTTATGCTGGCTGGTGGGGTAAGATGATTATGGAGGACATTCAGGATAATATATTGCGGGTAGAAAAGAATAGGGCTGAAAAATATTACGCTGAATAATTGTGAAGGGAATGCGACTTCTATCGGCCGATTATCGAGCACTTTTCAGAAGTAGGGTAACGTTTGGGTTAATTAGCATGTTAATTCTGCTTGCGTCCTGCTTTTTAGGATATGCAATAATTTCAATCTGGCCCTTGATCCTTGCTGTTGGTCTTTATTTGACCTTTTCAACACTTTATTTGTATTCCTTGAGAACAGTGTTTTTTGATCAGGATATGATTCTGATTTTGAAACCACTAGAAGAGAAGTTGATAGCATTCGTCCCACTAGGTCATGTCTTAGAAATCACATTGAATAATACAATTTGCAGTGTGAAGTACAAAAGTGTTGAAGGCCTCGAGTGCAGTGAGTCGTTCAAAATGAATAGTCGCACGGCCCGACTGGAAAAAGGAATGTTTGACATTAGGTATGTTTTAACCATGTCTTTCAAGGGTAAGAGGGCCTTAACCTCCGATTACGACGATTTCGTCGATGCCGTAAGATCGAAAAAGTCGTGCGAATAGTTAAATTAGTGGTCTGTCTAAAATCATTGAACCATGTACATCCCAAAACATTACAAAAACGAAAGTATCGAAGAGGCGATTGAATTTATGAATTGCTACAGTTTTGGGATCTTGGTTACCAGTGTGGCCGACAAGCCGGTAGCTACGCATTTGCCTTTTGTCATATCACAGCGGGAGGATAAGATTGTCATCACCTCGCATTTTTCTAAGGGGAATGAGCAAGCGGTAGACTTGGCTTCAAAACAGTCCCTCGCCATATTCTCAGAGCCACACGCTTATATTTCCCCTGCTTTTTACGAGAAAGAATTAAACGTACCTACGTGGAATTATTTGTCTGTCCACGCCTACGGAAAAGCCACGATCATCGACGAGGAAGAAGCCGTTTTTCATGTTTTAGAACAGATGATCCGTTCGTTCGAGGCCAAGTACATGCATCAATGGGAAGGTCTTCCGTTGGAGTATCGAACGAAAATGGCTCAGAGTATCGTTGCTTTTGAAATTGTCGTGGATGATTTGCAATTCAAAGAGAAATTGAGTCAGAATAAGACCGAAGTTGAACGAAACAGAATCATTCAATCATTTGCGCGTAGCGCTGATCCCAATAAAAATATTGTGGCCGACTACATGGCAAAGAAAACGACTGATTAACTCTAGATATTTGGTCGATTCTATATCAAAACTTCCAAAGGTATGAACATCCTTGATATCTCCATCGTCGATCAAGTGGGACGGACAGTTGATTTCACGGAAAGCCATGAAGGAAGCTTGCTGGGTGTGCAATTGACCGATGCAAAAGCCGGGGTTTATATAGTGACTATGTCTACTGAGACAGGTGTTGTTCAGGAGCGATTGGTGCTGACTTCGGCAGTCGAATGAGCGAAGTTGCACTCCGAATAATATTTCCAACAGTTTTATAGATGAAGCTATTATGTGGATTTCTAGTTCTATATTGTACCTGTGTAACTAGCTATCTATGAAAAATTTACTGACCAGTTTGATCTGTTGTTTCATCTTGTCATTGGCAAATGGACAATATGTTACCATACCAGACGATAATTTTGTGTTGTTTCTTCAGGACAATTATCCCGATTGTATGGATGGGAATTTGATGGATACGACGTGTGCTGCCATTGTCAACGAGAACGGCGTTAACTGTAGTAATAAAGGTATAGTAGATTTTACTGGAATTCAGTATTTCGATAATGTCCTATTGGTTAATGCATCCGATAATGAGATTGAAATTTTACCAGAATTTCCTCAGCCGTGGGCTATTAACTTACAATTGAATGGAAATAATCTGGCTGAGATAGATCAATTGCCAGTGAATTTGTGGACTTTGAATGTAAGTGATAACCTTGGACTTACTTCTCTTCCTGTTCTTCCGTTGTCAGTGGAAATTTTTGCTTGTAACAACTGCTCACTACTTGAACTTCCTTATTTTCATATGGGGATGGAGAATATCTCTTTGGAGAATTGCGGGATCCAGACACTGCCTGATTTACCTGACGGACTTTTGAATTTGCTTATTGGCAATAATCCAATGATTGGGATTCCAGACGGTAGTCTGCCGAACAGCATTGAAGTGTTAAATATGCAAGATTGCGAGTTAGAAGAATTACCACTGTTGCCTTCTAGTCTGAACCAACTTACGATATGGAATAATAATCTTACCTCTCTTGAGAATCTACCAGAGGGAATTGAGGCGGTATTTGCAGATAATAATCCGGCAATTACCTTGATTGAAAATTTACCAAATAGTCTTTCCGTCTTAATTGTTCGCGATTGCTCTATAGAAGTGATTGAAACATTACCTCCGAATATGATTTGGCTTGCTGCAGACAACAATTATTTGACTTGGATTCCAGATTGGCCTAGTAATATGCAGATAATTCAATTGGATAATAACAATATTTTTGAAGTTCCTGTCTTACCCTCGTCGGTGAGCATTTTTAAGATGTTGAACAACAATGTTAGTTGTTGGCCAATTTTTCCAGCTGATTTGTCGACGATCGTTCTGCAAGGCAATCCGTTTACCTGCTTGCCCAATTATGTAACCGCAATGAGTGACTGGCCTGAATTGAGTAATCTCCCTATTTGTGATTACACTGACCCAGAGAACAATCCATTTGGTTGCGTGGGAGCGCGCGGTGTAGAAGGGCATATCTTCAATGATTTTGACGAAGATTGCAGTTACGGGGGGATTGAAACAGGTGTGTCAAATGTTTCAATAAGGCTTTTGGACAGCAATGAGAACCAACTTCAAATGACGGGAACGGGCAACAATGGGAGATATTCAATATTGGCCGATGACGGTGATTATATTGTTCGCGTAGACACATTGAACAAGCCATTTACTTATAGCTGTGAAGTTCCAGGAATTGAGACCGACGTAACAATTGAGGAACCAGATACATTGGTTCAAAACATTGATTTCGGATTAATCTGTAAACCTGGATTTGATGTTGGAACTTTAAATGTCCATACTGACGATTGGATTTTCCCAGGACAACTTCACGACCTACATGTAGGTGCTGGTGATATGAGTGAGTACTACAATTTACAATGTGCCGAAGGTGTCTCTGGTCAAGTAATGATTACGATTGATGGGCCAGTTTCTTATGTTGAGCCTTCGGCAAATGCGATGGCGCCGACAATTAACGGAATGACCTTCACTTATGATATAGCCGATTTTGGCGAAGTGAATATGTCTACCGATTTTGGTTTGATTCTGGCTACGGATACTACAGCGCAGAGTGAAGATCTAATCTGTGTAAGCGTTTTGGTTACACCCATAGAAGGGGACAACGTAGCATCGAACAACGAGCATGACTTCTGTTACCAGGTTGTGAACTCGTATGACCCGAATGACAAATTGGTATACCCAGGAACGGTCACCGCGGGCTACGACGACTTTTTGACATACACTATTAACTTCCAGAATACGGGAAGCGCCCCAGCATTCAATATCCGACTGGAAGATGAGTTGAGCGACTTGGTAGATCTAACCACCTTCGAGCCGATTGGTCATAGCCATGACATGAACTTTGTCTTAGTAGAAAACGATCTCAAGATCTACTTCCCAAACATCATGTTACCTGACAGTACTACGGATGAAGCAGCCTCCCACGGATACTTCCAATACCGTATCAAGCCCTTATCTGACCTACCAGCCGGAACAGAAATCGAAAACACCGCCCACATTTTCTTCGACTTCAACGAAGCTATTATCACCAATACAGCTGTTACGATTTTCGAGGATATAATCATAGGTGTGAACGATGTGACATTGGACTCTGACATCTCGCTTTTTCCGAACCCTGCGGTCGATCAATTTTATATTAGAACGGCCAAAGGCATGAAAATCCTTGATATCTCCATCGTCGATCAAGTGGGTCGGACAGTTGATTTCACGGAAAGCCATGAAGAAAGCTTGCTTGGTGTGCAATTGATGGATGCAAAAGCTGGGGTTTATATCGTGACTATGTCTACTGAGACAGGTGTTGTTCAGGAGCGATTGGTGCTGACTTCGGCCAGGAATTAAGAGGTCGCCGCAGTCTGTAAGCTTTCAACTGTGAGAAGTTAACTATCTCTTATCCAGCGCACATTCTACTCGCTTTTTTCCTCTAATTTCGTACAACCACTCCTATGGTCGAATTGAATCGAAATACTACTATTGCTAACTATCAGTTGATGGACGGCATTCTTGTGTGCCGATTGGTCAATGATTTGATTATTGATGAGCGCTTGGCCATTCGATTAGTCGCCGAGATTGAAGAGCTTGAATTGGAGGAGTTGGCCCCACTTTTACTCGTGATTCCTGAAAACAGACTGCTCTTGGAATTGGAGGCTTTTCGATTCCTCGCTTCAGAAAATGGATGCCAAGGGACATGTGCCATTGCCGTTGTATTGGAGTCTTCGCTTCGCGCCCTGCTGATCAATGTGAGTTCGCTGCTTGTCCGCTCCAAGGTTCCTTTGCGTATTTTTAAGTCTCGAGGAGAGGCCCGTTTATGGCTTTTTAACTACATGCTCGATAAGGAAGAGATTTATTAGCCTTCGGCAAATGTCTATTCGCCTTAGGTTTTAACCGCTTCCGAATTTTATTTCTGAACACCTTGGTTTTCACGTTTCTATTTTCATTTACTTTGCAGCGCAACGGTACACCAAGTTGTTTTTTGGTGTAAAAGGGAATGCGGTTAGAATCCGCAACTGTGCCCGCAGCTGTGAAGTTCATTTTTTGCTGTTCGAATCTTAGCCACTGTCATACCGACGGGAAGGCCGAACAGCTGAACAAGTCAGAAGACCTGCCGATTGTAAAATTCAAACTCCTTGCCCGGTGTCAGGCGAGCATGAATTATGCAAAAGAAGCTGCTCATATTTTTCGTCTGTCTGACTGTTCCCTTGACCTTCCTAGGCCAACAGGATACGCTTGTCTTGGCTCCAGCCATCTCTGTTTTCGAACGGGCCGATGACCACGACCAATTGCACATGAAGATCGACTCCATGCATGTTTTGCAGTTTTTGGATGCCGATTTGGGTGACTATATCAGCAAACGCACAACCAGCAATGTCCTGCAGTACGGGGCGCCCGGGTCTACAGTGTCTATTCGCCAGGGCGGACTCGCAGCCGATCACTTTTCGGTGGCTTGGCATGGCCTCAGTCTGAACTCCATGACACTCGGTCAGGCCGATCTCTCGCTTTTTCCCTTGTTTTTATTCGACGGCTCGGCGCTCTACCAAACGACCAATGCCGCCAATTTCCCAGGAAGTACATTTGCCGGAGGCTTGCTTTTAAAAACCTCGAAGACAAACAAAAATCGATTTCATGGGTTCACCTCGCTGAATTCAATGAACAACAGGAGCGTTGGAGTAGGAGGGGATTATTTGATAGACCGACTGTCACTTTCTACAAGGGTGATTTGGCGCCAACTCAACAATGAATTTAACTACATCGATTCTTATAAATTTCAAGAGCCAATTGAAACCCAAATTCACAACAATACCGAGCAATTGGCCTTTTTGCAAAGTGTTAGCTTTCAGTTCAATAAACGACTAAGGGCATTTGCCGAAGGCTGGTACCAAGGAAAAGCTACTGAATTGCCTCGTATCATGGGGAGTTATGGTCGGTCCGACGCATTGCAGAATGACTCGACGATTCGCGTAGTGGCTGGGGCCGAGCATATTGGAAATCGTCATCGAGTGGTGATGCGCATTGGACATGTCGATGAAAAACAACTGTTTCGCTCCAATTTACAACCGAGTGGTGAGTACGGTATCGATTCCCACATTCACGTGCGCCGAAGCTATATTGATCTTACATCCAAGCTATTCGTCGTAGAGAAATTGGTCATCGACTTGGGTTGGCAGAGCAGTCTGAACACCGCTTTCAACACCAACTACCTCCAAGGAAGGGCCGATGAAGACCGACATTTTGCCACTGTGGGAGTGGGTGTTGATGTGTGGAAGAACAAGATCACAGCTACCTACCGACAACCACTTGCCAATGGTCGCTTTGAGCCAGGAGCCGCGAGTTTGCAGGTAGTTCGTCTTCAACCTCTGCACGAGTTCCTCAAGGTACGTATCATGGTTCAAGGTTCGCACAAGAACCGACTGCCGGATTTCAATGAGAAGTACTGGATTCCAGGGGGAAATGCCGATTTGCTGTCAGAGCGAGGGTGGCAAGGTGATGCATTGCTTTCGCTGGAAGGAAAGATTCGCCAATTCGACATGTCGGTAGCCGCTTTGGGCTCGTATTCATCGATCGACAATTGGATTCAGTGGGTGCCAAATGGCGAGGGTGTCTTTGCTCCTGAAAACTACCAGCACGTGGAAGTACTGTCTATCACTCCATCTATGAATATCTCGCAGAGTTTCCGTCGGTCTCGGATTAGTTGGGAAAACCGTGTGAAGTTCGTTTCCACGAGGTTCAAGCAATTTAAAGCGGAAGGTGAGTTACCCTATTCCCCCCGACTGACGATAAGTTCCAATCTAGATGTGTTTGTGAGCGGATGGGTGGCCAATGTGAGCTGGAAATACACAGGAGAGAGGTTTAGCGATCAGGACAACCATCCAGAACGCACTTTGGATGAAATTCACTTGTTTTCGGTTTCAGTCGGACGCTTGCAAAATCTATTTGGACAGCAATTTACCTTGATGTTTCAGGCCGATAATATTTTGGATGCCCAACCTGAGTTTGTCAGGACATACGCCTCTCCCGGCCGCTATTTTGGGGGGAAGTTGGGTTGGAATATAGATTTCAAAAAGCGCAAAAAATAATACTCAACGATACTTAATCATTTTAACTCACTCACCCCATGAAGAAAATTTCATTTTTGGCTTTGGCCGCAGTTCTTTGTTTGTGCTCATGCGATAAGGACGAGGATCCTGTCATCTGCGACACCTCGTCAACCGATTACAGCAAAGGAGCTTACGTCGTTAACGAAGGAGCCTTCCAAGGCAACAACGCATCGATCACATTTTACGACAAATCGGCCTCGGCATACGAGTCGGTCTTCTCAACCGTCAATGGAACCGACCTAGGCGATGTTGCTCAGTCGATGGCTATCGGTGCCGACCAAGGCTATATCGTGGTGAACAATTCGTTCAAAGTGGAGGTGGTCAATTTGGCGACTTTTGAGCGTGTGGCGACGATTGTCGATCCCACAATAGACTATCCACGATTCATGGTTGAAGCCGATGACAACAGCATGTATTTGAGCAATGGCTCTTTCGCAGGTTCAGTGATTATTATTGATAAGGACGATCATAGCATTTCAGGTTCGATTCCAGTAGGTGGCGGACCGGAGAAACTGGTTAAAGTTGGCGATCAGGTTGTGGTTGCCAATAGCGGCGGCTGGGGCTTGGACAGTACTATATCAGTCATTGATGTGGCTTCGGAAACGGTAACAAATACCATCGAACTTAGTCACCGTCCGATTGACATGGAGCTAGACAACGACAATCGTCTTTGGGTTCTATGCAGCGGTGCGACCTTGTTTGACGCCGATTGGAACGTGATTGGAAACTCGATGGCGCAAATTCACGAAGTAGATGTTGCTTCGGGAAACGTAATTCACACGGTCGACATCGGAGTAGAGGGAGATCATCCTTCATCGATCGCATTTGACGAGGTAACCGAGTTGATTTGGGTTGTAAATGGCGGTCTGCACACGCTCGACACCAACGACCCAAATGCTGGCTGGACGGAAATAAGCACAACGACTTATAATTCAATTGATTACAACTCCGGCACGGGGGATATGTGGGCAACTGAAGTCCCCGATTTCACGTCTGCCAATTCAGTAAGTATCCTGGATGGAAACGGCACGGTAGTTTCGACTTTTCAGGCGGGAATTGCACCACGCCAAGTAGTTTTTAGAGATTAGATTGACCGATTAATGTGCGGGCCCTCATGACGAAAGTTGTGGGGGCTTTTGCTTTTTAACAGGTGCCATTGCTCGATTGTAGATCGGAATATTTACTTTCGAAGCATGCGTATATCAGCTTGTATCAGTCTGCTCCTAATCCTTTTCCTACCACTGTTTTCTCATTCCCAAGACGGAAAAATCGTTCATTCCGAACCCTACGATATTTCTGAGGAGACCTTGGAGAAAATTGCATCGTTTGACCCAGAATTGAGGCAGCGACTGGATAGCATTGAGTTCACCAAGTTCACCTACATGTCGGATGGGCTCAAGGTCACGGCTTATTCTGCTCAGCCTTCGGCAAATGGTCCATTTCCGTGTATCGTCTCCAATCGTGGTGGCAATCGCGATTTTGGGATGTGGAGCGAAATGGGAATAGCTTATTTCTTAGGAACCATGGCCGAGTGGGGATACGTGGTTGTGGCCTCTCAATACCGCGGAAATGATGGGGGAGAGGGCATCGAAGAATTTGGAGGCAAGGATGTGAATGATGTACTTAATTTGGTTCCCGCGCTAGCGCAAATGTCTAGAGCAGATACCAGTCGGATTGCCATCGAAGGCGGAAGCAGAGGGGGCATGATGACCTATATCGCCTTGCGTCAAAGTTGCGAGTTCAAAGCCGCAGCCGTCGTAGCAGGAGCAGCCAATGCATTTGCCAATATTGAAGCGCGTCCGACTATGGAAACAGGCGTCTACGCCGAGTTGGTCCCCGACTACTACGCCAACAAGCAGGCCGAACTTGAAGCGCGCTCGGCCGTATTTTGGGCCGAAGAAATGTGCGAAACAACGCCCTTACTCATCATGCACGGCAGTGCCGACTGGCGTGTTCTCCCAAGCGAGTCCATGGAAGTCGTCCAACGTCTATACGAGCACCAGCACCCCGTCCGTTTCATCCTATTCGAAGGAGCCGATCACGGCATCCGTGAGTTTCGGGAGGAGATGTTTGCGGCTATGAAAACGCACTTCGATCGCTACGTGCGTGATGGGGAGTCATTGCCTAATATGGTTCCTCATGGGAGGTAAGGTAGGGCAGGGATCAATGCGACACCACTTTGAGTCCGACTATTGAGGCGATCAAAGTCGTAATGAAGAACAGCCGCCAAAATGTAGCCGGTTCTTTGAACACTAGGATCCCTATCAATACAGTGCCCACGGCGCCAATTCCTGTCCACACGGCGTAAGCTGTACCAATTGGCAGTTCTTGAGTTACTTTGACGAGAAGGAACATGCTTATCGCGAGGCAGATTAAAAATCCGATGTACCAATAGGTTACTTCGATTCCAGAAGCTTCTTTGGCTTTCCCCAGGCAAGCCGCGAAGGCGACCTCGAAGAGTCCGGCTATGATTAATAGGATCCAGTTCAAGCAGTTGGTTTTTGGGGAGGAATCTTTGTTTTTCGGCTTTTGTACACGTCTGTACGTCCGAGTCAATAAATCGGGGAGAAATTTTATTCGGAAGATTTATGGGGGCGAACATCGATCAATTTATCAAACAATTTCGTTTTGACTACCAGTACTTTCCGATCCATTCTATTTCCTTGCATTTCAATTCTAACCAGTCCGAAATAATCCATAAATCGTTCGAAAGTCCGAACTGAATAGCAATTACCTATATACTCTTGAGGAGTTGTGTATTTTGGTGTGACAGCGTCCAAGAATTGAGGGAATGCCTTGATATATCTATCACTATAGAACCGGTTTTGCCGAATTTCGGTTCCATATTTAGACATAAGGATCAATGAAAAGCCAAAACCGAATTGTCCGATTTGTTGGTCTTCGTAGCCATCATAAAATGCCCAGCTGAATTTTTGGGTCATTGTTTTGAATAACAATTCGAGCAGTTTTGGTGCGTTTGAAGCATGTTTTTCACCAAATTTGGTCAGACTTATTTTACCATTTCTCTTTTTTATCAAGCCAGCTAATTCGGATAAAAGTCGAGTTAAATTTACGGTTAAAGAGTCTGCTTCCTTGGATAGCTTTGAGATCCCAGAGGAAAACTCCCGTTCCTCCAAGAACTTTTGATTATAGATATCGAGCACAATTTTCGTGGGCAAATATCCCTTGGCTGTCAGCTTAATTTCTCCTTCCTTTTGAATCAAGTCCAAGAAATATTTGACCGACAAATACATGGGGCATTCAACGCAATCCATGGGCGTTAGTTTTTTGAGAACAACAGGACTGTCGGATTCAAAAGTGAAAAACAGGATCTTATGCATTTCTAGCGGTGAATACCCTTCGAATTCGGGAATTAACCGATTGTTTTGATCATGCATGAATTGGTCAATATGCTTTTGGATGTGTTCTTGATCCATTCGATTCTTTTTGCGCAATTTCCGATAATAAACTCAAAGTCAATATACGTAGTTGCGCTTGCCTCTCCAATAAATGTTCTGACTTGCGAGTCCCCGATACTTTCTTCGATGCGAATGGGCTCATTTAGCGATCCTTTTCCAGAGGCATGCTAAATTGCGTTTCATTGATACTCATTTGGAATTCGTTTGAGAATATCGAATCTTGATTGTTAGAGAGCTTTAATCTGCAAGTAGTGTAAAAATCACCACTGCATTTTATTCCTCTGGTCATCAACATATGTCTGGGTGGGATCAACATAGTGTAATAACTGTTGCCGCACCAGCTGTGAGACCAATATTCGATTGGCTTCCATCGACCATCTCTGTCCACTGCCTCGACGATCACCACGATACTGCCGTCTTGGGTTTCCAGCGAAGCATATTGATTATTTGACATATTTGCCACATATATAGGAAAGCTCTTCACCTGTTGGATGAGTGTATCATCTTGTAGGACCCCGTTTTCACCTGAGAGTTTGTGGTGAAAAAGATAGCTGGCCCATATTGGCTTTTTGGTCATTGACAGCTCATTGACAGTATCTGCGACAACCTGAAGACCGAGATTTGAAGTAGCTATTTCCTTTAAAGATTCTGGCATATGAAACTGGTAGAAGTAAGTGTTTTGATCTTTGGATGGACTGGTAAGGTCTAGCACATCAGTTATGGTGTCTATCCTTTCGATGTCATACCATGCGTTAAGCATGTATGCTGGTGAGAGGCACAACGTAGTAATGTCCTCGATGCCTACAATTTTGGGAATGTTGAATTGCTCGGGATCGTTGTGGGCAGATTGAAAACTAGGAAGAAGCAGCATCATGAGCGATGTCAAACCCATAATTGAAAGGAAGAGAATCCCCTTGACAATGTTTGCGTTCGTTTGCATAAACGTTGATTTTTTGTTGGATAGGCTAGTGAACCAATTATATAACGGACTTAAGATGTTACATAATGCCTTATTCCATAAAAAGATACTTGCTAATTTTGAGCGATATTCCGATTTGCTCAGAAGCCATCCTTACACAATCCACATAAGGCCTAATGTTTTCATCCTCTTCGATGGTGCGTGTAAAGAACACAAGCCTGCTGATCTTCATAGCTTGCAATTGAGACGAAACAGGTATCGCATGTTCTTCAATTTCTGATGCTTTGAGCAAGTGATCGTAATATTCAATTTTTTGATGGGGTTCGATAAGTCCGAATTTACCTGAGAGGATTACATATTTAACGCCTTCCTTTTCCGCCATGCGATAAACCCGAGTGATTCGTTCGCTTTTGTACAGGTCAATAGCGGGCAAAGATCTGTCCGAGTGGTTTTTTTCAGCGGAGCAATATGTGCAGTAGGCTAGCATATGCTATTCATGATGTGTTTAATGATTAACGGCAGCCAGTTCGACAAGCAAGCTTTGGACGAGCCGTCAACCATAATGTGAAATTCCTTTATGTTGAACAAGGTTATGGTAATTTTTTGAAGACTATTAGAGCCCCTCTTTGGGCTTCAGTCATTTACTTCCAGCACCAATTCCCCCCAAAACCACCTTATCTAGTTTATGATGTCTAACTTCCTAAACGCCTCGAAAGTCACTTCTTTTCGAATCATTTGAAACATATTCATATCAAACTGCTGTTTTGGTTCCACGTTTGTGGCGAAAATGTAGGTATTATTTGAGGCTTCAAGATATCCGACAAACCAACCGTTGTTATTTCCATTTCTTATAGACCAACCTGTTTTTCCACTGAGCTTAAACTGATCAGTCTCGTCAATGATCATCAATCTTTTCATGATCTCCTCCGTGCGTTCGGTGATGGGAAGAGCCGATTGATAGAATCGCTTTAAAAAATCGATCTGTTCAAATTGATTAATTCGAGATTCTCCCTCGAGCCAAAACATGTCGATATTACTCGAGTCAACCTGCATATTTCCATAACCCAGACTGTTCAAGTAGGCATTCATGTTTTTCACACCAATATTTCTGGCAACATCCTGATAACAGGGGACACAAGAAAAATGAAACGCCTGTTGCAGTGTTAAGTCTTGTTCCCAAATCTTCAATCTTCTTTTTTCGCCGTCCCATTTGAAAAGTGTGGTATCGCTATGTGCTACTCCTGTTTCCAATGCAATGATTGAGTTCGGTATCTTAAATGTCGATGCAGGTAATTTTCCTCTCTTGGCCCATTCAAAGTCATTTGAGTAGAAAACATCGCTCTCCATGTCATAAATCAACACAGCACCATCGACCCTTACACTGTCGATTATCGATTGAAATTCGGGAACGACAATCTGTTGGCTCAATTGTTTTACTTCCGTTAGATCCGGAATTTGCTCTCTGTCTGAACAGGAAATACAGATAATTAGAATAGAAATAAAGAGTGTTGTTCTCATCTGGTTTTCGTTGTGTATACGTAAGCTGACCAACAAGTTTTTATGCTTGCCTGGGTCAATACCAAGACACTATCATCCCCCGAAATTTAACTCTTTGATTGGGATATCCGGTTTTATTGAAGATCTAAATATGCTCCAAAGTACGATAGGACGGAAGCAAATCTATTTGTTAACTAGTATCCAATCTATCGTGATCCCAATGGCGATAATTGCAATTAGGATGGGCCAGGTGATCAAATAGAATTTTCGGTAGAAATGAATAGTATCAACCTGTTCTTTGTACATGGGAATACTCAAAGAACTATCTCCTCGTTTTGGCATCGACTTAAAAGCGTACCAAAATGCATTTAGGCCCACAAACGGGAAGCTGTCAAACTCGAACCCACTTAATGACTTACTATCTCTAATGTATACATCCATTAAATACAAGTTTTGGCAATCGCGTATGTAGAATCCCGTGCTGATAATAGTGAGCATTGCGGCAGTCATTGAGATCGGCACTCCAAATCTTTCTACAAATGGCCATATTTCATGGAGTAATTCCAATGTGGCTTTATTTTTCTGTCAAAAACACTTCCGCACAACGTTGTACGTTTGTAAAGTGTATTATTTTCCTCAATCCTCCTCATTAATCTCCTCTATAGCCTCCTTCATAATCTCATAACTGGAAAACCCCTGAGCGATGATATAAAGCTTGTCCTTCTTGCGATAAATCACCGAAGGGAAGCCCGTAACTCCCCATTGCCTGCTTTGACCAAAATCCTGAGTTGTAGCATCTTTCATTTCTTGTGAGGCAAATTTTTCTGCGAACTCCGTATAATCGAGATCCAGTTTCTTGCAAATAGGTTCGTAAAACTCAACCAGCTTCGGGTCATTTGAGTCGACGTAAAACGAACTCTGGACCAATTCATAAAAACTCAAAGTCTTTTCGGGTGCCATGGTTCTCACCGTGACTGTGGCGCGGCAGGCGGGTTCGGTGTCGTATTGGAAGTATTCTTGTTCGAATAAGTCATAACCAAAGGGCTGACCGCTTCGCTTATTGACTTCTTCCCAGTGATGCTTGAGGAAGCTTTTGAATTCGGCGTTCCATTCTTCACCACCTCCCGGTCGTAGACCACCCATAACGAGTGTAAAGGGAATTCCTTCTTGCACGCCATAACGTTGCAAGGCGTTCAACTGAGGGGAAATCCCCCAACACCAGCTGCACATTGGATCACCGACGTAGATAATTTCTTCATCTGTTTTCCATTCCACTTCGACCGGTGAACTATTTGCGACCTCAGGGATGGAACAAAGTCCGGTTTTGGGATCACAGGAAACTTCAATAGTTGTGGTTTGGCTCATTGACGATGTGGTTGCGATTAGAAAGAGAAAAATAGCAATAAGGAATCTCATGTGCTAAAAGTAGCTCTAAATTTCACATCATGGAGGAGCGCATGTGATCTTTTACACCGCTTTTTAGATTTTAAATAGTTCCATTATTCTCAAGCGGCCCCAACGGGGTTTTGTTAGGTCCAAGGCCGAGTATGGCAACCTAGCTTAGATGCGCCCATGTTGTTGGACGCTTGAAGTTGTTTTTCCTTACTCTTTTCATTGACTCGATAGGCTATGAAGGCAGCCAGGATCAATAAAACGATGGCGAGTAAAATGTTGAGTTTCTTGACTGCTGGAACAGAGAGATGTTTCAGCGCAAATAGAGCTATAAGTATGCCAACCATCCCCGTCATCAAACCATATCCAACGATGATAGCGCCTGCAGCAAGCCCTTGGCCATCGGCTGCACCTAATAGACTTGAAGCAATAGCGCCGCAAATAGTCGCGGCGCAAAAGCACATCAAACAAAATATGAATCCCCGTAGAAATCGCATCGGTTCTGACTAGAATCTACTGAACAACGAGTCTTGAAATCAGCCTCTTCTTGTTCATTACGATGGACAAAGTATAAATTCCAGCAGGAATGTCGTCGTTCAGTTTCAACTCATTTTCTCCAATTGTGAGAAGTTCAGCCGATGATATGATAAGCTTTCCGTCGATGGTACGTAGTTGAATCGAAGCTTCAGAGTTGCAGTCTGACTGGAAATGGACCGTCCGATTGCTTTGAAGTGGATTCGGGTAAAGAGCGATGTGCTCAACTTCCATTTGAGAAACGTTGAGAACCAGTGGATTCTTCGAGTACCAAACAATATCCTCCGTTCCAAAACCGTCGTTGTTGGTTTCCATCAGACAAAGCCAAAATCGATGATTTGCCGACATCCAGCCCCATTGTTCCTTCGTAGTGGTGGTTGTTTGACCAAAAATAGTATTGTCTTGGCTTCTTGTAAAATGGTAGCGAATAGCGTCATCGTATGTGCCATTTGGCAAAATTAGGGTACCGTATCCATCGACCTCTAAATCAATTTCTCCGGTGAAATTAACGTCAAAGCCCATAGCTTGACTCACTCCTTCAAAAGTATCCAAATGCGTGTCGCCATATTCAAATGGAATCGGAAGCAATTCTTCCACATCGGAATAAAGAATCTTTAAAGTGTCGCTTGTCCCTTCTTGTATGCCAGCATAACCTTCTATAGTTAGAAAATCGTCGGTGAGACGGTAGAAACTTTGGTAATTGTTGTCGCCGATGGCACAAAGGGTAGCATTGGGAAACTGGTAGCCGAATACGGATGTGCTAGGCTCAACGTAGTCAAAGATTTGCTCCTCAGATTCTACCAAGTTGGAAAAATCCCACGTTACGTCGACCCCAGCATCTCCGGGTTCAACCGAATTTGAACACCAGGCGATTGGAGTTTGATCGCCA
Organism: Flavobacteriales bacterium; assembly: GCA_015665315.1. Taxonomy (GTDB): domain Bacteria; phylum Bacteroidota; class Bacteroidia; order Flavobacteriales_D; family Sanyastnellaceae; genus JADFAK01. The sequence continues at coordinate 36,526 of JADFAK010000116.1, read as the reverse complement.
ATTAAATGGACATTTGAAGCGGTTATCACTGGTGATTGAGCGGCAAGCGCACCTATGAGTAGGCTTCCTATTGATGTTAGAAATAGATTTTTCATCTTCTTATTCGTTTACGCTTAGTGTAATATTTTCAAATTTGCCTTCGATTTGGATCACCTTTGTTGCATCATCAGGATCTTCCAAAGTCGAGGAGAAACTGCCATTTGCATTGTACGAGGCTTGAACGATATTCTGTATCAAATCCATTGATGATATTGTGATCGTTGTTGAAGTAGCTATAAAAGTTCGGTCGGCATTCGGGTCGTTATAGGCCCCATATCCCGAAACTCCTGAAGCTTCATAATCTCCAGTAGCGAAGTAGTCCCTATTGCCGAAAAAACTAAATTGGAAACCAGTAGGCAGTTCCACAATATGGAGGGAAAGTAGGTCGGCTACACCCACATAACTCGCACTAATGCTATGGTCGGTCATAACACCACCCGGAAGCGTGAAGGAAACGGTATCCGTGATTTCGCCAGAAATAATTATCGAAACCGTAGGGTCTCCATACTTTTGGCTCAGGTCAGATGAATCAGTGTCATCATTGTCTTTCTTACAAGCTACCGCCAGCAAAGAAAACATGACAATAAAGGAGAGAAGTAAAGATTTTTTCATGAGTGCAAGTGCTAATTGGTTTGAGGCCAAAATTACTTACACGTTGGTCCTAGGGCAATGCCCCATATGGGCTAAATTGGATCAGACGATTCTGTCATTTATTGCCTTGCTAACGGCTTCTCCCCTGGAATTGACATGGAGTTTTGCATAGGTGTTTTTAATATGTGCTCTCACCGTATGTCCGCTAATGAAGAGTTTATCAGCTATCGTCGAATAGTTCATGCCTGAGCATAGAAGCTGGAGGATTTCAGCTTCTCTCTCAGTTAGGTTATACGAACGAGTGGGCCTAAAATAGGAAGTGACCTTTCTTGCTATCGTGGGCGATATAGGCGCGCCACCCTGTGCTGCCATGGTGATCGATTCGAGCAGTTTTGCGGGAGGAGTATCTTTTAATAGGTATCCGGAAGCCCCAGCCCGCAGGGACTCAAAGATAGAGTCTTCATCAAATTGATTGGTGAGCATGACAAAGTCGGTTGTCTCCATTTTCATCTTCAGCCTCGACACACAAATGATGCCTGAGATGCCTGGCAAATCAATATCCATGAGAACAACCTGTGGATTTTTTTGGGGTAGTAGATCCATAGCCTCCTCGGCATTTGGGAAGGTGAGGGTGCAGGAAAAACCTGGGGTGTTGTTGACTAAAATCTGAAGCAGATTTCTAATATCATCGTCGTCTTCAACGATGGCAACGCTTACTGTATTTACTTGTGTATTCACCTTTACAATATAAATAGTTCTATTCAGTATCAGCCCCCCTCATATGAGGTAGATTTATTGAAATGCATGTTCCGTCTGTTTCATGCGAAAAGTGTTTAAAATTGATTTTATTCTTTTTGGCCCTTTCTTCCATGTTTTTCAATCCGTATCCCTGAACGTTGTCCTGCTTCGAAATTCCTTTGCCAAAATCGCAGAATCGAATTTCAATTCCGTTTTGATTGCTCGTTGCCGATAATAAACTTCGGTTGGATTCTGAATGTTTCACGGCGTTGTTGATGGCCTCTTTGAAGATCATTAACAGGTCTCTACGGAGGGTCATGGGTAGTTTGTACGCGTTGAATTCCTCTTTCAACCCGCGCAATTCGAAATGTGCCTGATCCCCCTCATACATCGACTCTCCGAAAATTTTAATTCTTTCCAAAAGGTCAAAAAGCGAGTCCTTTTCAGCATCTAAAGCCCAATTAAAGTCGCGCATCCCAAGAGAGAGTTCGCTTGTGTTTTGAGCTATTTTATTGAGATAATCTTTGAGCTTGGGATTCGCATCTGGATCTGTTTTGGCCAGCTCTACGAGCAAATTTATACGCGTGATTTTGTTACCCGCTTCATCGTGAAAGTCGCGTGCACTTCTCTTTCTGAAAAGCTCACGTTCCTCAGATCTGGCTTTTTGAATATCCGTTTTTCGGCGCTCTTCTTTTCGGACTTGCATGGTTCGCCATTTCAATATTAGATACACCAGCGAAACGAACAACAAGGCGTAAAGAAGATAGGCATACCATCTGAGCCAGGGGGGAAGGCCAATTGAAAATGAAAAAGTATTTGGTACAGGATTCCACACGCCGTCGCAATTGGCTGCCATTACCTCAAATTCATACTGACCGGGATCAAGGTTGGTAAAAGTCACCAATCTGTTTGATTTTCGTGAATACCAAGTGTCATCAAATCCTTTCAAGCGGTACTTGTACTTGTTCTCTTGGGTGTTGATAAAACTGAGGGCGGCAAACTCAAACGAAATGTCATTCTGTTCATATATAAACTCCGATTTTTCATTACGGGGAATAAAAGGCTGCTTGTTTACTTCAATTTTGGTGAGCACCACTTTGGGTGTCGCAGCCAACATGTCTAAATTTTCGGGATGAAAGACTTGAATGCCGTTGACACCTCCAAATACAAGTCGTCGGTCGGAAAGGGTTATGTATGCATTTTGATTGTACTCACTGTTTTGGCAACCATCGGCTCGATTGAAAACGTTCGAAACCGTTTCAGTCGTCGGATCAAACTTGACCAAACCATCATTGGTGCTTATCCAGAGAAAGCCGTTATGGTCTTCTATAATTCCATAAATAACCTCATTTGGGAATCCCGCTTCACGACCGAAATGCCGAAAATTTAGGTGCATTTCGCGGTTTTCTAGCTTGTCAAATAAATTTGTCGGCAACGGATCTATCAACTTTGACAACCCCGAGCTGGTGCCAACCCATACTTGGTCCTGGCTGTCCTGGAAAAAGCAAAGAATGGTATAGCCACTTAAACCAGATTCGGACTTTTCGTTGAGGTGAACGAATCGCTCTTTCTTGCTGTCAAAGAGATTTATCCCACCTGTAGGTGTGCCGATCCAGAAATTCTTCTTGCTGTCTCGCATTACGCAATAGACATAGGGATGAGAAGGTCCCAATGAGTCACCAACGCTGGGGTAGCTGCGAAGCAGACCTTTGTCCTTAGAATATTTGATTAAACCGCGGCCACTAGAACCGAGCCATAGTAAACTGTCATCGTCTAAGATGTATTGAATGCTTGCTCCGTCTAAAGGACTGTAGTCAAACTCAAATTTTCCTTCGTCATCTTTGTCAATTCGGGTCAAACCTCCGCCGCGAGATCCGGCCCACAAAATTCCTTGATTGTCTTTAATAAGTGATAGCGTATAGCGACTATCGGCCCGCAAGCCTTCCTTGGCCAATTGATCGATATGTTTGATATCACCCGATCTAATATTGATGATTTCGATGCCTTCTGAAGTCCCTGTCAATAGCAAGGAATCGTCGTGCTGCACAAAACATTTGGCACCTTTGCCTTCGAGCGATTTTTTGGGGTTTTTCGATTTGCCGAAGCGTAAAAAGCCCGCATCTTTCACGCGAACTGTGCTCAATCCGTTCCTGGTTCCCACCCAAAGCGCACAATCGCTAGTCTGGAGCATGGATATTACATAGTCATGTACAATACTTAGTTGGTTTTGGGTATCGTAGGCATGATGAATGATTGCCCCCGTTTCCCGATTCCTTTCCAATACTCCATTTCTGGAAAAGATGAAGTCACTTTCCTTTTTACCTAGCATAAATCCATGCAAGCCAGAGACTGTTCCAGGGGCTTGAGAAGTGCCATCGTAAAGAACTTGTTCTCTAGTTTCTTTAAAGTTGAGGCTTAGCACATGGGTAGACGTGCAAATGATCAGACTATCGCCTTGAGGTGTAATTGTATAGATGTTTCTCAAGGAAATTTCATTGCCAAAAGGACTTTTTGGGAAGTATTCGAAAGTATTGAGCTTAACGTCGAACTGAGTAAGTCCGAGTTTGGTACTCATCCATATTTTCCTGCTGTCGGCATCCGGAGCAATTGCCCGAATCAACGAGGTGATAGAATCCTTTCCTAGTTCCAGGCCAGGGTAATACGTTGAGGTCGAATTGGAATGTAGGTTGATTCTGTCCAATGACTCGTTTGTCCCAACATACAGAATCGAGTCTTGGCGCAATGTGGAAAATGTATTCCAATGTGACAGGCCAATCCCGTCTTGCTCATTGTACAGGAATTGGCTGAATTCACCTGTTACTGGATCCAATCTGGTAAGCCCATTCCCAAGCGTTGTAATCCACAGAATACCCTCATGATCTTTGGTGATATTCCAAATGAAATTGTGGCTCAAAGAGTTTGGATTATTCTTATCGTGTCGAAAGACGTCAAACTTATATCCGTCGTACTTTGCTAGGCCATCTTGTGTTCCTATCCAAATGAATCCTTGATTATCCTGAATAATCGCTGTGATTGAGTTTTGTGGCAGTCCGTCATCAACAGATATGTTCTGAAAGGGAAGCGGAAGCCCTTGAGCAATGGAAAAGATCCCGGAGCTCAATGCCAAAAGAATAATAAAAAAGGGGAGTATGTTTCTTGAGAACAAGCGGCTTGGATTAGTAGGTGATTTGGTATGTACAAAGTACAAAGCCACTCTCAATTTGGCAAGGCTTGAAGAAAGGTCGAACTAGATGGTTCATGATCTTCTGAGAATGATCTATTCAGACTGCGGTGGTCGGGCAAACTAACTGAGGGATATCAGATTGAGCGTTTCCACCAAGGAGGTAGGTTCTTGTGTCGGGAATACACATTTGCGCTTGTCGCTGATCCTCAACGCAATAGAACTGGACGTGCTTCTCGCAATTTTCGGCTTTAAATAGTGAATAGTATGGCGCTTCTCCAGCTGGTACCATTCGAGGGATATCAAATTGAGCGTTTCCACCAAGGAGGTAGGTTCTTGTGTCAGGAATACACATTTGCGCTTGTCGCTGAGCACCGACGAATGAATACTAGACGCCACACTGGTTATTGCTTACTTCAATTTCGTGAATAGAATAGTGCTGTCCTTGCAAGTAAAATTGGAGAATGACGCGGGGAAGGGTACAAATATGAGTTGAAATTGACCTGAATTCGGGAAAAAATTGATCTGTGGGCGATAAAATGCGTGAAATCAACAAGGCGATAGTGAAATAGTGAGCTGGAATGAAGGAGCGAAGAAGATATAATCTTAACTTTGCACTTCCTTAGGAGTCAACGCTATAATAGCTTGGCAGTAAGAAGGGAAAATAATCGAAAAATATTTATGGGCAGATCGCAAGAGTCATTCAACAAAAAGGAAGTAAAGAATAAAAAGGATAAAAAGCGCAAGGAGAAAGAAGCCAAGCGTTTGGCACGTAAAGAGACCAAACGAGAAGGGGATTCGGACGACATGATGGCTTATGTGGATGAATTTGGACGTATTACTACGACGCCTCCAGATCCCACGAAAAAGAAAGTTGAAATCGACATTGAAGATATTGCTATAAGTACTCCTCGTCAAGAAGATATGCCTGCCGAAGATCCAATTCGCAAGGGTGTTGTTACCTTCTTCAACGATTCAAAAGGATATGGTTTTATCAAGGACTCTGTTACGCAAGACAGTGTTTTTGTGCACATCAACAACGTTCTCGAAGACATCAAAGAGAACAACATGGTGAGCTATGAAGTAGAAATGGGCATGAAGGGACCTAGTGCCGTTCGCGTGAAAATCATACGTGAGGGTGGTGCAAAGGAAACGCCAAAAGAGGAAGCTCCAGCAGCTGATGCGGATGCACCTGCAACTGATGCTCCGGCAGCTGATGCTACTTCAACCGACGCGCCTAAGGACGCTGAATAGCCTTTTGCTTGAACAGACAGGCCATCAGGATCTTTTGGTGGCCTTTTACAAATCACAGTGAGCAATCAAGATCATTTGGACTCGACCCCTCAGAAGGATCAAGCCGTACCGCGACTTTATTCCAAATGGGTCATTTTGTTCTTTTCGATGTTCGGATCGGTCGTTATGGGCGCTTTGCTCTATGCGCGTAATCTGAAAGAAATTGGGCAGACCAAGCACGCGTGGATTACTGTGGGCGGGGCTATTGCTTACTTGATGCTGCTCGCTCGAATCGGGTATGGACTCACTTTCGATCGGTTTTACCAGTTTCTTCCGATCAATATTATTGCGGCCATCATGCTTGTGGGTCCGATGTGGAATTTTCATTTTGCGGATGTTAAGGAATCTAAATCGCGTTCTCCGTGGTTGCCGCTTTTGGTGCTAGGGGGTATCGGCGGACTCCTCTGGTGGGTATATAGTGTGTGATAGATAGGCTAACTAGAATAAAGCGATTGATTTGATGAGTTGGAATGTCGACCTCGGTTGCCAAACATCCTAAGCGATACAAAATCCCTAATTTCGCAGCATGACTTCGATCCAAATCAAAACACTCCTTTCCGCCCTCATTCTTGGACTATCGGCACAATTGTCGGCCCAAGGTCTGCTCTACAAAGTATACGGCGACGGAATCAAAGACACGTCGTATGTCTACGGAACCTACCACACCAAGGACAGCAAGGCCTATTTCATGAAAGACAAGCTCAAGCAGCTCATCAACGAATGCGAGATCGTGGCAGGCGAGGTCAATATTGAAGAGGCCAAGGACAAGGCTTCGGAGATTGCGCCTATAATGATGCTTTCGGAAGGGGAGTTGGCCGACTTGTACTCAGCCGAAGACTATGAACGAGTGAGTGCTTTTCTGAAAGACAAGTTGGGCATGCAGTCTATGCTGTGCAACAGATTGAAGCCATTTTTTGTGTTGGGCATGCTCACCGAAAAGATGGTGGAAGGCGATGAGAAACACCTTTTGGATGAATGGATTCAGAAACAAGCAAAGAAAGCGAAGAAGCAGGTTGTAGGGCTCGAGAGCATTCAAGAAGCATTGGCGGGTGTAGATAGCGTTGCAGTTGCCGATCAAGCGCAGTGGTTGCTCGAATTCGTAGACGGTGGGGATGAGCAATTGGAGGCTTTTGAAGACTTGAATCGATGGTATGTGAATCAGGAGATTGATAGTATGTACGTCTACTACCAAAACGAAGAAATCCCAGGTGAGTTTGACGCTGAATTCCTGGTTAGAAGAAATATCTACTTCACCGATCGCATCTTTGACTACATGAAAACCCATACGGTATTTTGTGGGGTTGGAGCTTTGCATTTGCCTGGAGAGACTGGTCTGCTTGAAGGATTACGCGCAAAAGGCCTTCAGGTTGAAGCCGTGCACGCCAACTAGTAGAATGGAGTTCAGGCGGATTCAAGTTGATTTTATGCGTGTGAATTGATACATTGAGATTTCAAACCAAGCCATGGCTATGTGGGATAAGCAATTAGAGAAATACGATAAGCTTGTAGAAGGCTGCGATCGATTCGATCGAAAAGGGAAGACCGTACCTTATACATCGGCCAACGGCTATATGTTCTCATTGCTCAACAAAGAAGGGCAGTTTGGTATCCGACTTTCGAAAGATTCTCAAAAGAAATTCAACGACATGCATGGAAGCGGACCATTTTTATCGCATGGGGCAACGATGCGCGATTATGTGCATGTTCCGGACGAACTGATGGACAATGTAGATCTCATGCGGTCCCTTTTGAACGAGAGCTTTGACTTTGCCATGTCCTTGCCTCCAAAACCAGGTAAAAAGTGATTCTATGAGTTTGAGTAAAAGAATCACACGGAAGGAGGGCGGGTCAGCGCCTGCAAACAAGCCTCAAATTACACAAGTCAACAATCCACTGCACGGTGTGAAGTTGGCCGATCTTCTGGATATCCTCGTTGAAACGTATGGCTGGGAAGAGATGGGGCGCAAGATCAATATCCGCTGCTTCCAAGAAAATCCCACGAAGAAATCTAGTTTGAAATTCTTGCGGACTACGCCTTGGGCTAGGGAAAAAGTTGAGGCGCTTTATGTGAGGTATGTGGAGAATTCACAATCCGGCACTTCTCAATAAGCTTTCCTCCTACATCCTATAAGCCACCTTCGCTTTCTTCACTGCTTTTAGCTCCTGCACAATTTGCTCAATTCCGCCCTCTTTGTTCTTCAAATTGTGCTTGAGCCACACCTCACAATCACCAAACGAGGGGAAGACATGCATTTCTGGAAGCAAATCGGGAATCACGTCGATCTTCTTCAACATGTCCAAAGGTTGAGGTTGAATAGATGTAAGCACCACCACAACACCATCATTGTGAAGCTTTAGAATGGCTTCTTCGATAGCATACACGCCAGATTGATCGATGTGCGGCGAATTAACATAGTTGACACATGTCATAATCAACAGGTTCAACGACTCACCATGTCAGGCAATTCCATCGCTTTCAATAAGCTATATTTGCACCAATTATTCCGCATGGCCCACACCATTCTTTCATCTCCTTTGCAAGGCTTTACCGACTTCCGGTTTCGCAATGCTTTTCACAAATATTTCGGTGGGGTCGATACCTTTTATGCGCCTTATATCCGACTCAATGGCAAGCTCGTCATTAAACCGGCCTACCAACGCGACCTGCAGCTCAAAAACAACAATACCCTCACGGTCATTCCCCAAATCATGACCAACGACGCCGATGAATTTCTGTTCGTCGTGGAGTACGTCCAAAGTTTGGGCTACAAAGAGCTCAACTGGAATCTGGGTTGTCCGTATCCCATGGTCGTCAATCGCTGTATGGGCTCTGGTTTGATTAGCGATCCTAAACGCATTGACCATATCTTAAAACGCGTGCACGAGGAGTCGGATATCACCGTTTCCATGAAGATGCGCATGGGCTACCAACATGCCGGTGAAATCCTCGATGTACTGCCAATTCTCGACAAATATCCCCTAAAGAACATCGCCATCCATGCACGTATTGGCAAGCAGTTGTACAAAGGAGGCGTCGATCTCCCGTCCTTTTCTACGTGTCTGCAAAATACCAAGCACAAGTTCTACTACAACGGCGATATCACGACGGTACAAGGCTACCGTGAAATGCGCGAGAAGTTTCCCACCATTGACCACTGGATGATTGGCCGCGGACTCATTGCCGATCCGTTTTTACCCAGCATGATCAAGGCCGATACGCTCGATTACCCCGAAAATCGCATGCAGGTCTTTGCCAAATTTCACGACACGCTTTTCCATGAATTTGAGCAGGCACTCTCCGGAGCAAGCCACATCCTCCTGAAAATGAGCAGCTATTGGGAGTATTTTAGTCAGACTTTCGAAAATCCAAAAAAAACGATGAAGCTCATTAAAAAGGCCAAGTCCGTCGATGCCTACGAAGCTGCCGTTCGCGAGATTTTGAAGAAGGGATAGTCCTATATGTCTCGTAATTTCTAGCCTAAAGGCAAATGCATCACCTTTTTCGAATGCAAGCAATTTCTCCCGATATTGTGAGCTGAAAACCATTACACTATGAAACCATTTCCATCAAATGCACCCTTTTCGCGTGGGTATTACCCTTTCTTTTTGCTGTTTTTAGCTTTGTTAGCGACGAGCGCAAATGCTTTTTCTCAGTTATCTGGAACCTACACCATTGGTGGAAATATGCCCGACTATGCTACCTTCAATGAAGCGGTTGACGCGTTGACTATTGAAGGGGTTGCTGGTCCAGTCGTTTTCAATGTTCGTGATGGATATTACAATGAACAGGTTACTATTCCAGCAATTGCAAACACGTCAGACGTGAATACGATCACTTTTCAAAGTGAAAATTCAAATGCGGAGGAAGTTGAGTTAGCTTTTCAGGCTACTCAAGAACAGTTTTTTACACTTTTTCTAAGTGGTTGTAGCCATGTGAATTTTAGCCATTTGTCATTTGCAGCATTGGATCCTCTTTTTGCTAGGGTCCTGGTCACGAGTGGGGCCTCCAATATATTAATAGAGCATTGCATATTCAATGGTAGCACGCAAGCTTGTGCCGATATAGATGTTTCGGTCTTGATTCACACCAACTTTGGCGGTGGTTCTGACAATTGGATAATAAGAAGCAATGTGTTCAACGATGCTTGTACTCACTTGATTGTTTTTGAAGGCGACAACTGGCTAATTGAAGACAATGACTTTAACGATGCGCTCACATACGGTTTGTTTGCCGGAGGTGGTGAAGGCATGGTCATCAACGGTAACCGGAGCAATATTTACACGGGCATGTATTTTACACAACAATATGGCCTTGTGGTTATCAACAATGATTGGAAGGGTCGATTGACATTTGATGGCCCCTCAGGGACCAATGAGGACCACACGATCATTGCCAATAACTTCTTCTACGGTTCGTTGGCCCTCGAACTGATCTATGCCGAGTTTCTTGATATAGTTAATAATTCATTTTACGCTACAGGCAGTTGTATATATACCCAGTATGGTGGAAATATGAACGTCGTCAACAATATATTTTACGCTACCGGTGGAGTTGTCTTGAATGGTTTTAATAATGCAGACTTTGGCAATTGTCACAATAATAACCTCTTCTCTGAATCCAATGATCTAATCGAGTGGAACGGGGTCACGTACACCAGTATTGCCGAATGGCAGGCCAATACGACGTACGGAGATAATTCGGTCAATATTGAACCTCTGTTCTTCTCAGGTACTGACTTGCACATATGCAATGCCGCATTGGATGGATTAGCCGTTCCAGTGGAAGGATTGCCAACTGATATTGATGGACAAACTCGCGATCTTCTCAATCCGGATATGGGTGCCGATGAATTTGATCCAGAAACGTGCGGCTGCACTTTAAGTGCTACTGCATCAATTACTTCGAATTACAACGGACAGGCACTCTCATGCTACGGTCAACAGGATGGGTCAGCCATTTGCGAGGTAAGCGGAGCTGTAGGAGAAGTAAGTTATCTATGGAGTAATAGCGGCAATCTTGCCGAGGGCATTTACTTGGGGGAGGGCGAACATACCTGCACCGTTTCCGACGATAATTGTACTGTTGAAGTAACTATTTATGTGCCTGCTCCTCAGCCTGTCAATGCCATTATTCTTGAGGAGATTGATCCAACTTGCCCTACAGGAAGCAACGGCCAAATCACGGCTTTGGGAAATGGTGGAACGATGGATTTCACTTACGCATGGTCACCGGAAGGTGGAGATGAAGCCACCGCTACAGGTCTTGAAGGAGGCGTGGAATACACGGTTTCCATCATGGATTCGAATGGTTGTTTAGCTACGCAAATGATAACCTTGAATTCACCTGAAATTCCTGAGATATACGCTTCGAATGATGTCGAAATTTGCCTTGGGGATACAGTAGAAATTTGGGCCAGCGGAGGAGAGGCTTACGAATGGAGCAATGATCTTGGTGGCGGATGGACGGTTGAAGTATCACCTGAAGTTACGACAAATTATATCGTCACGGGATACAACTTCGCTGGATGTGAGGCCCAAGACGAAGTGACAGTTACCGTGAACGAATCTCCCGATGTGACGATCGCTGACTTTGATCCAAGCGCAGTGTGCATCGATGCCGTGCCAGTGGCCATTCCAACGACTACGCCTTCGGGAGGAGTCGTTTCTGGACCAGGAATCGAGGGCGATTTTTTTGATCCAGAATTAGCTGGTATCGGCGTTCACTTCATTGAATACGTATACAACGACGGCTCAGGATGCAACGGAACGGCCACGACGCAAATCGAAGTTCATGACTTGCCAGCCGTAGTGCTGGACCCTTTCGATCCCGCAACTGTTTGCCTCAACGAGGAGCCCTTTTCCGTTCCGGCTGGGTCGCCCGTGGGAGGAAATTACAACGGATTAGGTGTAACGGGAACAACTTTTGACCCGAATGCCGCTGGTATAGGAACGCACGATATTTCCTATATCTATACCGACGAGTTCAATTGTTATTCTTGGGATATTCAGCAAATAGTCGTGCTCGAAGCGATTTCCGTGACCATTGAGCCGTTCAACGTGGATACGCTTTGTCTCAACGATGCCGCTATTCCTCTTCCTACTGGATTTCCTGCTGGAGGAAGCTATGCTGGACCTGGAGTGGTGGGAAATGGATTTGATCCAAGCGAGGCTGGTGTTGGTAATCATACGATTGTGTATGCATACACAGATGCTATTGGATGTTCCAATGAAGACGAAACTACGATTTCGGTATTTGACTGCACTTCTGTGAGTGAATTCGACCAAGAACAGGCCCTTTTGATTTTCCCGAATCCGGCGCAGGACAACTTCACGATCCAGTTGCCAGCGAGCGAGAAAGAATTGAATCAATTGGTGGTCTTCGACGCGCTTGGATCTGTCGTAGCGAAGGAGACTTTTTCGGGACCCTCACATTTGGCCGAAGGCTTACATCTTGAAAGTGGAGTATATCTAGTGCAGGTTCAATCAAAATCCGGACAATTTAGAACTAGACTTATTATCAGATAATTGGATTGGATAGCGCAGAACTGGCTGGTAATTATTCCTACATTTAGATATCAAAGCTATATGATATGAAAAAACTGCTACTCATTATTTGTGCTATGTCCCTCTTCAATATGGGAGAAGCTCAAGTCCTTGGCGGATATAACTTATTGGACAACCTAGTTTCGGCCGATCACCCCGATTGCGATATGGCCGACGACGATTATGTAATAGGCATGCCCAATGACTCCATTTGGGTCAATATTGGCACGGGACAAGTAATGCAAGGGATGTTTGGTTCAATGTGGTCCAACGGCGCAGGCGATGAGTTGCTGATCGAGACTGGTTTTAATCACGAGGAGATTTCAATTCGACTGATTTTGGCCGACAACAGCCTGTCCGATCCACACACAGCTAGTATGGCCGACTGGATAGATATCGAACAAGTCAATTGGCATTTCATCTTTGCGGGAGAATTTTGCACGGAAGGTACCGGTTTGTCCAGCCACTACATCCAAACCTTCGACTTCGAGGCCGATTTTGGTCTTGAAAACACCGATCTTGTCAAGGGTATCGAGATTACTTTTCTATTGCCGGATGTCGATGCCGACCTAGCTGGGGTGTACATCACGGACGCCAGTATTCCTCTGGATCTTACCGAAAAGAATCAATTCGATGTCTCTTTCTACCCGAACCCGATCCATGATGAACTTATCGTTCGCACAGATCAATTGGCTGGACAGTACGAACTTCAAATCGTTGACTTACTAGGGAATCGCGTGCATTCGCAGCTTGTTTCCGATGCTCAGGTTAATATCGATTGTTCGCAATGGAGCGAGGGATTGTATTTGGTTCGCGTAGGGGATCAGACCTACAAGATTGTAAAAGAATAGGAGGGAAGTCACTTCCTTTCCTTCACAATGAATCCAATTTTTATAAGAATTTGACCTGTTTATACGTCGGCACTTCACGTCGGGGTATTACCTTCGCCCCTGATTTTAAAACACCTATTCATTTGCCGAAGGCTAAAGCCTCAAGCAGATCCAAACCACAAGCATGAAACAACTCTCTGGAATCTTTACACTTTTGGCTCTTTTGTTCGTTGGTCATTCCAATGCGCAAGCCGATATTAAATCGATCTTGTCTACGGCCCGTAATTTTGACGAAGCAGTCGAACAAGCAGATGCCTATTTCTATGAGAAGCATGGCGATTTTCAGCCAAACGAACTTTGTACAGGTGAGCATCGTGACGGTGAATTTGTGAAATACATGAGGTGGCAAGCGTTTTGGTCTGACCGATTAAATCCAGACGGGACCTTAGGGGATATCACCAAATATTACCGGGAGAATCCGGGAAACAACCGCGGAGGAGAGGGAACATTTGATGACATCGAATGGACCAACATTAGCTACGAGGAGTACATGACTGTGCAGATCGGTTTGGGGCGAACGACCTCGATGGGATTTCACCCGACGGATGCCAATACCTTTTATGTAGGCGCTGCGATTGGTGGAATCTGGAAGACGACGGATGGCGGACAAACATACACGCCTATAGGTGATGACTTGCCTTTCCTAGCCGTGAGTCAAATCGTTGTAGATCAGTCCAATCCCGACATTATTTACATTGCTAGTAGCGACCATGTTTGGTACGGGCCGCCGGCGATTGGTGTATATAAGTCGGTCGATGGCGGACTCACCTGGGACCCAACGGCCTTGACCTTTGAGTTTTCTCAAAACAAAAGAATTTACTGGATGGAAGCAGATCCTAGTGATCCCAATCACATCCTCGTCGGCGCAGAGAACGGTCTGTACAGCACCAACGACGGCTTTGAAACGGTAGAAACGATCAATGCGTTTAACACGACAGATGTCAAGTTCTTGCCTTCGGATCCCATGATCGTGTTTCAAGGAGCTTCGAACGGTAATTTTTACAAGAGTATTGATGGAGGTGCCACGTTCACCTTGGCGTCTGACCTGGGATCAGAAAGCGTTCGTATTGCCTTGTCGCCAGTTGACGATCAATTGATTTATGCGCAGTCGGGAAGTTTTATGCGCACTTCATCGAACCAAGGTGAAACCTTCTCTTCGCCTTCTTCCGTGCCAGAAAATGGAGGGATCTTTATGGTTTCACCGCTTGATGGAACATCACTTATACAGGGGAATTTTGAAGTGTGGAAAAGTACCGACGGCGGACAAAACTTCACCCAACTCACCCATTGGCTGGGACAGAATGGTTTGCAACTTATCCATGTCGACCACCGAAACGCATTCATCAACCCACTCGACGACAACTTGATCTATATCTGCAACGACGGCGGAGTTTATTCGCTCGACTTGACAGATGATACGTTTAATAACTTGTGTAACGGACTCATGATCACTCAGTTCTATGATATTGCTGTGGCACAAACCGATGAGGAAATTGTAGGTGCTGGTTCGCAAGACAACGGCAATGTCTATCGAAATGCTGTTGGCGTATGGAATGATTATGCGACCACCGGAGATGGCATGAACCAGGAGATCGATCCGACCAATGCGGGCATTAGGTATTGGTCCTATCAATATGGAAGTATGCACCGCTTTCAAGGAGGAGTGAATCAGAATATTGCTCCCAATGGCGAGGACGGACAAGGAGACTGGGAGACTCCTTTCAAGGTAGATCAGAATTATCCTGAGCGCATGATATGTGCCTACGGAAATGTATACGAAAGCTGGGATCAAGGAGATTCTTGGGATGATATTAGCGGCAATCTTGCGGGGGGGTCAAATCTCCAGCAAGTGGCCATCGCTCCTTCGAATTTGAATCGGATTTATGTGACGCGTAATGCCTTTATGTGGGCGCAAGATGTATTTTCAAATGATTGGACACAGTTGAGTTTGCCCGGAGCGGCCACCGATATCGATGTCGATCCATTGGATTTTAACAAGGTGTATATTTCAGTTGGCGGTTACACCGATGGCGAGAAAATATTCCGCTCATTGGACGGCGGTGAGACATGGGAAAATTTCTCGGGGTCTTTGCCGAATGTTTCGACTGGAGCTGTTGAGACCTATACTGTTGTCCCTGGCGGACTGTTCGCCGGAACCGATGCAGGGGTTTTCTACCGCGACGATACCATGACCGATTGGGAGCCTTATGGCGACTTGCCAAATACACGTGTTTCAGATATAGAGATTCAATATTCAGGTGGCATAATTCGCGTAGGAACGCATGGCCGTGGCGTGTTGCAGGCGCCGGTGACGATAGGCGTGTGCGAAGATGGGATTGGCGACATAGACAACGATGGTATTTGTGACGAGTACGATGATTGCCCGGAGTTTGACAACACCTTATTAGGTGCACCATGCGATGACATGGATGACGATACTTTTGAAGATATTTGGATTGCCTGCGATGTGTGCGAAGGAACCCTTTTCATAGGTGTAGAAGAAGCTGAAGAAGAGCAATTGTCCATCTACCCGAATCCGAGCAACGGCGCGTTTACCATTACCTTGGACGAAGTAAATTCAGGCAGGGTTGAGGTATTTAATATGAATGGAGAGCGCATAAAGCGCAAATTATTCAGCGGTCGTACGATTGACATTGACCTCAAAGGCTTAGCCGCATCGGTGTACGCCGTGAAACTCACCGACCGAAATGGAAAGGTTCTTTGGACGAAGGTGATTGTGGAGTAGTGGAATAGAAGTCCTGATGCTCATCCCTTTTATCGAAGCACTCTGAGGTCTGCTTGCGGTTTTTTAATTATTTAACGCGCCAAATCAACGCGATTCCTAATTTTACCGTTCAACAAAGCAGCCAAATTCTAAGCTTTGGTATGCATACCTGATGAAATTCTACTTTTCCCTTCAAAGTAAACGCATCCGCCGACTCATAGAAGCAGCTGGCTTCAATCCAGCGCTGGGCTTGTGCTTGTTTGCTGGGGTGTTTGTGTTTTCCTCATTTATGCTTTTTCAACGGGTGGGATATGCCGAATATATCTACCCACTGGTAGCACTCGCTTTATTGTCGGTCCTCGGCCGAAGAGACCGCAACGAATTCCTGAAAAACACGTTTACGGTAAATGGGTACAAACGCCTTCGAATCATTGAAAATAGCCTGTTTGTTACTCCTTTCGCGCTGTTCTTATTGCTTCAAGGATATTGGATGCAATCCCTCGGACTGTATGCCGGAGCACTGGCCATGGCTTTCCTCAATCAAAACAGCAATAGGGGAATGGCTTTTCCTACACCTTTTGGCCGCTGGCCATTTGAGTTTGCCGCTGGATTCCGACGAACGTGGTGGGTGTTTCCGATAGCCTATGTCTTGGCCTATTTCGCGTTGCGTGCCGACAACCTGAATCTTGCCATATTTGCGCTTGTCGCTAGCTTCCTACCTTGTATAAATTATTATTCCAAACCTGAGCCAACTTTCTTCGTGTGGGTGTATGCCGCCACCCCCGCGCAATTCTTGTGGTCGAAAGTCAAAATCGCTCTCGGATACAGTCTGCTCATAAGCGCTCCATTGATGATCGCACTCATCGCATTCGAACCGTCAAAATTCTATTTAGTTCTCGCCTTTGAACTCGTCGGCATGGCCTATGTAGTTGCTAGTTTACTCGGAAAATACGCCTTCTTTCCCGCTGAGATCAACTTGATGCAGGGAATAATTCTTGGCCTCAGCATTTGGTTTCCGCCATTGCTCGTCGTTGTGATCCCTTACTTTTACACCAAGGCCAAATCTAACCTACAGTCTGTCCTCACATGATTTCAATCCAAGCTCTTCAAAAATCCTACGGATCGAATAAAGTCCTTCATGGCATCGATCTCCAGC
Source organism: Flavobacteriales bacterium (assembly GCA_015665315.1). Classification (GTDB taxonomy): domain Bacteria; phylum Bacteroidota; class Bacteroidia; order Flavobacteriales_D; family Sanyastnellaceae; genus JADFAK01. Next base: position 19,370 of record JADFAK010000116.1, on the reverse strand, counting down.
TGAAACCGGGAGTCATCAACGGAATTGTCGGCGAAAACGGAGCCGGTAAGACCACACTTTTTAAATGTATTGCAGGGCTGGAGACCTTTGAGGGGACCATCGATCATAACTTTGGCACCTTGCGTAATGTCACGGGATTCTTGCCTACGAATCCCTATTTCCTCAGTAAGATTACTGGAAAGGAGTACATTCAGCTCATGTGCAACGCGCGGAATATTGAGATTGAAGACCTAGCTGCACAGAATATCTTCGACCTTCCTCTGAAGCAGTACGCCGATACGTACTCCACGGGCATGAAGAAGAAGTTGGCCCTCACCGCCACGCTCATGCAAAAGAACGAGGTGTTTATCTTAGACGAACCATTTAACGGGGTGGATATTCATAGCAATATTGTCATTCAGGAAGTGCTTTTGAAATTGCGCGAATTGGGAAAGACCGTAATGCTGTCGTCACATATATTTGCCACTTTGGAAGAATCCTGCGATCACCTGCATTACCTGAAGGAGGGACGTATTGTCAAGAGTGCCGATAAAGGGAATTTCAAACCCATTGAGGATGAAATGAAATTGGTTGGAACATCTGCCAAGATTGACAATATGAAGCTGTAATTTCGCAGCCGATAACTCGCCATGCAAATAGACTTCATTCACAACATCAATAATTTCGACGAGAGCGTAGTGCGCTTGTACAATTTCGATCGTTTTCAATCGAATGAGTTCAAATTGGCGATTGAGCAGACTATTCTCACCGAAAACGAGCCGCTCGACTTGAACACCCTGCCTTTTGTCGAGGTGGTCATGTGCAACCTGGTGCTGCGTATTGCCGATGAGGATATCGGAATCGAGGAACTGGAAAAGGCTACTTTTTACTGTGATCTCACCTTAGATGCTTATCGTAAAATGGTCAAGCTGATCGAGCCGTTTTGCAAGAAGGAGAGCAGCGCACATCAGTGGTTGTATGATGTCGATACGCATATTGATCTATTATTCGTTCCTTCTGGAACTTCTCAAAGTGATGATGAGGAGGAGCCGGAGGAGGAATAAGCATTGAGTTCTTTGAGCATAGTCCTTTTACTTCGCCTTGTAGTCAGCTTTCCACCGTTTGCCGTCGGTGCGAATGTTCTCGTATAGATCTACATTTCGCAATCTGTCTGCTTCTAAATCATCCAGCATTTCAAGATGACGTTCTTCGTTCAGCTTTTGCTGCTCAAGGAGTGCTAGATTTATCTCTTCCCAGTCTCTTTTAAAGGATTTTACATAGCCTAGCATCCACTCATTGAATCCGATCGCGTTGTCATTGACCCAATACATGTTCGCCACATCGTCGAACAACATCTTATTCATGTATTTGATGTAGGGTCGGCCATCATGTAGCTCGTGGTTTTCTACGCGGACGACCATTTCGGCTTCGGCGTTGCGAATGTGCAATTGCATACGCTTGACACAAGCAAAAGCCTCTTTCGAGAGCATGTCAACAGGCAATGAATCTGAATAGAGAGTTTCCAGTCGGGTGAGCTCACGAACGCTCAAACTATCTACCTCTCGTACGTATTCAATATTGGCTACAGTCTTCTGTTGGAAGTAACTATTATTGACGTCTACCAGATGATCCGTCATGCCAAGAGCATAGGAGATGCTTTGCAATGTTGGCTGCTTCGTTTTAAGATTCCATTCCCCCAAAACGGTGGTCAATATGTTCTTTTCCTGTTGCAAAGAGTCCAACCAGTGTTGTATTACCTTTAAGTCCAAATCTTCATCCGGTACATATTCGTCAAAGTGTTTGTATCGGTCTTCCAATTTGGTATGGATAGTCGCTAGTTTGACCATTTCGGCTTCCTGACGGGTCATGTGCTTTTCAATAGCTGCAGCCGATTTGTCGCTCATCTTAATGCCTTTTTCGCTCAGCTTGAGCTTTAGTTTTGTGGCCGATTTAAACTCCTTATTCAAGACATTGTAAAAGCCCTTTTCAGCGATGTAGGCTTCTTTGTGCCGACTGTTAAACACTTTGTTATATACGAGCATTGTGTCGGTCACGGCGAGCAATTCGTTATTCATACGAATCAATTCGTCTTCTGGAATGTTCTTGTAGAGTTTGCGCACCTCCCGATCGTTGATGATCGAAAGAAAATTGTAGTAGTTGAGTGCTTTCAGTCGTGCATTGTTTGTATTGTAGAGATATCCCAAATCCCCTTCAATGAGCATTTTGTCGAGGATGTTGTAGTTGCCATATTGATCCAATTCTCGATCGAAGTTGATCGTCTTTTCCTTGCGCAGAGGGAGGAGTTCGACTAGTTTTTTTTCGGGCAATTTGAAATCATCGGGCGAAATGGGTTCGTCACGAAGTTGCCAAAATGGTAAGTTGGGCAGATGAACAGTGAGGAACGTATCGGCAGGGACGAGGAACCAGTTTTCGCTCGGAGCCGAGACAAATCCTACCTTGTTTTTGAATTTTTTCCGATTGGCCTCACGCTCTTCGACGCGCTTTACCATTGTTTCATGCTTTTCTCTTGCTCGCTGCTCAATTTCTGGCGTCTTGTACTCGCGTTCCTTGAATTCCGGAATCTTATACGGTGGTCGCACAATCGGAATTCGGCCTATGTATCCCGCGTCCCACGTAGGATCGGCCAAACGCCATTGGTTGTCGATTTTAACGGCCACCCACATATGTGTATCGGAAAGTAAGATAGTACTGTCGTTCACAAGCTGACTCCGAACGTATCCCGAAATCCGCTCTGATTCAATGCCCACTTCTCGACACATTTCATACATCAATTCGGAGTAGCCAGTGCAAATCGCCTTTTTACTGGACAGAATTTTGTCGGCCGACTGATAGCGAAAGCACTTGTCGCTTTTGAGCTTGGCATAATCATACTCGATGTTTTCGGTGATCCATTTGTGAATGGCCCGAACTTGTTCTTCTTGCGAGTCTATGTCTGTTACCAAATAATTGGCCAATGTCCCAGGATCTTTTAAATATTTACCGGGAACAGGGGTGTCTTGGGATTGCACAAGGCAGGATATCGCCAAAAACAAGGCAATAATCAATCGCTTCATTTCAGTTAGTTAAGGAATAGCTAATTTAATTAAATACTATAGTTAAACAATTGCCGAATTGGCTTTACAACTCTACTCTGATCAAGAAGCTTGAGTTTCAATGTAGTACGACTATCTATATAAGACAATCAAAGAGAATTGTGAAGTGGGAATAGTAGGTCAAAGGCAGAAGGGTCGGACTAAAATCTGATAAAATCTTGCCTTCATTAACTACCTTGCCCACCAAATACACCACATGAAAGCAGCAGTCACCACCCAAGCAGGGCCTCCCCATACCATTCAAACTCAAGATGTTCCCAAGCCTCAGGCGAAAGCAGGCTGGGTACTCATTGCGGTCAAAGCCTGTGGCTTGAATCGGTCGGAAATGTTTACCAGACAAGGCCATTCGCCGAACGTCGTTTTTCCCCGAATTCAAGGGATCGAATGCGTGGGGACTATTGAAAATGATCCTTCGGGGACCTATGGGGTGGGCCAACAAGTCGCGGCCATCATGGGCGGAATGGGACGTGATTTCGACGGGGGCTATGCCGAGTACACAGTCGTTCCACTGGCCAATATTTTTCCTTTTACCAGCAATCTCCCGTGGTCCACTTTAGGTGCCATTCCCGAAATGTTTCAAACGGTTAGCGGTTCGCTCAACGACGCCCTAGAGCTCAAGTCTGGCGAAACCTTGCTCATTCGCGGGGGCACTTCGTCCATCGGCATGCTGGCTTGTCAGCTCGCTAAACACCTCGGCGCCACAGTCATTTCAACCTCTCGCAATGAGGCCAAAACACAATTCCTCAAAGACAATGGATCGGATTACGTGGTGGTCGACGAAGGAAGCATTTGCAAACAAGTACGTCAGATATATCCAAATGGCGTCGACAAAGTGCTGGAGTTGATTGGCACGCGTTCTCTCAAAGATTCGCTAAAATGCATCGCGCCCAAAGGGATGGTATGCATGACCGGAATTTTGGGTAACGAGTGGACCATGAAGGAATTCACGCCTATGGGAGATATCCCGTCTATGGGCCGACTCACCGTGTATATGGGCGATGTCGAGAACCTGGACAAACAATCGCTGCAGGCCTTTATAGAACTGGTGGAGCAGGGGAAGATTTCCCTGAATATCGATCAGGTTTTCTCGCTTGATGAAATGGCCCAAGCTCATGAGCGAATGGAAAGCAATCAGGCAAAAGGGAAAATTGTCGTTGCGATATGATTCATGGCCATGGATAAATACAAAGAGACATTTGCCACATGGAATAAAGTAGCCAAGATATACCAAGACAAGTTCATGGATCTTGAGCTGTACAATGACACCTACACGAGTTTTTGCAAGCGATTGACTCCCACAGCCGCTATTCTCGAACTCGGTTGCGGACCAGGCAATGTGACGAGGCACTTGTTGAATTATTCCCCTGATTTCAAGGTGCTAGCGACAGATATGGCTCCAAACATGATCGAATTGGCAAAAATCAATGTTCCTGAAGCTCGGTTTAAATTGTTGGATGCTAGGGAGTTGAATTCGGTCAATGAGGATTTTGACGCCATTGTAATCGGCTTTTGTCTGCCCTATTTATCGAAGGATGATTGCGAGAAATTATTACTTGATAGTCGGTCGATCCTAAACAAAAGCGGTCTCATTTACCTCAGTTTTATAGAAGGAAATTACGCCGATTCCGGTTACCAAGAGGGCAGCACAGGAGACCGATCTTACGTATGTTTTTATGAAGAAAATAATATTAATCAGCGACTGCGCGCAAATGGATTTTCAATCGTCGACACGGCAAGAATTGTCTACCCGCGAAAAGACAGTCAAGAAAATCATATTGTAATTATTGCGAAAAAAAAATAGCGATAAACGCAAATGTCTGACTGCCGTAAATCACGTCTATTTTCATAGAACCCACGCACGACGGGTAAAATGCATAAAGTATAATTCATGCAATCTCTTTGAACTTGAAACTAGTCAATTCAAGAGCGAGAGACATTTGCCAGCGGCTAAAAAAGGAGTGTAGATCAATACATTCTACTTTGATTACTTCCCCTTCGTCTTATCCGAAACAATGTGTAGATCTCGTTGAGGAAATGGAATGGTAATACCGTTTTTCCGAAACTCTTGATCGATCAACAAGCGCATTTGACTCTTTAGATTTTCGATTCTGTATGGGTCTGAGGACCAGAAGAATATTTGGAAATCAAGGCTAGACTCGCCAAAACCCTGGAAGCGAGCAAAGGGCTTTTTGGATTTTGAGATTTTTGGAAATTGGTTTGGAATATTTTCTAAGATTTCAACGACCTTGGCTGTGTCGGAACCGTAAGCAACTCCTACTTCTACGTTGAAACGCACGTCCAATTTATTGTGTGTCCAGTTAACCACTTTTTCGGATATGAAGTAGTGATTGGGCACGATGATAGAGTAGTCATCAAGCGTGGTGACCTCCGAATAGCGCAAGGAGATCTTGGATACTTTGCCTATGAGTCCGTCTACTTGAATGATATCATGCACTTCGATCGTCCCCTCCACAAGAATGATAACTCCAGAGACGAAGTCGTTAAAAACATTCTGCAATCCCAGACCGACACCCACCATAAGCGCCGCTCCTCCGGCCAGCAAGAAATTTAACTTGATGCCGACCAATTCCATGGCAGTTATGAGTGCGAAAGTCCAAACGAAATAGCTAACAATGAGATACAGGGAATGGTAGCGACCACTGGCTTGTTCGCGTTGCTTAGCCTTTCGACGGATGAGCTTTTTGACAATGATAAGCACCAATTTGGCCACTGCCAGACTGGCAATGGCCGCAATAAGTTGGCCGACAGTGAGTTCGAAATTCTCTGTCGAAATAAGGTGATAGTCAAACAATTCTCTCATGCTTCGCCTGGGCTTGAAACGATCTTGGCTCGCTCAGTGATTAGCATGTCGATAGGGATGATTTCGAGATCTGTGTCCGTTTGCACGAAGGCCGACATATTATTCAGTTTGACGATGGTTCCTTGAACATTGTTGTAGACTATTTTCTGTCCGACCTCATACGTTTGGTTCGAGTAATAGCTGAACAGCATCTTGCGAATGACGTCCTTCGAGGCAAGTCCAAAGCCGATGGCAAAGGCAAGTAGCACCGAGCCGATAATGATGCTCAAATTCGAGCTGATCATGGTGGTTTCGACTCCAGCTTGATTGAGAGCAGTAACCGAAATGATGATCATAATAATATAATAGACAATCGTGCTTACCAGCGAGCTTCCAGCAAATGAAATCGAGTTCAGAGAGGCTTTTATGAGCTGGCGCAAGACATCGGCTATGTACATGCCAATGACGAAGATGATTGTCGCCACAAACAGCTTGGGTAGGTAGCTAAAAAGCGAACCAATTTCTTCAGAAACTGCAGGCCATCCCATATTGTCTGATACAATGACAAGGAAGAGAATAAGAACGACCCAGTAGACAAACTTGCTCAAGACGTTGGCCAAACTGAAGTCCAAGTCGACACTCTGCACTACGCTGGATTCATCAAATGATTTGGTGAGTTTTTCAAATTTCTTTGAGGAGAAAATCCTCTTGATCAGGCGGGAAAGGAATTTGGCGAGAAGCCATCCGATAATGAGTAAAATAATTCCACCAATGATCTTTGGCGAGTTTGCGGCAACGGTGTGCCAAAAATGCTGTAGTGTGTTAACGGTTCCTACTGACCAATCGGCTATTTGTTCTTTCATGATAAGGTGTTATTAAGGTATGTTGAAAGAACGTGGAGGATGTGATTTGGTCACATATTTATTTTGTCTTTGGTCTGAAACAACCGCTACACCTTCGCACCAGGATTTTTTCTATCCAACAAGTCTTTGGCACTTTTTCCCATTTTAACGGAAAATAGGCCAAGTAGGTCAGTCATAACTTCCTTCAAAGCGATGCGCTTCATCACCACATTTCTGAGCTCTTCCCGTGGTTCTTCCCCCGTGGGCTCAATTTTCTTAAACGGATTATTGTCCTCCATTGTAATCTGTTCTATAGATTTCCATTATTTGTATTCGTGCTCTACTCAGTCTCATTTTGACGGCACTTTCTCCTATGTTAAATAGCTCAGCGATATCCTTGATTTTTCGATCTTCTTGGTATTTTAAAATCAATATTGCCCTGTCGTTGGGGTCGATGATTTTCAGGATTTCTTCTAGAGCATTTAGCTTGATTTCCATCAATTCGGCCTCAATATTCTCGTCGACATCTTCAATTTCCAAGTTGTCGACCATATCGCGGACATGCTTCATTTTGCTGGCTTTGCGGCTATAGTCGACACATTGGTTGTAAGTAATGCGCATCAACCAAGCGCCAAAGCTTCGATTGTCGAAGTCATGGATTTTTTCAAAAACCTTGACAAAAATATCTTGTGTGATGTCCTCAGCCTCGTCGCGATCTTTGGTGAAGGACAAACATTTGTTGTATACAGTATTAACGTAGCGATCGTAGAGCGCTCCAAAGGCTGTTTTATTCCCCTGTCGCACTAGATCGACCAACTCGCTTACTTCGTTTTCTTTATAGTGAACCAATGTCATCTACTTGGCTTGGCCCCCCGTGTATATTTGGATAGTCACTTTTCTATCGTTTTGATTGTATGCTTTTCTTGTTCCTGATTCCTGTTTGCCGTAATTATTTACAAGCAATTCAGCTGGTGCGACGCCTGTGTTTAGAATGGCATCCTTAACCGCATTGATCCTTTTTTCAACCAGCATTTTATTGTATTCAACATGGCCGCTATTGTCGGCATATCCCGATAATACCACGCGGTAGTCGTTGAAATTACTTAATTGCGCCAGGTAGCTTTGTAGATCACGCAATTGCTGACCAGAAATCGTGTGGGAATTCACCGCGAAAAAGATGTTGAGTTCTTTCGATGGAACGGAATACACCGACTTATCAAGAACCACCGGTTTGCCCAATGCATTTAGCAAAGTGTCCATTTTGCTTTCTAAGCGATCAAATCGATTGTCGATCCTAGCCCGTTCTTCCTGTCGGTACAAGCTATCCTTAACGGCTTCTTCGTCCAAACGTTTGGCTAAATCGGCCATGGCTTTTTCTGAAAGGGTGTCTCGTTGAATGACTAGGACGGGCTCTTCGGGAATCTGCTTGCTATGCATTTGCTGAATAGCTATTAATCCTTGTAAACTGTCTTGTACACTGATGTTCAAACTGTCTTGTAAAAGTGTGTCATTCAACGCAATAAGCGAATCTTCCAGATGGAGTAGGGTGTCTCTAGGAAGTTCTTGCGTTTCTTCTTCAGATTTGGTCTGACCCCGCTCAGTCGAGAGTTGGGTCTCCAGTCTGATTTTCTCTAATTCCAGTTTCTTGGATTCAATATCTCGTCTGCTTTCGGCATCCAAAATCAATTGCTTCTCCCGCTCGGCTTCGCTCAACCCCGCATATTCTCCAGTATAGGTGGGCGCGGTTTCAACAACTCGCTCTACGATTATCAACGTGTCTCGAGCAGAACGATTTTCAGTGCGGACAGAGATAACTCCTTCATCAAGACTGTTTTCCCCGATCGTTCGTCGGCTTTTCTCCGTGTTCAGTTTTGGTCGATCCTCTTCGATAATTGTTGAAGGAATCTCTTCCTGTGACTCAGTAGTCGATTTTTCAATCCCATCGACTGGCTTATTTTCGCTTGTGGATTTTACTTCGGCCTCTTGAATAGTTGTTTCTTGAGGAATCTCATTTCCCTGATTTGCGTCTATTTTGTTCGTTTCATCCGTCGGATCCTCGATCAATATGGATTCCTCACTTTCAATCGGAAAAATGAGTGGGTCTTCAATATCACTGGCCATGCGCAGAGAATCTTGCATAACTGGCAGGACTAGCGTGGAATCCTGCTGTACTAAAGTCAATTCTTGCGCGAGACTATCAGTTAATTCCGGCAGCATCTCTATTTCGGGAACCATCAACGAATCGGTCAAAACAGCTTCAGTCCGAAGTGTGTCAGGGTCGTGTACAAAGATATCCTGTTCCAGGATATTGTTTTCCACTTGCAGACTATCGACATAATCCATTTCAGGTCCGTTGAAAGAGCCCTCGTCCCAATAATAGATGCCATCGAGCGCCATGGCTTGGTAAATGAGTGCCGAGTCGGAGGCTAAGTTGCTCGTTTCGATAAGAACCGTGTCCACTGCATCAATTGGGATCAAATCAAGTTGAGGCAAGCTCACGAGCGTATCCATGACAAGGGCAACCATGTTTGTGTCAAATTGGAATACAGCCTTTCGATCTTCGGTTTTAATCCAGCCGTACAGACCAATCACGCTGCTGTCTTGTTCGAAATCCAAGCCTTGCAAATGGTACACAGGATATGCCTGTATGCTATTGGCCTTGGGTTTCTTGCCGTTTTGGGCAAGAGCAGCCGTGCTAGTCAGAAATAGCGCGAAAAGGAAGATTATTTGAGCATACCTACCCATAGGCCTAGTTCGAAACTTATATTAATACTCGGTCTAAGATATACCTTGCTCACGTCAAAGTTCCCGTTTCCGCTGTCTTTTTGCAATGCAGTGACGCCCGCATTGATCCGAAGAAGTTTAAATGCTCGTGTTCCTACACCCAAAAAGAGCGGTCGGCCTATAAACGGACCGGTCACTAATTGTCCGGTTTCGTCGTTGAAGTTCTGCAAATAAGCTCCAAAAGAGACCGAACTGTTGCTAAGAATCTTGCTTCGAAAGGCCGAGTGTCCAAGAGGAAATGAAACGCCGACGTAGGGGCTTTGGCCGTATGACAAACTGTCGAACCCACCTGAATTGTAAATTGCTCCATAGCCTAAGTTGACTGGTAGAATAAATTGGCCTCGCTCGGTCGAATAATCCTCGACTCGTTTTACTTCAGCAGTCACGTAGCTGATCGTATTCAAATAAGCGATTAACTCAGCATCTACCAGCTTTTTCAATTGGTTGAGATTGTTTTGGAAGTAGATGTAGTGCTCAGATCGCTTGCTGTAAGTAGAGTCTTCCTTCGAAGTGAATTGATAAAATTTACTTTCTTTCAAATTCAATTGCTCGAGTTGCTTGATCTTGTCCTTAATAATATCGGAAAACCCGGGAAATTCGTAGGCCAAATCGTTTCGGTAGAACTGCAGTCCCTGAATGACTATGGCATCCAAATCGTTGAGCACTTTGCAATGATTTTTCGATAGCTTGATGTCGTTTCCTTTGATGGACACAGACTGGTCTATGTAGGTCATAACCGAAGTTCCTAGCGTGCGGTATAGGGCCGACTTTTCATCTGAAGTGATGCTGAAGTAATAGCTGATTTCAAAGCCATACTCGCTGTTTTCACGCAGCTTGTAGTTCAAGGGCAGACTAAATTTTGACTGGTCGATTTTGGTTCGTTTCCAGTGACCACCATACAATGGATCACCATCTATTTTCCCACCTTTGTAAATTTGAAGTTCGATCAGGTCTACGTCCTTAGGGACTTCGCCATTCATCATCAGATGAGTTTCAAATGGCAATGGCTGACCTTCATTGAAGAAGTTCTTCTCAAGATCAAATACAACAGTTTTATATTGCGCTTCAACATGAGAAACTGCCAAGAAAACTAGTGTAAGCAGGATAAGTATTTTTTTCATTTTCTAGTTATGTGTACCCTATGAACGAACATAGTTTCATTTGGTCACATGTGACCAAATAAAGTTTCTCTCGTTCTTAGAATATGTGGAGATTAGGAGAACCAATTCAACCTCAAAGAAGTTAACACCTTAAACCAGAAACAATGAAAACAAAAGCCATCGTCATCGCCATTCTATCTCTGATTGTCGCTGTCGTATCGATTCAAAATGCAGCTCTGGTGGAACTCAAGTTCTTTGTGTGGACGATTACTGTGAGCCGTATCTTGTTGATTTTGATAAGCTTTACTATAGGTATGGTTGTGGGCTTCTTGCTCTCGATTCAAAAGAAGACCAAGTCAGCCGATGAAAAGAAAATTGCCGACGAGAAGAAAATCAAGGATAAAACCTCGTGGGAGTAAATCTGAAAGCCTCGGTGTAGGCAACTTTTACCTTCGAGCATGCGGGATAGATCGTGAATAAGTGTCGGCTTTTTCACGCCCTTAGTGCTTACTGAAATCATTACATTCGGACCGTATTCAATTTAGTATTACCCATGGCCGCAAAGAAATTCGGAACTTTTGGAGGCGTCTTCACGCCCTCGATCCTCACCATCCTCGGTGTCATTATGTACATGCGACTCGGCTGGGTGGTTGGAAATGCGGGCCTCATTGGTGCAATTATCCTCATCGTCGTTGCACACGTGATCTCTGTGACCACCGGACTTAGTATCTCCTCTATTGCCACCGATAAGAAGGTGGGCGCAGGAGGAGTCTATTACGTATTGTCTCGTTCCTTAGGCTTGCCCATGGGTGGCGCAATTGGGATAACTTTGTGGATCGCTACTGCTTTGAGCATCGCCCTCTACCTCGTAGGTTTTGCGGAAAGCTTCAACGCGTACTTGGGCTTCGATACAACGATCAACGGTTTTCGAATTACGGGTAGCATCGCCTTGGGGATTCTTGCCACCATTGCTATCATCAGCACGGCTGTGGCTATTAAAACCCAGTATTTCATCATGGCGGCTATCGGACTGTCCTTGGTCTCGATCTTTGCCGGTACTTGGGAATATGCCCCGCAAGAAGTGCCTAGTTTCGGTCCGACCGACGGACTGTCCATGATGACGATCTTCGCCATTCTCTTTCCGGCTGTGACTGGATTTACGGCTGGTATTGCCATGTCGGGAGACCTGCAAGACCCCAAGAAATCGATCCCAGGAGGGACGATAGCGGCGATTGCTGTTGGCTTTGTCGTGTATGTCGGCCTGGCAGTTTTTATGGCCTATGCCATTAACCCAGAGCTGCTAAGAACCGATTACAATGTTTTGATGAAGATCGCCCTCTTCGCTCCGGCCGTTGTGGCTGGTATCTGGGGAGCAACGCTTTCGTCGGCACTGGGAGGAATTTTGGGCGGACCGCGCATTTTGCAGGCCATGTCCATCGATCGGATTACGCCCAAGACGTTTGGAAATGGGGTGGGGAAGGACAATGAGCCGAGAAACGCCCTCTTGATAACCCTCGTAATTGCCGAATGTGGAGTGCTCATCGGTGAACTTGACATGATCGCCGAAGTGTGTTCGATGTTCTACTTGGCGGCTTATGGTTTCATCAACTTGGCATTCTTCCTCGAAAGCTGGGCAAGCGCCGATTTCTCCCCAAGTTTCAAAGTAAAGCGCTGGATTGGTCTACTTGGTTTCGTAGCGACTTTTGCCGTTATGTTTCAACTAAATCCTGGGGCTATGGTGGCTGCATTCCTCGTGATAGGTGGGATTTATGCCTACTTGCAGCGTAAGCAACTCGCCCTGAGTTCGGGTGATGTGTGGACAAGTGTGTGGTCTTCACTCGTCATGAAGGGGCTTAAGAAAATGGACCAAAAGGCCGATAGTTCTAGAAACTGGAAGCCCAATATCCTTCTGTTTAGTGGAAGCACTGAAAACAGACCACACTTGATCGAGATGTCGAAATCGATCGCGGGAAAAGTGGGGATGATCTCGAATTTCGACCTGATCGAGAACCCCCATGCAGAGGTGCTTTTTCCAAAACATGAGCAGTCGGTCAAGGATCCTGTCCTCATCGAACACGGCATCTTTGGTCGTAAAATGGAGGTGCAAAATGTTTTCAAAGGCATCGAAACCATTGCCAGCACCTACGGATTTTCCGGTGTCGAGCCCAATACCGTTCTCTTAGGCTGGGCCAAGAATACCAAAGACCCAATTTGGTTTGCACAAATGACCCAGAAGCTCATGGCTTTGGATTACAATGTGCTGTACTTGGATTATGACTGGAACAAGCAATTTGGAAAATACCAGCGCATCGATATCTGGTGGCATAACCTGCATAACAATGCTGAGCTGACCCTCAACCTCGTCAAATTTATTTCGCAATCCAACCAGTGGAGCAAGGCCACCATTCGCATTATCCTGATCAACGAAACGAGCAAGGAAGGGTTTGAACGCCGAATTCACAAGATGTTGGACCGCTATCGCATCGAGGCGAGCGTCTTGGTGATCGACAACCACTTGATTCAAAAAAGTTCCTACGACCTCATGAAGAATGAGAGCAAGGACGCCGATTTGATTATTGCGGGTATTCCGGATATTCCCGACGGACAGGAACGCGATTTTGTCGAGAAAACCACGGAGATGTTCAAGTCGATTGCCACGACTTTGTTGGTCAAAACAAGCTCTACACTAGGAGAAGATATCCAATATCGTCGCGAAGAAATCTTCGATGAAAGTGAGTTGGCGGAGAAGAAGGTGCCTGTCGAATTGTTGCCTGTTCCGGTGCTTAGTGATGAGGCTGCGCAGACGAACTTTGCCCTATTCAGTGAAGCCATCGATAGTGCGTTTTTGGCCTATGTGAACGACGAGCTTTCATCTTACCAGAATATTTACGAGGGTTTTGTTCAAGATTGCAAGAAGTCGGCATTGGCGGCCATTTCGAGCGGCGATGAGCTGTCGATAAAAGACATGCAGGTGGCTATGTTGGATGCTTATCAGGACCGCATCGAATTGTTCAAAAACGAGGACTTGCCTTACTTGGAAGAGCGACTAGAGCACGCCAAGGAGAAGATGGATCCTCTTCCGCTCGAAATAGCTGGATTGGTACCTAGGAGGATTCGAGTTGATGGAAAAAAGAAATCATTTCGAAGAATTGTTGTCGAGTCTTTCAACCACGAGTTTATCGATACGATCACTGAATTGGATCATCAAATTGGTCGCACAGGCGTGTCGCTTTCCGAGTTACTGAAAAATGGCCTAGCGAAGTCTGAAAAGGTGCTCGATAAGGTCGGCAAAGGGGATTCTGACCCGGCACAGTTGGTTTCGGGCGTTTTTGATGAATTGCTGCAACTGGTGAAAGTACAATGTGGCGAGCTCAAGGTGAAGGTCAGGAATTTAGGCAGGGAATTTATAAGCCATTCGGCAAATGCCTTGGCGCCTAAGCCAGGGGAGGTGGTCGCCAAGCATAAGCCTTATTCCAACAAGGAAAGGAAGAAATTGCTTCTCGAGAACGATTCCTACCCAGAATTTTGGCACCGAAATGAGAACCTGCTGGCAGCCAAGCTTTCGACCGATATAAAGATGAACAAGATTCAACTGGTTCTCGAACGCATAGGGGAGGCGCTGACCGAAGAAATCAATCAATCGATGTTCGACGAAGCGGCGGCTAGGATGCAACAGGCTCAAAAGTGGATGGCGGCCTTGGAGAAAAATGGTATGTCTACAGCCAACGATATGCCGGAAGTAAACCAAAGTTTGAGCTACGACGACATCAAGATTCAGAGCTATATGTCATGGGCAGTCACCGCCGGAGATGCCTTGCCCGAGCAACTCCAGTTGATGGATCCCGATAGCTTGAGCGATTTTGCCCATAACCAAGGTGAGTCGGTCGAATCAATTGATATTCAGTCGCTGGCAAGCTATACTCACCTGCTACAAGGAATATTCCAATCACCTGTTCAAAAGCACTTGGTGGCGACCTATCAATGCAATATGGAGGCGCTGAGCAAGTTGCAATACAGCATGAACCAACTGGTGCAAAAAGTCACCCTCGCCAAGGTCCCACCAAATGCGGAGGAGTTCAAAGGCTTGTTGGAGAACCTGAAGGCCACCTTTGCGAAGATTCAAGGTCAGCTCAAAGCCGATAAGGAAGGACTGAGTCAAGCACTCATTGATATCGTTCATACGGCCAACAGCTCGATGAATACCTCGGCCTTGCTCGACCATGCGGTGCGTGTAATTCCTGCATCGGCAGCGAAGTCGAAAAAAGGATTGGTGAATTGGATCAACAACGGGGTGGAACGAGTGGCGTCCATCTTTGTCAAGTACGGCGAATTGGTGGAAAACAACGGAATGAACAAGACTAGTGCGTCTACACTGAAGAACCAGTCCCTTTCCGACTCCCATTTTAAGTTGAGGCAATTTGCCAACGAACTGTGCATCTCATCTGAGGTGGAGGAGAGAATTCCATTTTACTACAAGCAACTTTTTGTGGGCAAACAAGCTCCGAATATTGCCCATCTCCGACATCGCGAGAAGGAGATTGCCCATGCGATGAGTGTTCTGCAGGATCCGAATGAGAAAGAAAGGAGTTTGCTCGTTGTGGGAGCCCCACTTTCAGGAAAAACCTTTTTCGCTGAGTCGATTGCCAAGGAAATAGGTCACAAGCAGGTAGTGAAGATTCAGGCTCCAGTGAATGGCAGTACGTCCGAAATCGACTTGATGCGCAGTCTGCAAAAACAAAACCCTTTGGGCCCCTACAGAAAGTCGGTCATCCGAGACGCACCCGAAGGAACGGTCTTTCTTTTTGACGACCTCGAGTTGTGGTGGGATCGAGCCGATGCGCAGAACAAGGCTCTCAAAGCCATTGTCAAGTTGGTCAACGACAAACAAATTGGTCATCGAATTATCCTGACCTGCAATAGCTTTGCCTACAAGATAATGAAGGCACAAGGTCTGCTCGATAACTTGGTAGCTTCCACCATGTTCTTGCCCAATCTTCAGGCCAGTGCTTTGAAGAGTTTGGTATTGGAAAGGCATGTTGCTGGCGGACTGCAACTCAGTTTGCCAAACAGCAATGGAGAGAACCTTTCGGCTCGGGAGAAGCGTAAGTTATTGGATCGATTTGCTCAAAATTCGCAAGGAAATATAGGTGTTGCATTTCACTTATGGATCAATCACATCAACGATTTGAACGATGACGTATTGGAGATGCGAATACCAACAGATCATAGCTTTCCGGTTCTTCAAGAGAAGGAATGGCTGATCCTACTTTCTCAGTTCATCCTGCACAAGCACTTGGACGCCAATCGCATTCAACGCTTGTTCAAATACGACGACGCCACCAAAGCCGAACGGGTTATCCGTCAGCTCATGAGCGACGGATTGCTCGAAGATGTCATGGGAACTACTTACGGCATTAATCCACTTGCTCAAGTTTGGATCACGCGAAGAGCGGAGCAATGTGGGGCGATATAGGTCAATTTTATTGTTCATTGGGATTGTTGGCAAGGAGAAAGTCAATTGACGATTAAAAGAATACACACATGGAGGAGATAAATGAATTAATAAGTCCGGAATTGGGGAGCAATAACACATTGCTTTGGGTACTTATTGGCGGACTGGTTTTGGCCTTTATATACTCGGTGCTCAGGAAGTTACTGATGCCAGCACTGGGAACAGGAGCGACTCGCGAACAATGGGACAAGCGATTGGATTTCTTGCAGCGTGTTTATTGGCCCGGACTTGTGCTGTTGCTGGGGTTTATTTTGGTGCATGATCGACCAGTTGTTGGAGCGGTTCTGTTCTTTTTTGTCACCTTGATTTTTTGGCATCCCTTGCGGAATTTCTTCTTTGGCATTTTGTTGAGAGTGGGAGATACGTATAAAGTGGGCCAGCGTATAGTGTTCAAAGAATCGAGGGGCGTGATCAAGGCATTTAATCCGCTCGGTTTGGAGATAGAGTTGGACGGCGGTGGCTCCATGGACATTCCCTATTCCAGTTTCAACGGTGAATCGGTCATTCGAACAAGCCCAACTTCGGGCGTGTTGAGCCATGGATTTCGCTTGACCGTGCACAAACCCTGCGACGTTGAGCGCGAGAAGAAACGACTAAGAAGCATCCTCTTGTCAATGCCCTACGTGCTGCCGAATCAAAAGATTGCATTCGAGCATTTGGGAGAAGACGATGCGAGTTATTCGCTAAAAATCATTGCGCACGGACTGGACCAAGAGCAAATGTTTGAGGTAGAGAATGCATTGAAGCAGGCGTACGGAAATGGAGTAAATCCAGCGAATAACTAAGTAATGCTGGAGGTTATCGGAATAGCGATTAGTATTGTCATCGTGGGTAAATCTTAAATCCCCTGCAATAGTTTGCCAAAGATATCGGCACCCGTAACAATTTTCTTGGAATCTGGTTCCCACAAAAGCACTAGGTCGTGCTGAATTGGTGTGTCGGCCGAGCGCACAAGGCTTCCTCTAAGCATGTTGAGGACCGTCGCTAAATCGGTTGAAGGGTCTTTGATCATGAGCGGCCGGTGACAGAAAACGCGGATATCTTTTGTGAGTTTAGGTGAAATAATCGAACGGATAAAGCCGTCGGCATCTAATACGGCTACTGGATTGTTTTCCTTATTGACGAAAATCACCCACTTTTCTTCGCACTCGTTAATCTGTTGGATGAAAGGATCTTCGATTTTCATCAACTTCTCTGGGAATACAATGCGGTCTCCTGAGGTTTCGACCTCAATAATACTTCTTGGATTGATAGGCTCTCCTTCACCAGAAACAGGCAGATCGTCCAAGTGCAGGAAATTGATGGCACCCGTTCCTTCAATGCGATCAATCTCGCTCTCGGTGTCTTCGACGTGTTTCTTGATGAAGAGGGAAATAATGTCTTCGGAGAGGTATTGCGAAGATTCCTTACCCAACCACTTGTCCAATAAAATACCACAAGGCTTGGCAATCGGGTAGAGGGCAAATTGGTAGAAGCGTAAAACAGGAGCCAATATCGATGCCATTTTGAGCGCATTTCGGGAAAAGTAGGCCTGTGGGACTATCTCGCCAAAAATGGTAATGACGATTGTCGAGAATAAAAAGGACGAAAGTCCCATCATAACTGAGTCGGACAAAAGTGTGAGTAGAACGTTGATCCCTACATTTCCCCAAAGGATGGTTGCCAGGAGAAAGTTGGAGTCATTTCGCATGGAAAGAACTTTATTGGCCGCCTCGTTGCCTGAGGCTTCGACTTCGATTTCGAGGCGCAGACGGGTAAGACTAAAAAAGGCAAGGTTAAGGCCGGAGAACATTGCCGATTGCGAGACGCAGAATACAATTCCCGCCCAAGTAAAAATATCGTTCATGGAGTGTAAAAGTAGAATAGGACCTAGTTATTAGTTTTGGTCTTTGTAGGAACGAAGATCAGGGCTTTTGGTCACATGCACGTCTTTTTCTTTGAGAGTTCTCGAATCACTGTAGGTTGGTGGGCAGTCATTGGCTTTGATTGTCAGTCGGTTAAGGTGGTGTTGATGAGCGTGAAAATTGATTGAACGGGAAGCCGCATTTGCGCTTGTCGCTGATTAAAATAGTGATCGAACTCCCATAACCATTTGCGCTTGTCGCTGATTTATAAAAGGATAGACGGACAGATGCCATACCTATTCGAGTTGCTGAATGGCACCTAATTCTTGGTTATATTGTGCCCTTGATTCGGGTCCATGATTAAGTTTTTTCGAAAAGTACGTCAACGCATGATAAGCGAGAATAAGTTTTCCAAATACCTGTTGTATGCCGTCGGGGAGATTGTGTTGGTGGTCATTGGTATTTTGATCGCGCTGAGTATAAATAACTGGAATAATAGGCGGCAAGAACGGCAAGAAGAGATCAAATACTTGAACAAGCTCAAAGTCGATTTGGAAGTGGATGTGGTGAATTTGGAGGCCATAAAGGAGCATAGATTAACTAAGTCGGAAGCGGCCTTGACGTTGTTGGAAATGGAAACGCCGAATGATGGCATGGGGATAAGGCGGCTGGATAGTTTGATAACATTGGTCTTTGGCTGGAGAGAGTATATTGCGCGAACGAATACGCTGGAAGAGCTGACCAGTTCGGGAAAATTGAGCATACTTCGCAATGATTCGATCAAGACTAATTTACTCCGACTGGAGGACATGAATCGTTTCGAATCGACCATGAGCGAGCACATGAAACGCGAATACCACGAATACCTGTACGATCGAGCGGCCATGATTCGGGAACGAGATCCTATGCAGGATTATCGGGAGTCTTTTAAAGATTGGAAATATGTTTCGGACACGAGCATCACGGAGGCCGATGTGGCTTTTTATTGCAATCAGGCAGATGTATTTCTCCATGATTTGATCCTCATCAACGGCCTTAAATTGGCTGCTGGGAACAACCTATATTTATCGAAACAGTACGACGCGCTTATTGTTGCGACGAAACATCTGATTGGGTTTATTGATCAGGATCTGGATGAGGAGATAGAGTGAGGGATAAGTGGTTTTTTTTCCTGGAGTTGGGTTTAGGCGTTTTTTTTTGGGGGATTCAGCACAAGGCAAATAGCTCAATACTCGTTCTCGCACTCGCACTCGTTCTGGCCTTCAAGCTCTCCTTTAAATAGAGGAAGAGGAAGAGAAAATGTTCCTAACCGCTTAAATAGTTGGACCAGTTTTGGAGCCTAAAAACAGGAAACAAAATGGTTGAAGAATTATTAAAGAACGCACGAGTAACAGCA
>JADFAK010000089.1 GCA_015665315.1 Flavobacteriales bacterium | reverse complement strand
GATTTAGGAGGGGCTGAGAGGCGATGCAAGCTCCAATCGGCAAGCCAGCTCCCAATGCTTTTCCCAAAGTGAGGATGTCCGGAACAATGCCGAATTGCTCAAAAGCCCACCATGTCCCTGATCGCCCGAGTCCGCATTGAATCTCATCCAAAATAAGCAAGGCCCCAGTTTCGTCGCATTTCTTGCGCAAGGCCTTCATCCAAGCTACATCTGGTATGCGCACTCCAGCATCACCTTGGATGGTTTCAACAATGACTCCGGCGGTATGCTTATCGATTAAATCAAGCGATGCCATCGAGTTGAAGTCCATAAAATAAACTTCAGGCAAGAGCGGTCGGAACTGACTTTTCTTCATTTCGTTTCCCGAAACAGATAAAGCACCGTGCGTACTGCCATGGTAGCTTTTCTTGCACGAAACAAGCTTGGTTCGGCCAGTACACCGCTTGGCTAGTTTCAATGCTGCTTCGTTGGCCTCCGCGCCTGAATTGACGAAATAGGCACAGTCCAACGTTGGGGGGAGAAGCGAGCACAATTTTTTAGCCAACTCGTTCTGTACACTTTGAGTATACTCGCCGTAAACCATGACGTGGAGATGTTGATCAATTTGGGCTTTTAGGGCCGAGTTTACCCGTTCGTTCCCATGCCCAAGCGCCGAGACGCCCACACCGCTGATCATGTCCATGTATTTCTTGCCCGATTTGTCAATCAAGTAAATTCCTTCCGCGCGCTCAATGTCCAAGCCGATGGGATAGGGGGAAGTGGGGGCGAGATTCTTAAAAAAAGCCATTAGTCGATCACAATTTCGTCAACGAATAACCACGCTTTTCCTCCAGCACCTAAATGCCAGTCTGGCAAGACCCCATAGTTTGTCGCTACAACCTTGACATATCTCGCCTCGGCCGAACCGAACACCTCAAAATCGCGATGTTGAATGGTGTAATCCTTTGCGTCGACATCATTGACAACTGTTCCAAAAGAAGTGAAATTGGTCCCGTCAGTCGAGACGAAAAACTCAACCTGTTTCGGATAAATGATCCAGGGTTTTGTATCCTGCAACGCGCCCAAGGCTGTATGTTTGATAGCCTTAATTTCTCCGAGGTCTACTGTAGCAACGAGATCCTGTCCCCAATACCCTTGCCATTCACCAGTTTTAAATTCGTTACTTCCTCGCAAGAAGTCGATCAAGGTTCGCTCACCTCCTGCAGCATACTGATTGGCAAATTCACTTTCCACGACGATTTCTCGCGACCCGTCAATCAAGAGGGTTTCACCATAAATCTTACGTGAAGGGATCAAGCCTCCTTTTTCAGACCAAGCTGTAATGCTGCAAGATTCTGTGATTTTAATCGGACCTTCATAGACTCCTTTTTCCTGAGAATCACCATAATCGATGGCGTAATGAATCATTACGTTGGGCTCGTTGCACTTGATGGCCAGATCATACGGCTCACTAAATGTGCGCTTCAATTCGTAATAGGGAACCGGACAAATAAGATGGTCGGTAATTGCCTGAACAGGACGTTGATCGGCTGCGATGGCGCGTGTCTCGTTTGGAGTCGAGGTCATCACGAAATTCATTTCACCCCCAGCCATGATCGTGCTATGCTCGATATAGCCCAGTTCGTAGGGTGCTCCATTCAGACTTATACTTTCAATATACACGTTCGAAGGCGAGTTGTTGCTTGCCGTGATCGAGAACCGATTTCCGTTTTCAAGATGTATGGTCGCTTCGTCAAATAGTGGACTGCCCAAGGCGTATTGTGTAGATCCAGGGGTGACCGGATAAAAACCCATCGAACTGAGTACATACCAGCTGCTCATTTGTCCGCAATCCTCGTTTCCTGAGAGTCCGTCCGGTGCTGCAGTATATTGCTCAGTAAGGATTTGGCGAACGTATTTCTGTGTCTTCCAGGGCTGACCAGCATAGTCGTATAGATAGGCCATGTGGTGACTTGGTTCATTTCCATGTGCGTATTGACCTATAAGTCCGGTAATATCCGCTTGCTCGCGTCCTGTTGTTGAAGATTCAGCAGTGAATAGTCGGTCTAAATCCCTACAAAAAGCCTCATCCCCACCGATCATGTTGATCATTCCGCTGACATCTTGTGGGGCGAAGAAAGAGTATTGGAAAGAATTGGCCTCGGTGAAACAGAAGTTGACCTCGTAGGGATCAAAAGGTTCGAGCCAAGTTCCATTGCGCTTGGCCTGCATGAAGCCGTTTTTTGGATTGTAGATGTTCTTGTAGTACTGAGCACGCTCGATAAAACGGTCGTGAGTAGTATTGTCACCCAATCGCTTTGCGAAATCGGCAATATTCCAGTCGTTGTAGGCGTACTCCAAGCCTTTGGAGACCGACTCAGCTTCGAGTTCGGCGGGGATGAAGCCGTATTCGGCAAACTCAGGTTTACCCAAGTGAGCTGAATCGGCAATTTGGATCATGGCCTCGAGTGCAAGTTTGTGATCGAAGTTGGTTATTCCCTTGACATAGGCATCGTGAATAACGGGAACCGAGTGATATCCAATCATACAACCCGTATAGTTTGCCGACAGCTCCCATATTGGCAGCTGCCCCCCTTGTTTGTACATGTCTAGGAAAGTCTGCACAAAATCTCCCGTTCGATTCTGCTCAATGATCGTATAGAGTGGGTGGGTAGCCCGAAAAGTATCCCAGAGAGAGAATATGGTGTAGTGATCACGTCCTTCGGCTCGATGAATTTTCATGTCTGTCCCCCGGTAATTCCCATCCACGTCATTAAACGTATTGGGAACAGTCATGCTGTGATAAAGCGCCGTGTAAAAGTTGGTCAGGTCGTCCTTGTTTGATCCGTCGACTTCAATTTTTGACAAGGCTTGATTCCATGTGGCTTTGGCTTCATCTCGATACTGATCAAAATCCCAGTGAAGCGCTTCCGCTACCATGTTGTTCCAAGCGCCATCAACGCTTACGGCTGAAATCCCGACTTTGGCGATAAGCTCATTGGCAGGGTCGAATACTAAGGGGAAAACTGGTACATATTCCATTTCCTCAGTCTTCATTCCGGTTACTGGATCGACACTAGTAGTCAATTCAAAGGTTTGATCCCTGAAATCAAACGGCTCCGAAAACCAAGCTACAAAGTAAACGTGCTGCTCTTCGGCCCAATTGCGAGATATTCGATGTCCGAGAATAATAGTATCTCCTTGCGGATACAATGAGTATTCAATGATGTCATCTCGATGCTCCATATCGATGAACAAGGTGATGGTGTCCAATGGGTTTTTTGGTGTGTACCTGTGAATCCCCACCCGAGTGGTTGCCGTGAGTTCGACCTTCATGTCGTGATCGTCAAGATCCACCTTGTAGTATCCAGCTTCGGCGACTTCAGATTTTTTTGAGAAAGATGAGGAGTAGCGATCATGCCAATTGTCGGCCGTCTTGGTTTCGTTATTGGTAGGCATAAACAAGATATCGCCGTAGTCAGAAACGCCTGTTCCTTGCAAGTGCGTGTGTGAGAAACCATAAATCACATCGTCAGAATAATGGTATCCTCCACATCCATCCCATCCTTCAAGGCGGGTGTCGGGCGACAACTGAACCAATCCAAAGGGCATGGTTGCACCCGGGTAAGTATGTCCGTGTCCGCCAGTACCAATGAAAGGATTAACAAAATCAGTGGGAGCGCTATCTCCTCGAACGCCATCCTTGCTGGCCAGGGGATCGGAATTAGTGCATCCAACTAGTGCCGACAATAGAGCGAAGAATGCGAGAAATCGAAAGTTGTTCATGGGCTGATAATCTTTTGCAATAATACCCAATTACACGCTGTCTTGAAGGGGAATGCTGGCGGACGTTTTGAACATCTTGCAACCAGTAAG
Source organism: Flavobacteriales bacterium (assembly GCA_015665315.1). GTDB lineage: Bacteria > Bacteroidota > Bacteroidia > Flavobacteriales_D > Sanyastnellaceae > JADFAK01. The sequence continues at coordinate 53,761 of JADFAK010000089.1, read as the reverse complement.
CCTTGATATGCCACGAAATACAATTCCATGTACCTGCCTGTATATTCATTTGCCAAAGGCTTAAAATTGATTGATCTTTGAAACGAAATTCAAGTGAGGAGAACCCTCGTGCCTTGGAACGATAATTGCCTATACTGGGCCAAAATGATTTGATATGAAGTTCATGAAAACTACAATCTCCCTAATTGCATTGATCGCTTTTTTTGGAGTGGTAAATGCTCAGCAGACAATCGATTCAGCAAAGTCGACTGTGAATTTTACAATCAACAATTTTGGTGTAGGAGTGGATGGGACTTTGAGCGAGCTCACTGGAAAAGTCAAATTCGATGCCGCGAACTTGGCGAATTCTATGTTCGAAGTGAAAATTCCGGTTAAAACGATCAACACAGAAACGCCGAAAAGAGACGCCCACTTGCAAGAGGAGGAGTTTTTTGATGCCGCCAAGCACCCGTTTATTGAATTTATATCGACTTCAGTCGTGAAGGCGGACCAAGGATTCATCTTAGAGGGGAAAATGATCATCAAAGGTGTTACGCGCACGGAGAAAATCACTTTCAAACTGGAAAATGGGGTGTACGTTGGGAATTTAAAGATTGACCGTCAAAACTACAAAGTAGGGGGAAGTGGGATGTTGGATACGATCGGGGATGACGTGACTATCAGTATTCGTTGCGTTGTTAAATAGATACTGAATTTTACTTGATACACACGTTGCACTTGGCGCGATCGTGAATGCCGAAATGCAATACTTTCGGTTTTTGTGGCTTGATCTTGGCGTCGTAAATTTCTTTTTGCTCAACGGTGAGAATTGCTCGTAAGTCCAGTTCGCGCTGTTCTTTCACGTCTTTTTTCTTCTGATTGAGCACATTTACTTTTAGATTAAGTAGTGATTCACTTTCTTCAAACTTCTCCAGGGAATCTACCTCGTTTTGAAGTTTGTCCAGCTCTTTTTGACAATCTAGATATACGCGTTCTAGTCTGCTATTCTGATCGGTACTGAGCTGCAAGGTGTCGCGCACAGTCGACAAGAACCGACTATCTTTTTCCGACAACTGAGCACTAACGGAAAGTGAAAGCGCAAAAAGTGCCAGTAATAGTGTAAAGCGATTAATTTTGGACTGTAATTTGCTCATGTAGACCAAAACTACACAAATTGAATGCCATGAATCGTTTTTTTCCAATCTTCGTTTGCCTTGTCCTTTTTAGTTCGAATATGTACAGTCAGCAAACAAGCTACTCCAAGGTCTTCACAGATTTTCTCGATGATGAGTCCCTTGCAAGCGCGACGGTTGGATTTACTTTGGTAGATTCCAAGACGCGACACGAAGAATTCTCCTATGCAAAAGACCGAAGTCTGGTTCCTGCAAGTTCCATTAAGCTAATCACCTGTGCGACTGCTTTGGAGATGTTTGGAGCGAAGCATACGTTCACGACCAAGCTTGGTGTGTTGGGGACGATTGCCGATAGCACCTTGTATGGCGATGTGATTGTGCAGGGGGAAGGTGATCCGGCCATGATGTCCAAGTATTTTGAAAAGCATTATGCGACCCTCTTTTCGGAGTGGGAGGCGGCATTGCGCAAGGTGGGGATAAACCATGTCGCTGGACGAGTTTTTGGACTGGGCAACTACTTCGATCAAGAGCCGTTGCAAGGATCAACCTCGATCGAAGACGCGGGGAATTACTACGGGGCAGGTGCCAATGGATTGTCGTATCAAGACAATGCATTTACGATTGTATTTCGGACAAGCGCGAAGGCCGGGGGGAAGACACAGGTGATAAGTACGAGTGCTAAAATCCCTGGGCTCAAGATTATCAACCAGGTTACCTCGTCTAACAAAAGTGGCGACAACGCTTATGTGTATGGCATTCCCGGTACGTTTGAACGTGTCGTTATGGGCGAACTCCCCATGGGGCAGTCGGCCTACGAAATTGAAGCCGCCTTGCCCGATCCAGCATTTCAATTTGCCTACGACTTCCAAAATCACCTCCGACAAAATGGAATCTCCTTTGATAAAGACCCGGAATCGTGGTTGGAGAAGGAATTTCCTTATGATATGGGCAAACTGAAAGACGTCGCGGAATTCAAGTCGCCAACGCTACAGAGCATTGTAAACTATACCCTCAAGCATAGTGTAAATACCTTCGCCGATGCTCTGATCAAGCATATCGGCCGTAAATATTACGGGACGGGATCATACGACAATGGCGTTCGTGCGCTGCAATCCCTCTGGGGTGAGAGAGGAGTGCCTGCCGAAGGTTGGTACCAAAAAGATGGAAGTGGATTGAGTAGAGCAAATTCGATCACGAGTCAGCAACTGGCTCTCATCGCGGCCAAAGTCAACGAGCCATTCAAAGCTCAGCTAAAGCAAGGCATGACTCCATTGGGGAAATCGGGGCGCATTGTGGCCAAAAGTGGTTACATGGAAAGAGTGAGGTCGTATACGGGCTATATTACGATGAAAGATGGATCGGAAAAAGCATTTTGCATCATCGTCAACAACCACGCTTGTTCAGCGAGTCAAATGAAGCTTAAAATTATTCAGATGTTGGAAGGAATGGCAGACGCGTCTTAGTCCACGTGAACATTCAAATCGATGATCTCAATTTTTCCTCGTCCAAGTTTGATCATATCCTCTCGCTCCATTTTCTTAAGCAGACGAGAAATAACTTCTCTGGACGAATTGAGCTCTTGCGCGATTTCCTGATGTGATACAGCAAGTGTTCTCGAGCCGGCGGCCCCAGAGGCCTTTGCTAAGTAGTTGGCCAGACGCTCATCCATGTTGTGAAAAGCTATTTCATCAATGGACTTGAGTACTTCCTCGAAGCGTTGATTGAAAGTCTCGAGGACGAAATAGTACCATGATTTGTGCTTGCTCATCCATTCATCCATATACTTTATCGGGAATACAATGAAGTCGCAGTCCGATTCGGTTACGGCTTTGATATTGCTTTTGCGCTCTCGCATAGAACAAACAAAAGAGATAGCACAGGCCTCTCCAGGATAGATGTAGTAGAGGAATAATTCGTTTCCAGCTTCATCTTCGCGGTAGATTTTTACCATACCATCGATGAGCAAAGGAACTGTCTTGATATAGTTGCCCACATCCATCATCATTTCACCCGACCGAATATGTCGAACTTCACTTACAGAGGCAATTTCATCGCGCAACTCGGGAGTGAACGACGGAAAATGTCGGTCAAGCAACTCAGTCATATACTGTTCCTGGGAAGTCTTCATTTTTTCAAAAGTCCAATTTCAATCAATCGATCGGTTAAATATTGTCCGGCAGTAATTGGCTCATATTGAGCAGTTTCTCCATCTGGAATACACGAATCTAAGCAATCCAACTTCATTTCGGACCGTGGGTGAAGGAAAAACGGAATAGAATAGCGACTAGTGCCCCATTTCTCACGAGGAGGGTTAATCACACGGTGTGTTGTCGACTTAAGTTTGTTGTTGGTTAATCGCTGCAACATGTCGCCTACATTGACCACGATGTGATCAGGCAAGGCTGTAACTGATACCCACTGCTTGTCTTTTGTGAGAACCTGCAATCCATCGGCCGATGCTCCGATCAAGAGAGTGATCAAGTTGATATCCTCATGCTGTCCCGCACGCACGGCCGATTCAGGTTCGCTTGTAATAGGCGGGTAGTGGATTGGACGGAGTATACTGTTTCCGTTGTGAATTTTTTCCTGGAAGTAGGTTTCTTCTAATCCAAGGTGAAGAGCAATCGCTTCGAGCATATGTCGGCCCGTAGCTTCAAGCAATTGATAGGCCTTCTTGCCCACTGCATTGAATCTTGGCAGTTCTTTTACATCGACATTATCGGGGTATTGCGATTTTATAGGGTCGTTGTCCTCCACGTACTGACCAAAATGCCAGAATTCTTTGAGATCGGCCACTTTGCTGTCCTTGGCGTGTTCCTTACCGAAAGACACATAGCCACGCTGACCAGCCAATCCGGGGATTTCGTAGCTCGCTTTGGTTTCTACGGGTAATTCGAAAAATGCTTTAACCTGGTCGTAAAGTTCGTTTTGAGTCTCCTCACTCATGAGGTGATTGCGTACAGCGACAAATCCAATTCCTTCATAGGCAGCGCCTAATTGTTTGACAAACTTGGACTTACGTGCTGGATCGCCGCTTAGAAAATCAGCTAAATCTACGTTTGGAATTCCGGTCAATGCTTCGCTCATGGTATAGAGATGTAAGTTGAAAGCCCGAAAATAAAAAAATCCCGCTCAAAGGCGGGATTTAAAGAGAAGTTTCGTTCATCCTATTCGAAGGCAGCTCGAGGATCCATTTCGGACATGTCGATTTTCTTTTTCGCCAGTTTGATGATATACTGCACGGTAGGTGTTACCATTCGCAGTGCTGTATATACCTCGTTACGAGTAGGTATTCTAAGATCGAAAGTTGCATGATCATAGCCATCGGGATAGGTTTCGTCTATCATCGAGAGGACTTCCGGTGGGAGCTTATCCATGCTCACAATCAGATTCTTCATTGAGTGTTTTATTATGATTCATGCACTGGTACGTGACTCTTCCTAAAAAGTTATATGCTCGGGCCTTCCTTCAAGATATTGGACGTTTTTCTGACATAGTCCGCCGTTGAATTCTTTCACGATATGTTTTGTGGCTTAAAAGGTTTAGCCTTCGGCAAATGCAATTGCATCGACACATCAACATTTGCCGAAGGCTGAATATCCAAGAGTTACCATTTTAAATTCGCACATCTAGTAATTCGGCCATGAACCTTTGTAACTTCCCGCATAGATACCCTTTGATCATGAAAAGAACTACTTGCCTCGCATGGCTCACTCTATTTGCCCTTGTGGCGCATGCTCAATTCTCCAATTCTTCCAGTGAAATAGGCATCGACTTCGGCTATGGAAGCGGTGAATATGGGGGAGGAGTGAGTTTTGTAGATTTCAATCAGGACGGATTAGAAGATCTGACTTTCTCCTCGGGAAACGGGGCGCCCCTTCATTTTTTGGTGAACAATGGAATGGGGTTCGATGAAATCTTGCCGCTTGTAGATCTTACGGACGAAGTGAAACAAGTTATTTGGGTAGACTATGATAACGATGGCGATCTCGACCTGTACTTGGCTGTGGACGGGATCAATCGGTTGTACAGGAATGAGGGGGATTTGGTGCTGACCGATATAAGTAATACATGTGGATTTAGCGATCCTTTTGCTCAGTCGTTTTGTGCGAGTTGGTTGGACTACGATGAAGATGCCTTGCCAGACCTATGTGTTTCGCATCGTACGGGACACTTGGTGGGTTCGATTACGCTGTATCACAATTTGGGAGGTGACTTGTTTGAAGATGTAACTGTAGCGGCAGGTTTGGGCGGACTGGGAAACAGTGTTTTGGGGATGGCTACGCTTGATATGAATAATGATGGTTTCGAGGATATTTATGTGGGACAGGATTATGACGCTGGTAATATTCTACTCAAAAACAAGGGAGATGGCACATTTGACAATATTTCAGTTTCCAGCAATACCGATGTGGACAACAATACCATGACCTGCACTGTAGGTGACTACAACAACGATGGGTGGATGGATTTGTACGTAACTGATACCAATGGAAATTCCATGTTCAGGAATAACGGAGATGAGACATTTGTAGAAGAAGCGGTTGGTGTCGGGACTTTTCTGGGGGATTTTACCTGGGGAGCTTTGTTTATCGACGGTGATAATGATATGGATCTTGATCTCTACGTGTGTGGTGTGAGCAATTCGCCCTTTGGGAATTTTCTACTGGAGAATTCCGGAAGCGGCAGTTCTTTCACGAATGCCAATGTCGCTTGGGGCTTCGGTTCTGATTTCCAGTATAGTACAGGAAGTGCACAAGGAGATTACAACAACGATGGTCAAGTGGATATCGTTAAAAGCTGTTCGCAAGGATTTAACAATGTCTTTTGGCAAAACAATTTCTCATCCAATAACTACTTGGCATTTCAACTTCAAGGCGTTGAGTCCAATTCACAGGCGTTGGGCGCCGTAGTTGAGGTGATCGCAGGAGGAGTGAGTCAGATGCGACGGGTTGGCTGCGGCGAGGGATTCTCTTCTCAAAACTCATACATCCAATATTTCGGCATGGGATCCAATACAATGGCCGATTCAGTGCTTGTATCGTGGCCCAATGGATTGTCGACGGTGCTCACTGAAGTCCCGGTTAATCAGAAGTTATTCATCTTAGAAAGCATTCCTGGTTGCTTGGATCCCATGGCTTGCAATTACGATTCTACGGCCGATTCAGAGGACAATTCGCTGTGTACCTATCCTGGATGTACCGATGTTAACGCGGCGACCTACGAGCCTGAAGCGGGTTGTGATGACGGATCTTGCTTGTATCCCATGAACAATTGTCCGGCCGATCTCAACTACGATGGGGTGGTTGATGTGAATGATTTACTCTTGTTCCTCTCGTATTTTAGTACAGTTTGTGATTAATGTCAGCCGAATATTGAGCTGTCATACGCATCTTTGCCAACATGGATAGTATTACGCAAGCCGCACTAGGCGCCGCAATTGGAGAGGCCGTTTTGGGCAAGAAAGTAGGAGGGAAAGGGGCGCTGTACGGAGCTATTGTAGCCACGATTCCCGACCTAGATATTATTCTTCTCCCATTTTTCAACGATGTTCAGAGTTTGGCTGTCCACCGTGGTTTTAGCCATTCCATCTTGTTCTCGGTACTCGGAGCGGTGTTTTTTGTTTGGCTTTTCAAGCAAATGAAATGGGCTCAACCCGTTGGAATTACGCGTCTTTTTACATTTTCGTGGTTAGCACTGGTAACTCATATGCTTCTCGATGCATGCACATCTTACGGGACCCAGTTATTCTTGCCTTTCTCCAATGAACGGATAAGTTTTGATAGTGTTTGCATTGTGGATCCGGCCTATACCTTGCTGCTCATCATTGGTGTGAGTGTGTCGATCGGTATGCGAAAGCGCAACGAAAAGAGCTGGCAGTTCAACGCGATGGGTTTGGTGCTGAGTACGATGTACTTGTTTGCAGGCATGGGGGTGAAGTCCAAAGTGGAAGACTTCGTAAAGGCCGAACTAAAGGAGAAACAAATCGACTATTCCGACATTCGAACCATTCCAATAGCGGCTGGAATAAGTGAGTGGTACTGCATGGCAAGAAACGAGAACCGACTGTATTTGGCCCGATACTCTGAGCTCATGGAGGGGAAGGATTTTGAGGAATTTGCCATTCAGGATGAGCTATTGGAAAGAACAGATCCCGAGATAGGGGAGGCTCTTCGCTGGTTTGCGCAGGATTTCTACGTTGTTCAAGAAGATTCCAATGGAGATTTGTTGTTTTACAATATGCAGTGCGATATGCAAGGTCCGCGCTCAGTAGACGGACAACGCGCACCTACAGCGTTCTATTGGAGGATTCAGCCCGACAACAGTGAATCGGTTTTAAGCACTGGCTTCCACGATGTGCCTAGAGATCAAGAGTTGCCTTCCCACTCCGAGTAGAATTGATCTAGGTATTCAACCATGAATTGATGACGGGCTGCGCCCAAACGTCGGCCTGTCGCCGTGTTCATGCGATCTTTTAGCAGTAACAGTTTCTCGTAAAAATGGTTGATCGTAGGCGCAACGCTCGACTTGTAGGCTTCGAATGAAGCGTGCATTTCAGGAGCAATATTCGGATTGTAGATTTCGCGGTTCTTCGCTCCACCATAGGCAAAGGTGCGCGCTATACCCACGGCCCCCAGAGCGTCCAGTCTGTCGGCATCCTGCACGCACTTAGCCTCCATTGACATGGCCATGGTTTCAACACCTGCCCCCTTGAAAGTCACTTGATCGACAATATCCACGATGGCGTCATGCTCTTTGTCCGCCACGGCTATCTCTTGCAGCCATTCACGCGCTTTTTGTGGGCCGATGGTGTCGTCGCCGCCATGAAATTTGTGATCGGCGATGTCATGCAAATAGGCGCCCATTTCAGTGATGAATAAATCAGCTTTCTCCTCGGCGGCAATGGTAAGCGCCATATTCCGTACGCGCACAATGTGCCACCAGTCGTGCCCTGTACCTTCTCCTGAAAACAGATTTTCGACCATTTGCCTGGTCTGCGAAAGTTGCTTGCGTTGTATGTCGTTCATGAATGGCAATTTATGGTCGTGACTATGGTGTTTGAAACACCTTGAAAAACTCTGTGTTGGTCGGACTGCGAAGGTAGGAATGTGCTTGTAATTTTATACTCACAATCGGCTAACAACATGTCATTAGCATTGGCTTAAGCCGTATTTTTGATATCCCCATTTTTTGCAGTAGGAGCTAAGATTTTGAGCGATTTGCCGTGAAATAGTGATGTGACATTGTGTCATGTTTGTAATTCAAGTGCTTGTTGGTCAGTATTCCATATAGGTCACCTAAAGTGATTGATGAAGACATAGGGGTGAGTGATAACAGAATTTGAGAAGAAGAAATGTTTCTAATATTTGATACCGAAACCACGGGATTTCCGAAAGTCCGCGATGCTGAACATACCAATTTGGATGCTTGGTCTACCGCAAGGCTTGTCCAAATAGCTTGGCAGATTCACGACCATGAAGGAAAACTCATCGTCAACAACAACATGCTGGTTCGCCCAGATGGTTTCGAGATCCCCTTCTCAGCGACTAAAATTCACGGTATCTCACACGATCGTGCGGTGGCCGACGGACTGGAAATTAGTGAGGTTTTAGAGGCATTTGAGGCCGACATGGCGCAGGCCAAGTATGTTATCGGACACAATATCGGCTTTGACCTTGGGGTGATGGGCAGTGAGATCCATAGGGCCGGTAGGACTACGGTCATGCATGATCTGAAAGCCATCGACACGAAGGACGAGTCAACAGAGTTTTGCGCCTTACCTGGTGGTCGTGGAGGAAAATTCAAGTGGCCCACGCTCACCGAATTGTACACCAAGTTGTTTGGTACTGCCTTCGAAGATGCGCACGACGCCGCGTATGACGTGGATGCTACGGCCCGTTGCTTCTTTGGTCTGGTCAACCACCGCGTAATCGTTCCACCTGAAATTCAGGATCCCGAGAACCTGGTATACGAAGCACCTAAGTTGGACAAGGCCAATTTTGCCCAGGAAGAAGAGGTTGTTGCTGAGCGTGTTCAAGTGCCGACAGATGCCGAGGACCTCGCAGCCCTCAAAGAGGCGACCTTCGTACACTTGCATTGCCATAGTCAGTATTCAATTTTGCAGGCATCCAGTACAACGGATCAATTGGTTGCCACAGCAAAGGCTAATAATCAGCCGGCCATTGCGCTAACCGATCATGCAAACATGATGGGGGCCTTTCACTTTGTAGCTACTGCGCTCAGAGAAGACATTACGCCGATTCTTGGTTGTGAATTCAACTTGTGCGAGGACAGATTGGACCGTTCGAACAAAGACGATGGATACCAGACAGTCGTACTGGCGAAAAATAAGAACGGTTACCACAACCTCGCGAAATTGGCGTCGCACGCATACACAGATGGATTTTACTACGTGCCTAGAATAGACCGCGACTTACTTTTGAAGTACAAGGAAGATTTGATTGTTCTTTCTGGCGGACTGTGGGGCGAGTTGCCTTCACTTATTCTGAACGTCGGTGAAATGCAAGCTGAAGAGCGCCTCTTGTGGTGGAAGGAGCATTTTGGAGGTGACTTCTACATTGAGATTTGCCGACATGGCTTAGAAGAAGAAGCTGTCATAAACAACGCATTGCTAAAGTTGGCTCAGAAGCACGATGTCAAGTATGTTGCGGCGAATAACAGTTACTACAGCAAGAGAAAGGACGCCGAAGCGCACGACGTTTTACTTTGTGTTCGCGATGCTGAGTCGGTCAATAAACCGAAAAAGTACATCGGTAAGCGCGGACGAGATTTTCGCTACGGTTTCCCGAATGACGAGTACTACATCAAGTCGAGTGACGAGATGAAGCAACTGTTTTCAGATTTGCCGAAGGCTATATTGAACATCCAGGAAGTATTGGATAAGGTCGAAGGTTACAAGCTTGCCCGTGAGGTTCTTTTGCCAGCATTTGATATTCCAGAGCAGTTTATCCACGCCGAGGACAAAGAAGACGGGGGAAAGCGTGGTGAGAATGCCTACTTGCGGCATTTGACCTATGTGGGGGCAGAGGAACGTTATGGTGAGATTACAGATGAGATACGCGAACGACTTGATTTTGAGTTGGCCACCATCGCCAATACAGGATATCCAGGATATTTCCTCATCGTCTGGGATTTTTGCAAAGTCGCCCGAGAAAGAGGAGTCTCCGTGGGGCCAGGCCGTGGATCTGCTGCAGGATCGGCTGTGGCTTATTGCACAAAAATCACCAATATCGATCCTATCAAGTACGATTTGCTGTTCGAGCGTTTCCTGAACCCCGAACGTATCTCACTTCCCGATATCGATATTGACTTCGATGATGAAGGAAGAGATAAAGTGATTCAATACGTAATAGATAAATACGGTGAGAATCAAGTGGCGCAGATCATTACCTACGGTACAATGGCCGCCAAATCGAGTATTCGAGACACAGGACGCGTCATGGAATTGCCCCTCGCCGATACCGATAGAATTGCCAAATTGGTTCCAGATGTCAAATTGAAAAAACTCTTTGGTTTCAATGAGCAGCAATTAGCCGAGGCGTTTAAAAACAGTCCTGATGATTTAGTGAAAGCTAATGCTCTCCTAGAAATTCAAAAGGGCAACGATGCAGAGGCCCAAGTGATAAAAATGGCTGTGACCAACGAGGGGACTGTTCGAAATACCGGAATTCACGCTTGCGGGGTGATTATTACTCCCAGCGATATAACCAACTATGTCCCTGTAGCTACGGCTAAAGACAGTGATATGTGGTGCACCCAGTTCGACAACTCAGTAGTTGAAACTGCTGGTCTGTTGAAGATGGATTTCCTTGGACTGAAAACGTTGACCTTGATCAAAGAAACGGTCAAGCTAGTCAAAGAGAAGCACGATATTCTGCTCGATCCCGACAATTTTCCACTGGACGATTTACCCACCTACGAGCTTTTTCAACGCGGAGAAACAGTGGGCATTTTCCAATACGAGTCGGCCGGAATGCAGAAATACATGAAGGAGTTAAAGCCTTCGGTCTTTGCCGATTTGATCGCGATGAACGCCCTGTACCGTCCGGGTCCGCTTGAATACATCCCTTCATTCATTCGTCGTAAACACGGAATTGACGAAATCGTATTCGACTTACCCGAATGCGAAGAATACCTAGGAGAGACTTACGGAATTACCGTCTACCAAGAGCAAGTGATGCTCCTTTCGCAAAAGCTGGGCAATTTCACCAAGGGTGAAGCCGACATGCTGCGAAAGGGAATGGGTAAGAAGAAAAAGAGCATCATCGACGAGCTCTTCCCAAAATTCGTTGAGGGTTGTTTGGCCAACGGACACAAAAAGGAAACAGTACAAAAGATTTGGAAGGACTGGGAGGCATTTGCAAGTTACGCTTTCAACAAGTCCCACTCGACCTGTTATGCCTGGATCGCGTATCAGACAGCCTACCTCAAGGCGCATTATCCGGCTGAATATATGGCGGCCGTGCTCAGTCACAACATGAACGATATCAAGCAGCTCACTTTCTTCATGGAAGAGTGCAAGCGCATGGGAATCGAGGTGTTGGGACCGAGTGTCAATGAGTCAATGGCCAAATTTGCGGTGAATGAAGCGGGAGCAATTCGTTGCGGAATGGCCGCTATCAAAGGTGTTGGGGAAGGGGCAGTTCTCTCAATGATCGAGGAGCGCAAGAACGGAAATTTCAAGTCTGTCTTTGATCTCGTTCGCCGAATTGACCTCCGAACGACCAATAAACGCGTGCTTGAAAGTTTGGCGTACGCCGGGGCCTTCGATGAGTTTTCACAAATTTCAAGATCTAGGTATTTGGCTGCCGATGCCAAGGGGAATCCCTTTTTAGAAATTTTAGTTCGCTACGGACATGCACACAAGGAAAGTGAGAATTCCTCGCAACAGTCACTTTTTGGGACCGACAGCGCGGCGGAGATTTTAGAGCCAGCCATCCCAATGGCCGAAGAATGGGGCACTCTGGAAAAACTTTCCAAAGAGAAGGAAGTAGTCGGAATCTATATTTCGGGTCATCCCTTGGACGATTACAAACTTGAAATCGACAGCTTTTGCACGCCCGGAGGAGTCAAAAATGTCAACAACCTCGAGCAATTCAACAACAAAGAGATTTCCCTAGCGGGTATGATCACCGAAGCAGCTCATAGAATGACCAAGACCGGTAGACCTTTCGGCATGATCACCTTGGAGGATTACGATGAGTCTTCTCGATTCTTCCTATTTGGCGACGAATACCTCAAATTCAAGGATTATCTGGTCACGGGCTGGTTCATCTACTTAAAAGGCCGCGTTCAACCAAAGAGGTATGCCAAGGATCCGACAGATATCGAGTTCAAAATCAACACCGTAGAGTTACTTTCAGATATCCGAGATAAGTTCACAAAGCACCTTACGATTGAATTGAATTTATCGGATATCAACGCAACATTCACCGAGAATATAAAGGAGGTATTGTCCAGCCACGAGGGCAAATGCAAGGTTAGGTTTAAAGTATCAAGCATCGATGCCGAGTTGAATATGCCGTCAAAGACAATGCGTGTTGATCTGTCGCGAGAGCTAATTACCCAGCTCGAAGCCATGCCAGAGATTGCCTTTAAAATCGAGTAGAATGGGAACAGCAATAAGTGAAGATCAATTGTATGCACTTCGATTTCCTGTTGGCGAGTTCAAAGTACCGAAGCATATTTCGAAAGAACAGCTTCAAGAATGGATCGCCGACATCCGTAATTTCTCGAGTGAAGTCAGAACCTTGGTCGAAGAATTGAGCGATGCCCAACTCGATTTGACCTACCGACCGGGAGGGTGGACTATCCGTCAAGTTGTTCATCATTGCGCCGATTCTCACATGAACAGCGTCGCACGGTTTAAATTGGCCCTAACAGAAAATCACCCCACCATTCGGCCGTACAACGAAAGCGCCTGGGCCGAATTATCAGATAGTTTGGGACCTGTCGAGATGGCCCTTGACTTGCTCGAATCACTGCATTGTCGCTGGGTTTACTTATTGGACCGACTTACCGACGAAGAATTAACTAAAACCTTTTACCATCCAGCGAATGATGTGTCGACTACTTTGGCCGAAACAATAGGAACCTACGCCTGGCATTGTCGGCACCATTTAGGGCATGTGCGATTGGCGTTGTCGGTTGGTTAATCAGGTAAAGGTATTCAGATTAAATGCTGGTCGTAATATATAGACATGAAGGCTCTTTCTTTAATATTTTTTACCCTCACTATTACAATTCTATTCATATTTGGGCTTCTCTGCGGTTGCGGTATCAGCGAGCGAGGTAAAGCCTCTGATGCAACCTGCTTCTTCAATCATTTCCCAGAGGAACAGGGAAAAGTAATGAAAGGTGGAGTGGCGGAATTCAATCTGTTTTTGAAAACAAATTATCCAAATGAAGTTGGAACAATTGAAAAGACTAGTGCTTATTTCAAAGATCTCGAAAAACACTCGTTTTTCAATCCAAACTGGAAGTTCAACAAAGAGTCAAACAAGGCTCTCTTAAAGGCCTATGAGGCGTCTGGATTGCGCAAGTCCATTTACATCAGGGGTGAAGAAACCGAAGGATTTGAAGAGATTTTAGAGGAGGATTTTTCTGAAGGAATGATTAGGCTTCATGGGGTCACAGATAGCGAACAAGCCGAGAAAGATAGTTTGACCATTGCGGAGAATCGCCAGGCATTGGGCTTTAACGAAAACTCCTTGTTTAAAGAGGCTGTGATAGCTTGTTCGAATTATTGGCCAGTTCTAGAAAGCTACTATAAAACACGAACGACCTCTTTGAATTTAGATATTGGAGTCATTATCCATGGACTTGAAAACGAATTTGACCCAAGTGAGTATGAAAATCCTATTTATCAAAGTATAGTATTTGTTGAATTGTTTAGCTGGCAAATGAGCGAAGACCTAAAGAGAGATGAGTAAAGCATCATTGCGTTCAAAGAAAATATTTACTTCAATCGAGCTTGTGGGCGCTTGGAAAGATCAATTTCAGCCCACGACTTGACCGGATTAAATAACCAGTTAAGAGTTTGTAAACACTCCCCCCCAAAACGTGCCATTAATTGCTCTGTTCTCCCTAAATTCGCTCACTTAAATCTTATTGATATGTCTGATGAAAAAGTGATCTTTTCAATGGTGAAGGTGAATCACACCACACCAAAAGGAAAAGACATCCTAAAAAATATTTATCTCTCATTCTTCTACGGTGCCAAAATCGGTATCATTGGTTTGAATGGATCGGGAAAATCGACAGTGATGAAGATTATCGCTGGATTGATCGAACCTACAAGCGGTGACGTTGTGTGGAAAGATGGCTACTCGGTTGGTTACCTTCCACAAGAGCCAGAATTGGACGAAGAGAAGACTGTTCGAGAAATAGTTGAAGAGGGTACGCAGGAGATCGTCGATGTACTCAAGGAATATGAGGAGATCAACAATTCCTTCATGGACGAGGAGATCATGAATGATCCTGATAAAATGCAGGCTCTGATGGACCGTCAAGCTAGTGTGCAGGATAAGATCGAGGCCTTGGATGGATGGGAACTGGACACAAAATTGGAGATAGCGATGGACGCACTCCGTTGTCCGCCCGAAGACCAGAAAATCAAGCACCTCTCTGGTGGAGAGAGAAGGCGAGTGGCTTTGTGCCGACTCCTACTGAAGCAGCCAGATGTATTGCTCTTGGATGAGCCTACCAACCACTTGGATGCCGAATCGGTTGACTGGTTGGAGCAGCATTTGGAGCAATACAAGGGAACGGTAATCTGTGTGACACACGATAGGTATTTCTTGGACAATGTTTCAGGATGGATCCTGGAGTTGGACCGTGGCGAGGGCATTCCTTGGAAAGGAAACTATACGTCTTGGCTTGAACAAAAGTCTAAGCGAATGGCGCAAGAGGATAAATCAGAGTCGAAGCGACAAAAGGAGCTGGAGCGAGAGCTAGAATGGTCCCGCATGAGTCCGAAAGGCCGACGAGCCAAGAATAAAGCGCGATTGTCCAATTATGACAGTCTGCTCGCCTCAGACACAAAAGAGAAAGAAGCCAGGGTGCGGTTGGCCATTCC
Organism: Flavobacteriales bacterium; assembly: GCA_015665315.1. Lineage (GTDB taxonomy): Bacteria > Bacteroidota > Bacteroidia > Flavobacteriales_D > Sanyastnellaceae > JADFAK01. The sequence goes on along the minus strand of JADFAK010000089.1, from coordinate 38,551 downwards.
GAACGGTCCGCGATTGGGCGCTGAGGTCATCAACTTCACCAACGTACAGAAGTCTTTTGGAGACAAACTGCTGGTTGAAGACTTGTCATTCAAGTTGCCGCAAGCTGGAATTGTCGGAGTAATCGGACCGAATGGCGCTGGAAAGACAACCATGTTCAAAATGATCATGGGCGAAGAGCAGCCTGATGCGGGAACTGTTGAAATAGGGCAAACAGTCGAGATTGGTTATGTCGACCAGCGACATGCGGATATCGATCCGGAAAAAACTGTGTACGAAGTGCTCACAGGGGGCAACGATATTATTCAGATCGGAAATATGTCGATGAACTCAAGAGCTTACGTGAGTCGATTTAATTTCAATGGTTCCGATCAGCAGAAAAAATGTGGGGTGCTCTCAGGTGGTGAACGCAATCGTCTGCACCTGGCAATGACGCTCAAAACGGAGGCCAATGTGCTCTTGCTCGATGAGCCTACCAATGATATTGACGTCAATACGCTTCGAGCTTTGGAGGAAGGTGTCGAAGGCTTTGCGGGTTGCGCCGTGGTGATTTCTCACGACCGTTGGTTCCTGGACAGGATATGTACACATATTCTCGCTTTTGAAGGCGACTCTCAAGTATATTGGTTCGAAGGAACTTATTCGGAATACGAAGAGAACAAGAAGAAACGACTTGGAGATGCTGGTCCGCAAAGGATCAAGTACAAGAAACTTACGAAATAAGAAACGGGCGTCTGAATAATTGCCTCGTTCATACTTGAAGGGCGTTCGATCGGACGCCCTTTTATTTTTTACAGGAATTGATGCCGAAAAGGGCGTAGATAGGGCACCAGTTGAGTACGATGCTCAAGACTAAAACAGACCCGAGAGAAATAGCGAGAATTCCGTAGATGCCTGCAGCCGCGCGCGTAATAAAAGCCGCGGTGAGCACGACAACCAGCACAATACGGAGTATTCGGTCAAGTGAACTGATGTTATTTTTCATACAGCTTGGAATGGAAGCAAAACAAGGCGAAAAAGTAGCGTGCTAAATCTAGCAATAATCGAGAAATTCTAATTCTTATTGATCATCTCCAGCAAGGTCATGATCGTAGTCCAATTGCGCGTCGTAGCCTGGGCGTTCAGTTTCTTTTCAATAAACCCGTTGTTGAACTTCGTTTTACCATAGCCATTCGGACAGTAGACATATACCAAGTCATTGGTGACCGTATTCTCGTCTGTCGGGTGCGTGTATGCCTGAAAATCGGCAACTAGCTTGTGGTTGACCTCTGTTCTGAGGAAGGTGGCGTGAAGTGATTTAATGTCGACATTGGGGTATTCTAAGTACGGGTTGTACTTGCAGGTGCGCTCAAGTCTTAATTTGGACAGGACGATAACGGGGATTTCAAAACCAAATCTTTTGAGAATCTCCTCTTCAATTACCGACTGCAAATACAGAATATCTACGACCTTGCTGGAGAATAGAACATTTCCGCTTTGGATATAAGTTTCAACATTCGAATGGCCCATTTGCTCGAAGAGCTGAACCAAATCATCCATCTTAATCTTATTCTTCCCACTTACGTTAATTCCCCTGAGAATGGCGACATATTTCTTCATAAACTTCTAAATAATCTTTTTTCCAGATATACTTTTGGCTCCGACATAAAAAGTCAAGGCACGTCGCACACGCTGAATCAGTGTCAGATCACCTCCAAAGGTAAAAAAATCAGGTAGTAAAAAGGATAATTCTTACGAAGGCCAGATAACCTTGTCTTCATCGTCGATTTCAACGCTCCATTGGATCTCGCGAAGAACGTCTCCATCCATCCAAAAGTTGAGTCCCGTTTCGTTCGAAAAATGAAGGTCTTGACCCGAGTCCTCATCGAAATTGTGGTCGATTCCCATTTTCTCCAGCTGCGCGAAAGTTGCTTCTTTCGACAAGCCAATCAAAGCCGTATCCTCAACTTTATATTCTTCCGAACTTACAGCGATAGTGGTAAGTCTCCATTCTTCAGCTTCTTCAAAAGCAAAACTTACGTCAGCTTCATCATAATGCCAAGATTCTACTTGGTTGCCTGGCTCGTCATCCGAGAACATATCAATTTCAGAAGGATCCCCAAGAATAGAAGATACCTCTTCTCGTGTCATTCCGAATCGAATATCACCTAGGCCAGTGCCAGGAAGAATTTCAAGATGTTTCATTTTTGTCTGTTTTGAGGGCGCAAAGCTAATTCAATTAGACGGTGAATTATATGAATTAGTTTATTATTTACGCAGGCTCGGTTTATTTGCGATAGGCCGACTTCAAAGCCGACCATTCATTTTTCAGTATGCTGTAATAAACGGTGTCTCGACGATGGCCATCCGACATCAATGTATGGCTGCGTAGGATGCCTTCCATTTTTCCTCCAATTCCTTCTATGGCCTGTCTGGACTGACTATTTCTAACATCCGTTTTGAGCTCCAAGCGTTCAAATTCGAGATATTCGAACACGTACTGCATCAGCAGGAATTTGCAATTTCGATTCAATCCACTTCGCTGGAATGCCTTTCCGAGCCAGGTCCATCCAATTTCGATTCTTGAATTCTCGTTTGAAATACTGCCAAAACTTGTGCTTCCGACGTAGACGCCTGCAACTTTGTCGAAAATTGAAAACGCATACCGACTTTGGCTTTTCCTAGCTTGCAATGCATCATCGAAATACGCTTCAAATTCTGAAAGTGTGTTGACCATTTTCGGCGAGTATTGAAGGAGGGCAGGATTGTTCAGCGCTATTTGCAGCAATCCATCTCTTGCATCTTCATTCAAAGGAGCGAGCAGCACACGTTCATTTTCCAACACAATATCGTGGTCAAAATCAAAGTTCATTGCACATTTTGGACGAAAATAAGTACAATTTTCAAGCTATTTGAAAAGGTCAGATTCTTTCAATCAAAAGCGTGAATTATTTGTGATGGGCAATCGCTGCAATGACTTTACTTTTGTCCCATGAAGTTTTGGCATCTGTATTTTTGGTCGGTTATATGTCTTGCTATTGCGGTCTGCAGTTGCTCCAAGTCGGCCAAGAAGGATTTCTACCTCGGGGGAATCATGATCAACGAAGCCAATCACGACGTCTGGGCAACGAGTTTGATCAACGCCGGAATGAATACCGTTTCAACGACTGTTTACGCGCGACAGGGCAAGTGGAACAACGACAATATCTGGTGGAATGAAGACGAGGCGGCCGTCGAAAGTGAGATCATCGCGGCCAAAAAACAAGGGCTCAAAGTGGTCTTAATTCTAAGGGTTTTGCTCGATCATTATTTTGAAGAGAACAAGTTCTTGTGGCACGGAATGGTTATGCCCGAAAATGATTCACTTCTGCAATTATGGTTCGATCATTACGCGATTTTTGTCAAGAAATGGGCCGTGAAAGCAGAGAGGCTTGGTGTCGACGCTTTGTGTATTGGCAGCGAGTTGCGGGCGCTTTCGGGCACCTTGACGGTCGATTCAATTCCACCGTTGCTCGAGTACTATTTCAATGAAGAAAAACAACAGGAATTTATTGAAAAGAATAACAATTTTGAAGAGCGGCTGCGCGCAAATGATCTTTGGGTTCGCGGTTACGGTAATTACGATGATCTCAGCCTATTCCTATCCGATAAATCTGCCAAAAACCGGGATTGGGCGATGTCGGTTGGAAAAGGCGCTCATCTAGGAAACTTATCTGCTTTTAATCGCACAAGGCAAATGCAAGACTCTCTTTGGCGGGAATTGATTTGGTTAACCAGACAAGAGTTCAAAGGTGAAATTTCCTATGCCGCCAATTTTGATAATTATTACAACGTCGGATTCTGGGATGCGCTTGATTTCATGTCGATCAACGCCTATTTTCCACTTAGAGAATTGGGGGAGGAGTTGACGTTGAACAACCTGCGCAGTCACTGGAGTCAGCACCTAGCCGACATCACTGCTTTTCAGCAAAGACAGGTTGGAAAAAAACTGCCTGTAGTATTCACAGAATTGGGATATACGGGAAGGTCGGGATGTACTTTTGCGCCTTGGGAAGGATTTGGCTATTCCATTGTATCGAAGGATGAAACAGATTCATTGCTTGTTTGGGATAGGCAAGAAGTAGACTTGCAAGAACGAGCCCTCGCTGTATCCGCCTTGAGAGAGGCATGCTATCAGGACTCTTTATTTGAACTTTCTGGCATATTATATTGGAAGCTAACTTCCGACACGAGTCTGTTAAAATATGAGCCTTTCGGACTGTCGATTGCCCCCGGATCGACCGATGAATTGTTAACGGTTTTGCAGACGTTCGTCCAAAATGAAGTCGGTCCCTGAGGGGCTTGGTGCAACTTTTCTGAAATCTTTTGGTAAAAGCACTCAATGACCACCTTACCCATGAAATACTTTTTTTCCACGTTTCTGGCTTTTGCAGCCCTAGTTTCGGGCCATTCCCAATCACTCAAGCCATTGGATTATAGAGAGTTGATGGAGCGTAATGCCGTGAAAATCGAAAGAGTAGAAGTGGTAAGTTTCAACGAAGGCCAGCCTATTGATACTTGTCTGCTTGCCCAAATCGAATACAACGAGCGCGGACTAATGATTAAACGAGAGGATTATTTCTCTGGTGGAAGAAAGCTTTCAGTCGAGGAGTTTTATTACAATCATAAGGGCCAACTGGATTCGATTACCCTGTCCCATGTTTTCGACCAATTTCGTAGTAGGTCATTTCGAATGACTTTTTCGAGCGAAGGGAAAATTGTGCAGCGCGAACTTGAAACCGAAATAAGGAACTCGTGGGTGAGAGAGCGGTTCGAATGGGATTCAGCTGGCCGACTTAAAGAAATCAAGCAGTTTCGAAAGCAGCAAGACCAGCTGGTTCTTATGAAGACCATTGATTTTACATTGGAAAATAAAGAGCTATTGAAAGAATCCCCCATCATGTACGTCCGCGCCGATAACGGACTTCTCTTAGTTGAAAACGTCTTCGGAGATGCGGGTGTTAAACGTATGTTGGTTCATAGCTACGATCATTTTTAAGAGGCATTCTTTTGGAGCTGTGGCTCGTCGAAATTTACCTGGAACAGGTAGTCTGACAGTTTTTGGCCATGTGGAAGGTTGAGCTTTTTGTGGATCCTGTATCTTGACATGTTCACACTTTTCGGTGAAATAGCCAGCAAAGAGCTAATTTCATTTGTGGTCAGATTGGATTTTATCATAGCGCAGATCCTCAATTCCTTGGAGGTAAGTTCGCTGGCCATGTTTTTCAATCCGCTCAGGAAGGAATGGTGAATTCGATTGAAATGCGTTTGAAATTCGGCCCAATCCTTGTCTACATTGGCACCTTGGTCGACTAGGAGTTTAAACGAATCTTGGTCGTCGCTTGAGATGTTGTAGCGAGCTCCTATCAATTCCATTTCTTTTTTCACTTCTACCAAAAGCCGATTCTTGTCGAGCATCCACAATGCATGTGTCATCAATTCTTGGTTTTTTAAGTGAAGTTGTCGCTCCAATGAATGCTTGTCGGATATCGCTTTGTCCAGCTGTTGGACAGCCGAGCGCTTATGCTCGTAAATAGCCATTTTTAAGCGCTTTTTCTGAAGCCGAAGTCTATGAACAACTATTACTGCTATCAACAGAATTAGCAGGGCGAGTGCTATGATTTTGTATATAGTAAGTTGCTGCCGATCTTCGGCCTGAGCGCGTTCCCAAGCGAGTTGATCCATTTCATGTTGCGCTTGACCTAGTTCATATTCTAAGCGGGCATTGGCGATGTCTTCGTTTTTCTCTTGATTGTACACTATCCTGTTGTAATCCTCAAAAGTTGATCGATATCGATAGGCCGATTCCCAATTTCCCAGTGCTTCCTCAATTTCGGACAATTGCATATTTATATCACGCAGGAGGAAGGGGGAATCGAGGTTCTTACTGATTTCTAGTGCCCTTAATCCAAAGGAAAGCGCTTCGCCAAAATCGTGCTCCAGTTTTTTCAAGGTAGCCATCTCATTGTAAACCTTGGCCAATCGGTGTGGGTCGTTTAGCTTCTCTCGAATGTCGATGGATTTTTGGAGGAATTCGGCGCTTTGATCGAAAAGGCCGGCTCTATACGAAGTGCGACCAATATTGCTGTACACAATCGCAATCTTTTCCTGGGACATCTGATCTCGATGCTTGAGCATATTGAAAAACATCCGAAGCGCTTGCGAATAGTCGTCTTCAAGATCATATACAAGTGCCAGGTTGTTCGACGTGGCAAGAATTCCATGGGTGTCGTTATTGGCAACGAAGTGAGACTGGGCATCTTCAATGAATTTTCGTGCATTCTCACTTTGTCGCATCGATCGATACACATCCCCAATGGTACTGCTCATCCACGCTACATCGTCTGATCTGCCTAAGGACTTCGCCTTGTCCAAGTACTCGAAAGCGACTTTTAACTGCTTGGATGACTGTCCCATTTTACTGTATAAGCCTACTTCCATCGACAAGGTGCGAAGAACTAGCTCAGGTTCATCCAAGTCTTTCGCAAGAATTTTCGCCTCTTTGAGCTTGGGAAATGCTAGCATATATTGCCCTGAGCCAATATGCGTTTGTGCAAGACCAAGCAGCGACTCAACAAGTACATGGAGGTTCTTGGCCTCGCGAGATTGGGCGTAAATAGCATTGTACAAACCCACTGCTGAGTCTGAGTTAAAATCTTGAACCAGTCGAGCATTTGCCAGCATCTTTTTGAATTCAGCAGGCTTAGTTTCAGGTACAGCGTAACACGTGAAACCTGAACCTAGAATCAATAGGAGGTAAACAGTACGTAGAGAAATCATTTCAGTTGTAAATGGTGCTGCAATATAAGGTTTGGGCCAATGAGAGCTAGGGAATTGCTATCTACATTTTGTCTACAAGGCGATAAATGTGGATAACTTTGAAATACAATCGCACGGGTGTTTTACTGCTTGTATTGTAGGATAGAAGCGCGATTGAACGGATCAATCTTGTACATTTGCGCTCGTCGCTAATTCATTCCATGAAAAATTTCATTCTATTCACATCTCTCACGTTCATGTGGTTTTCCTTGACCTCACAAACCTATATTGAGCAGATTCAGCAACACCGGGACAGTATAAATCTCACTTTTGGAGACCCCGAACAAAGTATTTTAACTGATGAGGATCTGTTGGGTTTTGAAGGTGTTCACTTTTACCCAATTGATGAAGAATTTCGTGTGTCGGCCAAGTTCAGGAAGAAAATAATTGGGCGTAAGTTTAAAATGAAGACGTCAACAAGTCGAACGCCCACTTACAAGCCTTACGGCACGCTTACATTTACCTTGAAGGGTGAGAAGTATAAGCTGACCTTGTATCAGAATTTGGAGCCGCGACTCATGAGTACTGGGCAAGTGTATTTGTTTCTGCCGTTTACAGACCTAACAAGTGGTGAAGAATCTTACGGTGGCGGACGTTATTTGGATTTCACCTTGGACCAGTTGGATAAGCCGATTATCGACTTTAACCTGTGCTACAACCCTTACTGCGCGTACAATCATAAGTATTCTTGTCCGATTCCGCCAATCGAAAATCACCTTGAAATTGAGATACGGGCGGGGGTGAGGAAGTGGCACAATTAATTATCACCGCAAGCTGCTGATCCGGGGAAATGGCACTCATCATTTTGACCGATGACTATTCTTTTTTGTTCTACTAAGCCTTCGGCAAATATAAAAGCGGTGATCGCATCAAAATCGTCTTCCATGGCGTCGTTGGCCACTGAATGCTTGTCGCCACAGTGAAGAATGAATTGGTAATCCTTGCCCAATAAATCGTATTTATTGGCGATTGATTCAGACCCGTGAAGCAAGAGAGCTCCGGGGTAGTTTTCCGGACAATAGTGATGCATGGCGCTACCTAGTGGTACGAGTGCATCGCAAGAACCATGAATTAGGAGAGCTGGAATTGCGGTCGAAGAAGTTATTGACTCTAAAGAAGTTGAAGCACCTGCGAAGGCGATACAACCACTGTAATTGAAGTCCGTTGGCAGGGGATCATCTACATTCTGATCTTCTCCAAAAAGCAGATAAAATAGGGCTTCACCACCAGCGCTAGATCCGCACAACCACAATTGACGGGTCGAGACCTTCGTTTTCTCTTCGTTGGCCAACAACCAATTCGTGGCTCGACGAATGTCCCGTGCGGCAAAATCGAAGGCCATAACCTTATTTGCCGAAGGCTGATCACAATGAAATTTTTGTCCTAAAAGTGGTTTGGAGTAGTCGATAGAAGCCACGTTGATACCCTGCTCATTCAATTTTTTAAAGAAAGTGGTATAGATGAAGTGCTTCCGACTTCCGCCAACAAAACCACCTCCGTGAATGAATAAGACAAGGGGGGCCGAGTCTGAATGTGTTTTGTATAGATCAAGATATAATTGAGTAGTGTCTTGATCGTAGTAACAAAAGGTTTCTGTTTGTGCCTCAACACACATGCTCACAGTGGCTAAGAATAGCAGAAGGACGATCGATTTTTGGTTATTCCAATATTGTGCCATTTGACGTGAATTAAGTACCTTTACGAAGGTACGACTGGTTTGCAATAGTCAGACCATTTTTTTCCTGCGTAAATTGTTTTGAATGGACAATGTTCCTACATCCGTTGATTTTCTGAAAATCGAGGAGCTTGAGTTTCCACTTTTCTTGGTCACCTTCAAGGATGGCGTTCGCATGAATTTTGAAATGGTTCTCAAGGCTCGCGAAGTGTACAATGGCCTCAGTGAGGGGCACAGAATAAACCTTATTGTGGATCTCACGGGAGTGAAGCAAGTGGATATGGATGCTCGGAAATCGATGAGTGATGATAATTTCCAAGAACGCATTGCAGTGATGGCAATTGTAGTGCGTGATCCGATAAGCAGGATGATTGGAAATTTCATGATTGGGTTGAACAAGCCCAAAATTCCACTTCAACTGTTTTCGTCATTTGATGCGGCGAGAAAGTGGATTGATAAAATTAGCTAACAGAAAGAACTGACCTAACTGACACCTATGAAAACAACTCTAAGTAAAGAGGAGTTCAAATTACAAGAGATTCAACTCGCGATTTCGGAGTTGGCGGCGGGTAACTTTGATCATCGCGCTGTGCTGACAGATGAAGGGGAGGAATCGGACGCTGTATTGCTTGGCCTCAATATGTTGGCTGAAGAGCTGCAGGCTCAGCGCAAATTTAAAGAGGAGGCATCACAAAACAATCAAGAAAAGGAGCAGGCTTTGAGCATGATTCTGCATGCGATCGACGATGATTTGGCTTTGATTGATTTTGAGTTGGATAGATTGATCACTTGCAACAGGCAATTTGAAGAAAAGCTCCTACTGATTAATCCGAATTATACGATTGATGCGCTCAAACGAATCAAATTCGGCATTGTACTAAGTCAGATTATCGACCTGTTGTGTGATGATCAAGCCAAAGTTGTTGATCTAATTTCAGAAGCTTCGAAACATCGACGATCCCTTTCTTTGTACCTGAGACCAACGATTGATGGGGAGAAAAAATCCTATGAATTGTACCTTCATCCTATTGATGGAAGTGATGGCCGGAAAATGTTATGGCGATGTAAAGATCTTACCAAGCAACATCAGGCCATAGCTCGTTTGAAGGTGAGTGAAAAAAACCTCAAACAGGCAGAAAAGATATCACATATTGGACATTGGACCTTTGATGTAAAGACGGGATCCATCGATTGGTCGGATGAGCTTTGCCGAATATTTGGCATTGACATCGCTGTCAATCCAAGCTTTGACGAATACATAGCCATGATTCATCCCGATGATCGTGAGACAGTCACCCAGGTCATTCACAACTGCATGGCAGATAAGGGTACTTATGACATTCACCATCGAATAATCACACCAGACAACAAAGTTAAGCATGTGCAATGCAAGGGTGGGTGTATTATAAGTGAGGATGGCGAACTGGAAATGATGTTAGGTACATCTCATGACATTAGTGACAAGGAATTACTTGATGAAAAGGCCAGAATAAGCGAGTCGCGCATGCGAGAGGCACAAAAACTGGCCAAAATGGGGGACTGGGTTTGGTATCCAGAAGAGGACACATCTGAATGGAGTGAGGCGCTTTTTGATATCTATGACTTAGATCCCAAGGATGGAATTCCCCGGTACGAGGAGTACATTAAATTGATCCATCCAGATGATCTTCAAGAATTTACTGACTTCCTTGTATCCATGTCTAATTCGGCAGAGACCAAAGAACATACCTACCGAGTTATTACGGCGAAAGGACGTCAGAAATCCTTACGGTTAATAGGAAGTAAAAGGCTGCAGGGCAAGACACAAGTGCTTTCAGGTACAGTGCAGGACATATCCGCCATCCGCGATGCTCAAGACCGCATTCGTGAATCAGAAAAGCGGTTGGAACTCGCCTTGAATGCCTCCAATACGGGTATTTTTGAATTTCGATTTGCCGATAAAGATTTGTATTGGGACGATATTTCGAAGAATATCTATGGCTATTCGGATGCAGAGAAGGAATCCCCCTTTCAATTCATGATTCGTGTGTCTTCTCAAGGCGACAAGGATCGAATCAAACATACGTTTGAAGATATTGATGGCGTGTCTCGAAGAGGGAACCATAGCGATAGTTATATTATCACCGTTGGCGGATCTCAAAAGCACATTACTACAACTGCTGTGGTGCTCCGAGATGGAAAAGGGCGGCCGCAACGAATGGTAGGAACCATCCGCGATATCACATTGCAGGTACTTCATGACAGACTCGTCCGAGACATGAATTCTCAGTTGGAGAAAAGCAATAGAAATCTCTTAATGACCAACTCACATTTGGAAGAAATTGCCCATGTGTCTTCACATGATCTTAAAGCTCCCTTGCTGAATCTAACAGCCTTGTTGAAGTTGATTAATCAAGATACGCTTGACGAAAAGAATGCTATTGTGTTTGAAAAAGTAGGGGATAGTGTCGTCCAAATGAAGGAAACACTAAATGTTATTTCTAAAGTGCTTGAAGTGCAGTATGGCTCTGACTTGCCCTTTGAAAAAGTGAATATTGAGGAGGTGTACATGGATGTGGCGAAGCAAATTGATAATTCAATTCGAGAAAACAATGCTCAAATTAAGGTAGACTTTTCTAAATTGCCTGATCTATGGTATCCGAGATTTCATTTGACTAGTATTTTGCAAAATTTACTAACGAATGCTATCAAATACAAGCAAAGGGACTTGGATCCTGTAATAACACTTGAAACTAGTATTGAATCTGACAGGCCTGTTCTGGTAATCTCGGACAACGGACTTGGAATTAATCTCGACTTACATCGGGAAAAATTGTTCCGACTGTTCAAGCGATTCCATGATCACGTGCCTGGTAAGGGAGTGGGGCTGCATATTGTGCACTCAATCGTTAGTTCGCATGGGGGAAATATTGAAATTGATAGTGAACCCAACAAGGGAACAACATTTAAATTGACACTCTCGAATGAAAGAAGTGAAGGAGCAGAGAATTCTACTAGTTGAAGATGATTTAATTTCTGGATTTATTGCTGAGCAAGTTTTAAAGAACTCGGAATTTGCGGGCTCCTACGATTGGGTGAAAAACGGTCAAGACGCGCGCGATTGGATTGTGAATAACGAAGTTGAATTTGTTTTGCTGGATCTAAGTATGCCAGTGATGGACGGATTTGACGTATTGGAATCCATCAAAGATCACCCCAAGACAAAAGCACTCAAAGTGATCATCCTGACTAGCTCCAATAGACCGTCTGACAAAACCAGATGTCTAGATTACCCCTGTGTCAAGGCCTATATCGAAAAACCACTTTCAGACGAAAAATTCAACAGCATTCTCCATCAATTGAGGTCTGAATAAACTAGTTTCTTCCCTTTTTCTTCTTTCGAGATTTTTTGACGGGCTCACCTCCTGTTTCTTCTAATAAAGGTTGCTCTGATCGTTGAGGCCCGTGGGATGATAGAACATCCACCAACTCGCTTATGAACGGTCTGTTCCCCGAGTCAAAATCGAAATGAGAGAACATGATCTTTCCGTGTTTTGAAATGACGAAAATCGCTGGGGCTGACATGGCGACTTGCTCGGCATCGTAGCGCTCTTGCAAATTGATGTTGCCTTTTTGCATCAGTTGACGGCAGAATGACTCATCTACTTTAAAAAGTACATCGTAGCTCTTAGCCACTTTTCCATTTAAATCTTGAGCTAGCTTGAAATTGATCTGCTTCTTGCTGTTAATCTTTTTCGTGTAGGAATCCTGTTCCATGGACAAGGCTACGACTTGGGCCCCGGTTTCATCAAAACTTGACAGCGAGTCATTTAAGGTGAACAAGTATTGCATGTCCTCTCCTTCCCACGAGCCTTTGTAAAAGACCAGTATTAAAGGTCCATCTCGCAAGGCTTGTTTCAAACTTATATTCTGCCCATAAATATCTCGCACGGTAAAGTCAGGAGCCATATCACCAACCATTAAACCTTCTGGAACGTTTTGGTTCTGATCAACTTCCTCGTTCGAATTACCATCTTGCCCTACCAAAGGATAAACTCCTAAGATTAGTGATACACATAATATTATTGAATATGCCTTCATATTTCAAATATAGCGGATTTGGGTCGTTTTCTTTTAGATCGATTTTGGTATAATCAAGTTTATTGGCACTAAGTCACATAACTTTTGGTGGAGAAGATTACTTTTGTCCAATAATTAAAACGACAAAAAATGAAGAAGTTTTTAATGTTGCTAGCCGTTGGTACTTTAATGGCCTCTTGCGGAAGTGAGCCAGAACCAGCTAAAGTTGAAATTGCTGACAATGGAAAGTCCTATTCTTATTATGGGGCAGAGATTACCGATGAAGGTGCTATTCCAGTTACTGAACTTGTTCAGAAAATGGCAGGCAATGAATCAATGGAGGTCAAAATATCTGGAAAGATTAAAGAAACCTGCGTAAAAGCCGGTTGCTGGATGTCTTTGGACTTAGGTAACAATGAAGATGTAATGGTTTTTCTAGGAGACCATGATTTCTTTGTGCCGACTTCTGGTGCCAATGGTCTGAATTGTTTTGTTGAAGGCAAAGCTTACTATGACACGCTAAGTGTGGACTGGTTGCAGCATCTTGCTGAAGACGCTGGCCGCACAGCCGAAGAAATTGCCCTGATCACTGAACCAGAGTACAAGTTGGCTTTCCATGCCGATGGAGTAATCATCGAAGGCTATGTCCCAGTTGAGGAGGTTGAAGAAGAGGGTGAACACGATCATGACCATGATCACGACCACGACCACGATGCTGATCACGAGCACGACACGGATAAGTAGTCAATAAGAAAAAACATTGTAGTCAAAGCCACTCCGAAAGGGGTGGCTTTTATTTTTACATGGCGTTCACAACAAATTCAGTACGCCGATTTTGAGTTCTGCCAGCTGCAGTAGAATTGTCGGCCACGGGCTTACTTTCCCCAAAGCCTTGGGCCTTGATCCTTTTTCCTGGCACCCCTAGTCCTTCCAAGTAACCCTTTACTTCAAAGGCACGATCCATACTCAATGCGAGATTGTCACTATCTGATCCAACATCGTCAGTATGCCCGCGAATTTCAATAGAAATCCGTGGGTTTTCCAACAGATAAACTGCGAATTGATCCAATATTATTTTACTGGCTCTGTCTATGTCGGCTGAATTGGTGCTGTAGTAGATATCGTTAATAAGGAATGGCTTATTCTTCGCCATTTTTTGTGCTTCTACTTCTAATTTCACCACGCTCGGCTTTTTGACCACATCTTTGTTGGCAACCATACGCGAATTAAAAGCTATGCCGTCCTTCTTGACACTCATGACGACGTCTTCTTCTCTTGCCAAATTCACGACAGCAGCATATTTACCATCGTCTTCGCTAATTTTTATCTCTTGGGCTTCTTTGGACTGGGCGTAGGTGATTTCCACAGTTGCATTCTGCAAGGCATCCCCACTTTCATCTGTGGCGCTTCCTTTTAAGATCATAACCTTTTCTGGCTTGGCTTTTTCGGGTAGCTCGAATGCATAAATGTCGTAACCTTTGGATCCTCGAATGAGCCGACTGAAAAAGTAAGCTCGCTCCCCATCTGCACTCACAATCAACCCACTTTCATCGTTTTCCGTATTAATGGGGTGACCAATATTCTTCGGTTCCGTAAAGCTACCGTCATCATTCATCTTGCAATAGAAAATATCCATGCCCCCACGTCCGCGATGGCCATCACTGGCGAAGTAGAGGGTCTTACTATCGCTATGCATAAAAGGTGATTTTTCCTGCCCTGTCGTGTTTAATCCACTGCCAATGGCCTCAGCAACACCCCAACTTCCGTCCTCTAAACGGGTACTCACATATATATCATGGGAAGGATTTCCATTCTTGTCAATTTGAGTCTCAGCCGAGAGTTTTGCGAAGAATAAAAGCTGACCGTCACCCGAAAGCGAAGGTTGCGCTTCCCAGCCATCGTCGGTATTGACGTTGGGCCCAAGATTTTCCAGGCTCGTCCATCGATAATTGTCCTTCCCTATGGTCGCATCGAAGAACATCTCGTAGTGGGTGTAGTACAGATCAATATTATCTGGATTTCCAGCGACGGGGTTCTTTTTCGCAATGAACATCTCTTTGTTGTCGACACTAATGGTTGCCCCCCCATAATTATCGCCTTGATTAAAAGGGGCGGGTAGGGCTGCCCCATCGTCAAAAACAGCATTGATGTCTGGCCTGCGACTCCACGTAAACTCTTCTACGTCTCTCGAATAGAGATCACCCTTGGCTTTTTTCTGCATTTTTCGGGTGTAAAACATAATTTCTCCATCTGGCGATACAGCAGGGAGATAATCGTCAGCCGATGATGACACGCCTTCAACGATGCGCGGTGCCATTTCAAGATCACTGCTGTAGAATTCATTCCAAAACTTTACATCGGGTAGTGCACCTTCTACTTCAAGGTACTTTTTGTCGTAATCTTTGTCAAAAGCCTCAGGATTGTCGTCGGGAAAATGAAGAAATTTCTCGAAGTATTCCGCTGCCGCGCTGTAATTTTGATTGGCGTAATTGATCGCCCCGAGGTAGTAATGCGGTGCACTATGGTATTCCGGACATCGCTCAATAAGCTCATTGAAATAGGCTTCTGCAGCACTGAAAGATGATCCTCCTCGCTTGGCCCGCATGAATTCTACTTCTCCCAATCGCTTCAAACAAGGCCAGCAATTCTCGTCCATCTCTAGCGCATCCTGGTAAAACTCGTATCGCTTGTCTGAGTCGTATTTCTTCTTGTCGTCGGCTTTCTCCAATAGTTTTACCAACTTCTCCGATGGCTCAAAATCGCACTGCGAGAATATTGAACCGCCCAACACCACCAAAATCAAGGTTAAGATTGCTTGTACTTTCATCGACCCTTGTCTACCAACTATCATTCCTAATTCTATTCTGCACTTTTCAAAACGGCATCTGCTTCTTTTTGTGCCGCCGCTACCAGTTTGTCTCCCTGTTTCTTAGCCTCAGCAACCGCTTTGTCATAAGCTTTGTCTGCCTCTTTGCGCATTGTGGCAGCCGCAGCTTTATTGGCCGCTTTTTCCACAAAATTTGCCCCCTTGTTTTCAAGTTTGTCAGCCTCGGCATAGGCCGCTTTGCGCACCTTATCCGCCGATTTCGTGCCTTCCTCTATCAATTTGTCCGATTCCTTCTTGGCGTCAGCCATGATCTTATCCGCTTGAGCTTTGGCCTCGGCTCGTGCTTTATCCTTGGTGTCATCAATCACCTCTTGCACTTGTTCCTTCACCTCGTCTACAATTTGGTCTTTGATCGTCTGATTTTGCCCCTTGGCCACATCTCCATAATTGGTCGTTAGCTTCGGATTGTCAACGGTACCCGTAACACGAATGTTGACAGGTATTTTATCTCCTATCGAAAAGCTTGTGCCAAGTTGCGAGTTCAATTGTCCGACCCAACTAGAGGCTTGGCCGACTAGATTGGCTGGCAATTTCTCGAATGGCACATCCATTTTCATGGTGTAGTCAATTTCTGCCGAGATCAGACTCGTAGAACCAGCAATTTCAGTTTCTATTCCATCCAATTTCACGACAAATGGGGCAATGATAGCCTTGCCATCCTGTATTTTATAACTAAGCCTTACATCGCTCACAGTTGGATTGGCCAATTTGCTCAGTCCGAGTTTCTCGGCTAATTTGGTCAGTGGTACGAACTTATTCACCTTGACCGAGTGGGTGTTCATCGTTCCACTACCATTCATGGAAGTCTCGATCAATTCCATTTTGCTATCTAAATTCGATACTAGCTTCAAGTCTGTCGAAAATGAGCCTTCACAGCTTTCGGCTATCGGAGCCAATTTCTCCACTGTATTGAATTTCTCGGCCGTCTTGGCGATATTCAGTTTTTGGATATCGTACGACAGATCAATCTTTGGGACAGTAGGATCAAGCGTGCTGTATTTACCATCCAATATCACGTGACCTCCCAAAACATCCATGTTGACATTTCGCAGGTCTGCAACGTGATCTTTGATGGCAATATTTCCAGACACATTCTCGATAACGACATCGTCATATAGGACTTTGTCAAATTTAGATCGTAAGAGAAAATCAATGTTTCCAGGGACTTCCAAGAGCTCCGTCGCGGTCGTGTCGGCGCTACCGGTTGTTTCAGCTGCTTCCTCTTCTTCTTCTATCAGTTCATTCAGGTCCAACAATTTCGAAGACATCGTAAAGTCTCCCTGCAACAATTCATCACGCAATGCAAATGCTAGGTAATTGTCAATTTTTCCCACCGCATTCATATCACTTACACCAATCTTTCCTTCAAATTGAGTAAGATTCAATTGCTTGGGCGTAAAATTCATGTAGGCAACGTCCACATCCATTGGATACATGAAATCAGCACTTCGGAATTTCAATTGCTGGAGAATAACCTGTCCTTGGGCTTCGAAATTTTCATAATCTTCTTTTTCAATCGTGCTCAACTTTCCTTTGAACATAACGTCGGCGTTGATTGATCCAGAAAGCGTCTCTCCTTCGGCCATGGGCACAATATCTTTGATGTTGTCGAGCACAATCTTCGCCTGCAATTTGCAATCAATGTTAGGGTCGGAGAGGGGCTGCGACAAGCGCAAATGCATATCCACTGGGTTTCCAGCCATTTCCATATAGAATCGTTCGACGTTGAGAACGGCTGCATCAAGATTGTTTCCATTGCTCGCATCCACTGAAGCGATCAATTGAATTTTCTCCACCGATTTTGGTAAATCAGGATAATTGAATCGTCCGTTCTCGACTTTCACATCTAAGCCAAAGCCTGGAAGTGAATTAGCACCGAATATTCCTTTGATGAATCCTGCAAACGACATGCTTCCATCTGCATCCACCCCGCCAAGATCGCTGGCAAATTCCGCAGGCACGAGTGACAATAGGCTCTTGAAATCGGTCTCTGTAGTTGAATACTTGAGATCGATTTCCATATCGTCATTCGGCATCTTGATAAATCCGTCAATGGCTAAGGCCAAATCATTGATGTCAATCGTGTTTTCGGCAAAGACAAAGTGCATGTTCGCCAAGTCTAAGTCAAGGTTGATGGCCATTTTAACGGCTGCCTCTTTCAAAAACCGAACACCGTCATAACGTAAATCAAAGCTATCCATGCTTGTCAGCGTTTCGAGAACCGTTCGATCAGCCGTAAAGTCTCCCGAACCACTATGGTTGAGGTTTTTAATTATGGCCGTCATCGGCATGGTCTGGTCGTCGTACTTTACATTTGTATTGACGATCGAGTAGCCTTGAAGCTTCATGCCAAAAGCACTTTCCTCCTCGCTTGCAACTTCTTCCGGTGCCGCTTCATCTGCCGACTTCATCAAATCGTAGTTGGCCTTGCCATCCGCAAGAACGCGAACGTCAATATCACCATCTTGCAAAGTGATTTCTTTAATTTGGATGGTCTCGCCAAACAAACTCATGACATCAATGGTGGCTGTTAGCACTCCCAGATCGACAAGTCGCACACCTTCAAACTCTTCCAATCCGTCGATGGTGAGTTTTTCCAGTTGCAAGGTCGCATTCGGAAAATCGGAAATAAGAGACAGGGAAAGATCGTCAAAAGCCAATTCGGCATTGAGTGTTTCGTTAGCAGTGATGCGGATTTGCTCGGCAATTTTATCTTTGAAAATAAATGGAAGAGCAATTAAAACGACAAGTAGCAAGAGCACTACGATGCCCAAGATTTTGAATGTTTTTTTCATGAGGTTCAATGAGTTCCAGAGACCGAAATTAGACAGAATATTACTGTACTTAACGCCAAATAGAGAATAAAATTATCTACACGCCATTGACATGATTTGTGGATTTGATTTACTCAGAAATTCAATCCCAGAGATGGCTCTGTATCCTTTGCTAGGTAGGTGAATTGCTTGGTTCATGAATGTTTAATTCGTTTTCTGATGCAGCTATTATAGTCGACACAGCCCCATCGCCCGTAACGTTCACTACCGTCCTGCACATGTCAAGGATGCGGTCGACCGGGAAAATCAAAGCTATCCAGGCCGGATTCAAGCCGACGCTTTCCAACACAATGATCATCAAGACCAGACCAGCACTCGGAACCGCGGCTGCACCAATACTGGCGAGGGTTGCGGTGAGTATAATTACAAGCTGTTGCCCAATCGTCAGATCCACCATGTGGAATTGCGCCAAGGCGACTACGGCAATCGCCTGGTACAGACTGGTTCCATCCATGTTAACCGTCGCTCCAATAGGCAATACAAAGCTCGTCGTACTTTCAGAAACGCCAATATTATTGCGCACACAATCCATCGTTACTGGCAAAGTGGCTACCGACGATGAGGTTGAGAAGGCGGTGATTTGGGCATCGCGCATACCTTTCATGAAAAAGCGATACTTGACTTTTTTCACCAAGATCGAAACGATGCCAGGATAGAATATGAAAATCATAAACATAAGTCCTATCACTACTACGACGGAGTAGATCCATAAAAAGTCAAGGAGTTCAAAGAATCGATCGGGGTCGGAGCCCGCGGCATTCACGATCTGGCCGGCCATTAAGGCAAATACAAACAAGGGCATTGCTTTCATAACCACCCATATCATCCGCACGAAGACTTCGTTCAATCCATCTATCACTTTGAACACAGGTTCACTCTTGTCTTTTGGTAGCGAGACCAGTACAATCCCGAAGAAAATCGCGAAGAATATCACTTGCAGCATGGTGGAGTCCGACAAAGCCTTGAAAATATTGGTCGGCACAATTTCGACCAGTGGTTTAAGCGGACCGATATCTTTCTGAAGTTTTTTCTCATTTTCCGCTTTCGCAAGTTTGTCTTTCACCCAATCGTTCTGGCTGGCTTCATCACTTGAGCGAAGCTCGGCCACAATAGCTGCATTTGCGGGATCGCATATCATACATATATCATCGACCTTATCCACCCCCGCGGCATCACGCCATAACTCATAAGAGATCCTGTTTCTTAGTCTGACTTCATCACTTTGTTGCTCACCTGGCTTTAAAATATTCACGAGCGTAAGACCTACAACCACAGCAATCATCGTCGTAATAACATAGGTAAGGACGGTCTTGAGCCCCATTTTACCCAGCTTTTTGATGTCTTTCAAAGAAGCGACACCAACAATAATCGAGAAGAGAACAAGTGGAACGGCGACTAGTTTTAGAATGTTGATGAATATGTCACCAAAGGGCTTAATATAGTACTTGGTAAACTCATTGAACCCAAATTCAATAGAGCACCAGGCATAAACAGCACCTAGCACCAATCCAATAATCACTTGCCAATGTAGAGCTAACTTTTTCTTCATTCTTTCGACTTTGATCGCTAAAATAGCAAGAACAAGCAGCTAAAAGGCAAAACATTTGAAAATTGGTCTGTCGAGCACATTTTTCAGCGACAAGCGCAAATGTTGTTTCAGGAGATCCGTGAGATTTTACTTGCGAGCATAGCATCGACGAGTACCAGGTTGACCATAGCCTCAACAATGGGAACCGCTCGTGGAATTACACAGGCATCGTGTCTTCCTTTTACCTCCAATGAAACTTCCTCACCGTCCTGGTTTACAGATTGTTGTGTGGATCCTATGGTCGCCACAGGTTTGAAATGTACGCGAATGGTGACAGGCTCCCCGTTGCTGATTCCGCCTTGAATGCCTCCACTGTTGTTCGTTGCAGTCTTGACCGCTTCGCCGACTTTTTGAAACGCGTCGTTCTGGTCTTTGCCTGTACTTCTGCTACCTTCAATACCACTGCCAAATTCAACGGCTTTCACGGCATTGATTGAAAAGAGGGCATGTCCGAGTTCGGCATGAAGTTTCCGAAAAACGGGGTCTCCCCAACCAGCAGGTACCTTGTTTACACTTACTTCAATGCATCCCCCCAGTGTGTTGCCTTCTGATTGTGCTGATTCAATGGCTTTTTCCATTTGGGCCGACACCTGAGAATCAGGACAGCGCACCAGGCTTGCCTCGACCTCTATTCTTTGAAACTTTGCTTCAGACTTGGCAAGTTCGATAGTTCCAATTCGCTGCGTCCATGCCATCGTGTCCACTTGCTCGTGTGTGAGCACTTGTCGGGCAATCGCGCCACCAACAACCCAGTTCAAGGTCTCACGCGCCGATGCTCGTCCGCCCCCACGATGATCCCGAAATCCATACTTGCGGTCGTAGGTGTAATCCGCATGGGAAGGGCGAAATGCCTTTTTCACTTCATCGTAGTCGGCCGAACGCTGGTCGGCATTGCGAACAATAAATCCAATCGGACTTCCAGTCGAGCGTCCTTCGAAAACTCCGCTAAGAATCTCCACTTGGTCGCGTTCATTGCGCGGGGAGGTCAGTCTACTTTGACCCGGTCGTCGTCGGTCGAGATCTTTTTGAATCTCAGCTAAGTCGATGGTGACCCCCGCAGGACAACCGTCGATCACCCCACCCATGGCAGGTCCATGACTTTCGCCAAACGTAGTCAGTGTGAAATATTTCCCTCGTGAATTAGAAGACATGCGACAAAGATAGAGTTTTGCTGTGGGCAGTCGTGACCTATTAAATAGGAGCTATCGACGGTCCTCAAGGCTGACTTTCAAATATACGGGCTGATGATCCGAAAACTCGAAATTGGTTTGAATGACGTGAATGTCTTCAACTTTTACACCTGGCGATACAAGGAAGTGGTCTATGACCGAAGTGTAACTCGTTGCCGGATCGTATTCTTTGTCCAATTTCCGGTTCGTAGGAGTGTTGCGATCGGCCACCCATTTCCAACCTTCAGGAATTTGATCGTCTGATAGCACGTATTCATTGTAACCGGCTGTTGGATCGATGGGCGAGTATCCGGGCGGACATTGATTCCAATCGCCTCCTATGATGACGTGTTTACCTTCCTTGTATGCTTGTTCGGCATAGCTAATAATTAGGTCGATTTCGGCGGCGACCATGCTCCCCGAAGTGTCGTAGGCACTGCAGTGTGTGTTGATAATAACCAATTCATGATCGTGCCACGTTGCTTGCTGGGCCAGAAAACAGCGATCCAAGAAGAACATTCTGCGGGGCCATTCAAATTGCGTGTCGAAGGAATGCCGTTCAACGTGGTGCGTGGGGAGAGAGCTAAATGAGGCCAGGCCAGATCTCACTTTACCCATTGGGTTGAAAATAGGCAAAGGCACGAAATCGACGTTGTAGTTCATCGCAAATGCATTGGAGTGCTTGTTGAGCGCCGACTGGAACCTAGCGATTTGATTGATGTCGTGGCTCCTTCTAGCGCTTGAATCAACCTCTTGCAGGAGGAAGAATTCGACATGCTTGTTTTCAACCAGTAAATCGGCCACTCCTTTAATATTCTTTTCTACTAAAGGCAGTTCCTGAATAACGGTTTTTCCGCCATCGTAGAAGAAGGAGGTTTCTTTGCCCAAGCCGCCAAAGCCAACATTCCAGGAGATAAACTCCAGCACACTGTCGGGCTCGGCGAACTGCGTCTGAGTGGTGATGATTTCCGACTGTTCAGGCGGACACCAATCGGTATACGCGCCCCAAAGCAGGATCACTATGACGTAAAGGCTGCCAAGAAGGCCGCTCCAGGCTACTATTAAATATATTATTCTACCCAAGTCTTCTAAGCATCCAGTGAATAAAATCATCCATTACTTCGTCTCGATTGGTTTCGTTGAGACATTCATGCCGAGCCCCTTCGTACACATGGCTCGTAATGTTGTCGACATACTGACTTAATATGGCGATTTGTTTTTCAAATCCTTTTTTACCGCCGACAACAGGATCTTCAGATCCAGCAAACATATATAAAGGAGTATGTCGCGGCATCGCAGCTAAATAGTCCTCCTTCCAAGCATAGGTAGCGGCGTGTTGAACTTCGCTGAACAATCGGGCAGTGACGGTTTTACCGCACAAAGGGTCTTCGATATATTTGTCAACTTCATCGTTGTCTCGACTCAACCAGTCGAATTTGGTCCTGTTAGGCTTAAATTTCTTGTTCCACAGTCCGAAACTCAAGGCGGCATGAATATAGCCCTTGCATTTCATTCTCCAGAAAGTCCCCTGAATTCGACCGAGCATATTTCCGGCGACATCTTTGATCCCAGCCACTTCTGGGAGCCCAGAAAGTATCCATCCGTCAATCACGGGCGAACATTCCTGCATATATGAAAGGAGGAGCAAGGCACCCATGCTATGGCCCATCATGAAAATGGGAGCAGTAGAAGTACCATGAGCGTCGATAAGCGCACACTCTATGTCGTACAAATATGTCTTCCAACCCTGTCCGTCAATGATAAACCCATACCCATTTTCATCGTCGATACTCTTGCCAAAACCGCGCAAGTCGACGGCATGTACACTTCCTTTGTACTTGTTGCAGAACTTAGCAAAACGTTCGTAACGTCCTGAGTGTTCGGCCATTCCATGGATGAGGAGAATAACAAACTCTTCCTCTTCCCGTGGCACAGTCCAGGAATTCATCCACAGCGGACTTCGGTCGATTGATAGAATATACGGCATGCCGTGAAATTAGGAAAAAACGAAGTCGGCCGGTGAGAAAATATTATTTGACTTTATAAGTGCGGTGATTTTGGACATAAGTGCAAATGTCTTTGACCGTGATATCTTCTGAAAAGCGCGATCGGTGGGGAGAAATGGCATTTGCCTTGTGCTAAAGAAAAAATATTGAAATCGAGAATCATTGAATCGAGTCCATATAGTTTCATACTTTTGACGTCGAAACTTACCGCGTAAAAACAAGAATATGCAAGGGAAAATTACCACTGAGAAAGGTGTAATGACAGTAGATTTCTATGAGGCTGATGCACCAAAAACTGTAGCCAACTTTGTGAAATTGGCAAAAGAAGGATTTTATGATGGGCTTACATTTCACCGTGTGCTGCCTGATTTTGTGATTCAAGGTGGATGTCCGAATGGCACAGGTGCTGGCGGACCGGGTTATAAAATCGATTGTGAGTTGGATGGAGGAAATCAATACCACGATCGCGGGGTGCTTTCAATGGCGCATGCAGGTCGGAATACTGGAGGTTCTCAATTCTTTGTGTGCCATAGCCGAAACAACACGGCTCATTTGGACAGAAATCACACGTGTTTTGGCAAAGTGGTGGACGGTCTAGATGTGATCGATGCTATTCGACAAGGAGACAAGATAGAAAGTATTGAAATAGTAGACTAGAAGATTCTCCGGTTATATTATAAAATTGGAAAAGGTTGATTGTCTCGAAGGCTCTCAACCTTTTTTTTGTCTGCACATGTAACATTCATAGGGGATAGGCGTCTTTTTAATAACTGACAGATCTCCTTGATAAGTTCAAGGTGATTTTCATCCAAAGCATTTGCTGAAAGCCAATTAAAGTTTAATTTCACGATCACTGAAACTGGACGTGCCAAGGACCTGACCAAGCCTGCGATTTAGCGAGTCTTTGAACCCAATTTTCACAATTCCTAAACAACACAACTATGACAATCCTTGATATTTCTTCTTGGTGGGGCGCACTCACGACCATAGAATCTATTTATTGGGCAGTAGCGATTCCTGCATCGGCTATATTGTTGATATTGATGGTGTTGACCTTTGTTGGAGGCGATGTAGATGCAGATGTTGCCGATGCCGACTTGGAAGTAGAAGGCGATTCGGGCATTGGATTTCAGTTCTTCTCGCTTAAAAATCTGGTTGGATTCTTCACGGTTTTCGGATGGGTAGGATTGGCGATGTTGGACGGTGGTCATTCGACCTTCATGACGCTTCTAGTTTCTAGTTTGTGCGGGTTGATCATGATGACAGCCATGGCGGCAGTTTTCTTCTTTCTGATGCGGCTTACGGAGAGTGGGACGCTGGACATGAGAAATGCCATTGGTAAGCATGGAGAGATTTATTTGATAGTGCCCGCAAGTCGCGGTGGTATGGGCAAGGTCCAAGTGACGATTCAAGGCGGATTAAGAGAATTATCGGCCATGACGGATGATGATGCCGACCTACCCACCAATTCAATAGTAACCGTAACGGCTATTATTGACGAACATATACTGCTTGTAACCAAAGCAGGTAAATAACATTCACTCACTAAATTAATAATATAACTATGGACGGATTATTCTTAGCAGCAATTTTGGGAGTTTTTATACTCTTTTTCATCCTCATTGTGGGTGCATTAAGGAGGTATAAGCGTTGCCCATCGGATCGAGTTTTGGTAGTTTATGGAAAGGTAGGAAGCACAAGCTCAGAAGGAGCATCGACTGCTCGATCTTCCAGATGTATACATGGTGGTGCGGCGTTTGTATGGCCCGTGATTCAAGATTATGCATTTCTAGACTTAACGCCAATATCTATTGAGGTGGATCTTGCCAATGCACTTTCTAGACAAAATATTCGTGTCAACGTTCCTTCGCGATTTACAGTAGGTATTTCAACCGAGCCGGGAATTATGACGAATGCAGCTGAAAGACTGCTAGGGCAGGGCCGACAAGAGATTCATGATTTGGCGAAGGATATTATCTTCGGTCAGCTCCGTCTAGTAGTTGCGACCATGGATATCGAGGAAATCAACAACAATCGCGATAAATTTTTGGCCAACGTTGCTTCCAATGTGGAGGCGGAGCTCAAGAAGATCGGTTTGAAATTGATCAACGTAAACGTAACAGATATTACCGACGAGTCGGGCTATATCGAGGCACTTGGTAAAGAAGCTGCTGCCAAAGCAATCAACGATGCCAAGCGTGTTGTTGCCGAGAAGAATCGAGATGGATCGATTGGTGAGGCCATCGCACAACAAGAGCAACGAGTACAGGTAGCAAGCGCAAATGCCACGGCGAATATTGGAGAGGCCGACGCCTTGCGAGCTGAGAGGATTGAAACTGCCGAAGCCAATGCACGTGCTGTAGAAGGAGAGAATACGTCGAAAATTGATATTGCGAAGTCTGATGCCGAAAGAAGATCTCAAGAAGCGGAAGCTACCAGAAAAGCAATAGCTGCAGAGAAAGTGAAAGAGGCGAAAGCCCTCGAGGAGTCGTATCAAGCGCAGAAAATGGCCGAGGACCAACGTGCGGAAAGAGACCGTGCTTCGAAGCATGCCGACGTAGTAGTACCTGCCGAAATTGCCAAGTTGAGAGTTGAAATCGAAGCAGAGGCCGAAGCCGAGAACATTCGTCGCCGTGCCAAAGGTGAGGCCGATGCGATTTATGCCAAGCTTGAAGCCGAAGCACGCGGTACTTATGAAATCTTGAGCAAACAAGCCGAAGGTTTCCGTCAGCTCGTTGCTGCAGCTGGAGAGAATTCAAACGATGCCGTAATGATTATGATTGCCGACAAATTACCAGAATTGGTACGTATGCAGTCGGAGGCCATTCAGAATATTAAAATCGATAAAGTCACTGTTTGGGACGGTAACAACAGCGGAGGTGGAGATGGTAAAACATCTACAGCCAACTTTCTGAGCGGTATGTACCAAAGTGTTCCACCATTGGAAGACATGTTCAAGATGGCGGGCATGCAATTGCCTAAATACTTGAAAGGTGAGCAGTTGAAAGACGAAAATGACGACGTCCAAGAAGGTTCAGTCGAAGAATAGTCTGACCTAAGTGAAACTGGAAAAGCCCTTCAAATTATTGAGGGGCTTTTTCGTGCACTATTTTTAAGATACTGGGCGATTAATTTTTAAGCATTTTGATTGAAAACCAGGCCAAAATTGCGGCGATGAAGATCATGATCCCCCACAGCCATATCTTGTTCTCAAAGAGCGGTCTAGTCTGCTCTCGAGGAGTTTTTTCATGGTGAATTTCTGTGCCAACAGACAGGTAAGAAAGACTTTCGGGAATCGTATTGGTAAGGTGATGGATATCGTACGATGGCGACCTGAGCTGATCGTTGCCATACATCAATGAGTAATCGGTGAAATCAGTAAATCTCGCAACCAGTTCATGTGAATTGCCAGAAACTTGAACCGATTCCAAGGTCAAAGCTTGGTTGTCGTGGTTATGTATTCGAATCCTCAGTTGCTCTACGAGGGGATTTCCGGAAACAACGAAGTTGTTTTCAGCGAAAGAATTGAGCACTCCTTTTGTGATGGTCAGATATCGGTATTTCCATCCTTTCTCCGTGAGTATGCTATCTCTCAACGATTGAAGCTCAACAGGTCGGTAAAAGTCAAAATCTTCGTTCATGACGATTTCCACCAAACTCAACGGGAGCGGATAGGGCAGGGAGATACAAATATCAGTCAGCTTATCTTCCTTGTTTTCAATCGTTTTAAGAGACTTGTACTCATATTTATTCGCCTTTCCAGGAGTGCGAGTATGCTCTTTGATCTGCACAGAAACTAATTTAGGATCAGCCAAGCCCGGAATGAATAATCGGAAGTACTTGTAATTGGATCGAGGGAAGAGAATGTCGCTGTAGTCATACTGCACATGCGCATTTTGGATAGACAGAATCCTGTAATCATCAACGATTGTGAACCAATTGGTAAGGTCTTGACTCCCTTCTAATTTTATCTTCAAGTCAAAATTCGCCTGGCGCAAGTCCAAAGCAATTTCGTTGATCGTTTCGGGGTTTTTCAGTTCGAAAGTGACAAAAGAACCATCTCCGTTATGAGATCGATTTAACATGTCGAAGTCGGCCAATTTGATCTCCTCGATGGACTGCCCAATTTCCACCAAATACGGCGCGTCAATAGTATCACCGCTCTCGTTCACACCACGAATACGCAGGTCCCTGAAGTCGGCAGCGACATGCTCGAAGATATCCAGTGGCAAGGCTACCCGATGCCATTGATCGGATGGTTTTTCTAGCTCGCGCTCGAATTCAAATTCGCCTTCTTGAGCCTGGCCTTGGATACAAGCGAGCAGCGCCCCCACAACGAATAGTTTACTGATCAGTCTCATCGGAAATCTTGTGTTTGAACTTATTATATAGAAACGAAATTATCAAGAGCAAAATACCCAAAGAAACAAAGACAATCGTTTTCGAAATCGTGTTGAGAGCTCTTAGGTCATAGAAGAATAATTTGCACAACGTCACTGAAAACAGGACGATCGCGCCAATGCGCAAGAACTTCTTCCCTTTCCAAATGCCCAAAGCAATGAGCATAAGGGCGTACATTCCCCAGAGCAGACTAAGCGCAAGTTTGTACGATTGAGCATGTCCAAACATATCCATCCAATGCAAGAGCTCACTGCTTATAATCCAAAGTAAACTCGTGTGAAATGCAAGTTCAAGTCCATGTTTGACGGCCTTGGGGTAGTTCTGCGTGCGCTGCAATCGGTACGTGGTAAAAATCGAGAGACCAACGAATGCAAGAGAAATGTAACGTAAAGCAATATTGAAACTGCTGTGACTGTAATATTCACCTAGAGTCTGTTCTAAATAATACTCTCGAAGTTCGCTCAAACCATACAATCCTTGGGACAAGAATAGAAGAACGAACAAACTGTTTATGGCGATGCAAACCGCCGTAAGACTGGGACTTCTCAGCCACTTGATTGAGACGAAAGATAAAATTGTAGCGAACAGCAACGAATAATTTACGGTCCAGATATTCTTGAACCACATTAATCCTGGATTTCGACGGATGCTGAATTGATCGGTGTTGTCGATGGCAATATTAATAATCGAATCTCCAATTCTCTGATTCCAATAGCCTGTGATTTCGAACTGAAATGCGAAATACAATCCGCACAATAAGAGTGTCCCAAATCCATATTGAATGAAGGTCATCAAATCCTTGTTCGCGCCCAGTAGGCTTTCCGCGTGGGTTTTCATGTGCACACGAGTGGCAATGCCCAAAAAGAGGATGCTAATGCTTGTTGTTAGAAATTGCGTGTTAAATATTGGAGTGAAGCGAACATCGCTGACTTCCGAACTCCAGAACAGCGAAATATGACTCCAGTCTTCTATCAAACTGCAGGCTGCTAGGAAGAAAAGCGGATAAGACAAATACTCAAAGATCGCGACACGCTTCACACGGCCAATCCAGAATAAAACGAAGGCTTCAGAGATCCATAGTAAAGTGACCCAGTTGCCCTCCAATTGTACTGGAATGGACATGGTAACGAATACTAGAACAAGTCCGATTAAAATGTGTAACAGGTCTTTCTGCGCCAGCTGCTGCTTGTAAATGACGACACTCACTGCGAAGTGAATTACTGCATTTAGCAAGGTGAACAGACCCAAGAGCTGATTGCCCGAGTCGTGTTGGTCCAGCAGTTCGTACCCAACTCCATAAAAGATCGTCGAGTTGAGCATAAGGAGGATGAGATCCATCACTTTCAAAGGCTCTTTCCGCAGCAACTTATATCCTAGGAATGTGGCGTAGAATGTCGCGAAGAAAATCCCCAGGAATGTGAAAGCCATCCCAATTTCATAGTCGTGATAACTGAAAAGGAACCACGAAATATACATGATCCAGGTGATCACGAATGCCGTAATAAATAGTCCCTTCCAGTATTTCTTAAATGCAAGTACCATGATCCCCGCATTGATGATCGCGACATAGGTAAAAAGCAGTTCAACTTGCCCTGACCCAGTGCTCAAGAGAAAAGGTATGGCGTATGCGCCCAGGAGTCCGATGTAAGCAATGACACGCCTATTGTAGTTGATCGCAGCAATGATTACAAAAACGATAAACAAGACCATGAGTCCGAAGCACAGCAGTTGAGGTATGAGTTCGTAGAATGCATACGCCGAGTAAGTAACGAAGTACATCATGGCCATAGATCCACTCACAAGAACGGCGCTAAAAGCTTCGTATTTGGCCTTGAGTCGTATGCCTATCAGGAGTGTGCCTACGCCTACCAAGTAACCAAGGATTATGCGTGTGAGCGGACTCACCAAATCGTGTTCGATCGAGTATTTGGTGCCTATAGCAACTCCCAGAATAGTAATGGCAATACCAATTTTATTGAGCAAATTCTCACCAATAAATTTTTCGAGATTTCTTGGGCCTTTTGGCGGTTGATTGATTGGCTCATTCACAGCCGGTGCCGATTTCTCTAGCTCCTCACGCTCAGTGAATTCAACCACTGCATCTTGCTCGACCTCTGGAATATCCATTGGATGGCTGGGTATAATAGGAGGGGAAGGGGAGGCAATCTCAGGTTCAACGACCGAGGTGTTTTCTGCTTTGAGATCTTCTAACTCGCTATGTATTCCGAGGAGATCTTTGGTCAGGGTTTCATGTAGAATTAATAGTCTATCCAATTTCGCAGACAGGCTATTGATCCTGTTTTGATGGTCTTCCATACTATTCGTTTACACATTGAATTGATCGGCCAATCTTACGATTATTGTTTTGGCTGCCTTCCGTTTTTAAGTAGTTTTAACGCTCACAGGAAGAATGAGGACTTTTTTAGCCAAAAAATGTTCCTTTGTTCCCAATATTTCACGCTGCACTTAGTTGTTCTTTCAAAACCCATCTACTCAACAATCACATGAATAAATCCACCGCCGCCATCGTCTTTTCCATCGCCATCGTGCTCGCCGCTTTTATCCTTGGAAATGCTTTTATGAATCGCAATGCCAAGCAAGGGTCCATTTCGGTAACCGGACTTGGTAAGACCGACTTTTCTTCGGATCTCATTGTTTGGTCTGCCACTTTTTCAAAGGTGAATTACGATTTGAAACAGGCGTATGCCGACTTAGAAAAGGACAAGGCCATTGTCAAAGAGTACTTGCTTGAAAAGGGCGTAAGTGCCGATGAGTTGGTCTTTGGATCAGTGAATAGTCAAAAGAACACGCAGGCGGTTTACTCCGACGAAGGACGATACCTGTATGACGAATTCACGGGATACACTCTCGATCAAAGTGCCAAGATTCAATCGAAGGACGTGACCAAAGTCGAGCAAATCTCCCGAGAGATCACCGAGCTTCTCAATCAAGGTGTGGCCGTTTATTCAAGTAGTCCGCGCTACTACTATACCCAACTCGAAGACCTGAAAATTGAAATGATTTCACAGGCCACAGAGAACGCTTTCCTTCGTGCTTCAAAGATTGCAGAGAACTCTGGCGCCAAATTGGGTGATCTGTCGGTTGCCAACATGGGCATCTTTCAAATTACCGGTCAGCATTCCGTTGAGGACTACTCCTGGGGCGGCGCTTTCAACACTTCATCCAAAGAGAAAACGGCTTCTATCACCATGAAACTGACCTATAAAGTGGAGTAGGAGTAGCATTTCAATAACCCTTTCTCTCAAGGTTCGTATGCTCAAGCCTTCGGCAAATGTCGATTCGGCGACGCCAACTAGTTTTTGGGTTCAAAGAGCCGTATTTTAGCCATTCAACTGATTGAAATTAAAATTCTATGAGGTATTTCGTTGTTTTCC
The DNA here is from genome assembly GCA_015665315.1 of Flavobacteriales bacterium. Taxonomy (GTDB): domain Bacteria; phylum Bacteroidota; class Bacteroidia; order Flavobacteriales_D; family Sanyastnellaceae; genus JADFAK01. The sequence goes on along the minus strand of JADFAK010000089.1, from coordinate 7,702 downwards.
TAGCCTGTTTGCTCTCCGTAAATTCTATCGCTCAGAATACGCCCGAGCAAGACGTGATGGCGATGAGCAAAGCTATTCACGAAGGTATTTTCGACGAGGCTTCGACGCCAAATTACTTGTTCCCCATAGCGTTGGCCGACTCCCTGCTCAAAACAGCAAAAGGCAGCGAGATGGAATCATTGGCCGAGCAAAGTTTGTCCTGGTATTACTCCTACGTAGGAGAATACAATAGAGCATTGGAGCTCGATTTAAACTCAGTGACTCCTCGAAATTTGAATTTGGAGCACTTTGCTGGATTGGGCGGATTTACAGCACATTCGGCCGTGGCGGAGATTACCAAAGCAGCTGCCAAGTCGGACTACGTATTAATCAACGAGTCGCACCACAAGCCCTTCCACCGCATTTTCACGTCGTCACTACTGTCTACTTTGAAGGCGCAGGGTTATACGACTTTGGCCATTGAGTCAATTGGGTCAAGCAGCAGCGCAATCAATGAAAGCAAGAAGATTGATGAGAATTTGGGCGGACTAGCCATTGAGCCGAATTATGCGAATTTGATTCGTTTGGCACTTAATATGGGATTTGAAATTTTGCCTTACGATTACAGCACCGAGTATCAGTTTGCACAGCGCGACTCTGTATCGGCATTAAAAATAATTGAGCATAAAGCAAATGCACCAAAGGGTAAGGTCATTGTACATTGTGGATATGAACATGTAGACAAAACTCAAAAGTCGCTGGCGTATTGGTTGGAGAGCCTTTCAAAGGGCAAAGTGTTGAGCGTGAACCAAACATTCTTCTCGGAGGAGCACAACACCTCCAAGGAATCGCCATTCTACCAGTTGGCTTTAAAGGAATACAAGCTCAAAGAGCCATTTGTCCTAAAAAAAGGAAAAGACCTGTACTGCGAAAACACAACTTCTGATGTGTTTGTTTTCCATCCTCGCACTAAATACGTGGATGGCCGACCAGACTGGTACTTGCGCTTCACCAGTCCTGAATTGCGATTTCCCGTGACTCTTCCCGTGAAACTCCTTGAAGGAATTTCTGATCTCACACTCGTACAAGTTTTCACCAAGGGAGAAGAGAAGGATGGTCTGCCAATGGATCAATTTATCATCGGACCTGACCTCGCCGCGAAGAATACAGTTTTTCTTCCCAAAGGTGAATTCATCGTAAAGGCATCAAACATTGAGCGCAAGGAAGTCTCCAGTGCCGAGCTAAATGTGATTTCGATCAACGAAGTCGTTTTCTCAAACGTTAAGAAAAAGTAACAGGTGTAGACCGTCTCTATTTCATAGATTGGGGGCATGAAAACACTACTCCTTAGTTTCTCGGTACTTCTGCTAAGCATTTGCGCGCATGCGCAGACCTACGAAGGCCCACAAGAAGATATTGATGGGATCATAGCTGGTTCGAGACAATTCTCGAAATATGTGGAGGCCGGTGATAAAGAAGCACTTGCGGGATGCTATACTAGCGATGGGAAGATTTTCGCGGGTGGCCGACCGATCATTGAAGGCACTTCTGACTTGGCCAAATACTGGACACGCGACAGCGAAGTAACCATCACGTACCATAAAATCACTGCTATAGAAATTACTGTAATAGGTGACCTAGCATACGACTACGGCTTATACGAGGGCACCACCCGCCTGGCCGATGGAACAGAAAGTAACTGGCAGGGAAAATATGTCGTGGTTTGGAAAAAGGTCAAGGGAAAATGGTTGATGTACCTTGATATTTGGAACTCATCTCCAAAGGATTAATATTTTCGATTTAACAATACGGAATTCGAGTAGTGAGTTCGATGTTTTGGGGAAGTTGATCTAGTTAGAATCTCTACAATCGTACCCGTACACGCTCTGACCTTCCATTTCAAAAAATGATTGGAAAAGGAGTCCGTGCCGAGAGCATGATTTACCATTTACAATAAAATCACAAGCATGAAATCAATCCTATTCCTAGTTTCATTCCTCTTTGCGCTATCCGGCGCGGCACAAACAATGGAGGATATCTGTCCGCTCAAAAACTCGGCGGTAATTCCAAGTTGTGAAGTGTTTGACATTGCCGACAAGCCATTTGATCTAGCCGAGTACACAGCCGACAAAAACGTCGTCCTTGTATTCTTCAGAGGTGGTTGGTGTTCTTACTGTTCTCGGCAGTTGGCCGAGCTTAAAGAGAAGGTTGGTGCGATTGAAGCCTTGGGATACGAAGTGATCGCAATTTCTCCCGATTCTCCGGCGAACCTAGCGGCAGCCAATGAGTATAACTTCACCTTGCTTTCTGACAAATCGGCAGCGGCCATTGAGGCCTTCGGTTTGGCATGGCATGTCGACGATGAAAAGTATGTCAAGTACCGCGACGAGTACGATGTAGACCTCGAATTTTGGTCGGAGAACAAGCACCATTTGTTACCTGTCCCTGCAGTATATGTCGTCCACAATGCGGAGGTCGTCTTCAATTACGTAAACCCGAAATACTCCGACCGCTTGAGTGCCGATTTGCTGGTGGATATATTGGCTTCGTATCAGAATTAACATGCTCAATCTCGTGCGTACGATCTTCCTCATGGTCTCATTCAGACTCTAGTTTGCGCGATTTTTGACTTGGTTCGATAAGCCGATATGAACTCTTATCTTTGAACCATGAAATCAACATTTACCCAGCTGAGTTTCCTGCTAGTAATCTTGCTCACAGGAACAATTTCCAACGCACAATGCGACCCCAATTTTGATTTTGGTGGAGCGGCATTTGGCTACTATCCCAATGCCGATGCGTCTGAATCGTTTGCATCTGGGGTTATAAACTCTTTCTACTCGGATGTTTTCCATTTCGTCGTACCTGAAGAAGCAGGTGAAATCGACCCACTTTTGGGCACTTTGGGGCTGACTGTTGACTCGCTCTCATTTGTTGGCGTTACCACATTACAAGGTGGAGTGGAGGTAAATCTCAATGACATAGGCATAGCCTTGACGTGCAACAACCAAGGTGCTTTGGTGCTAGATTGCTCTTTTTTACCCGACATGCAATACTGCATCGCATTGGAAGGCACGGCCATTGAGTCTGGAAGCTTCGAGTTGATATTTAACTTTGATATTCATGCCGCTATTATTGGCATTCCCTCGACTTTTCCTTTCAGTTTGCCAGCTATAGACCTTCAGATTCTCGGTTATGGATGTACCGATGAAACAGCGTGCAACTACGAGGAATTTGTCATTGAAGACAACAACTTTTGCATCTACGGAGGCTGTGCTATTCCGAATGCTTGCAATTATGACTCGACGGCCGCCTGCGACGATGGAAGCTGTATTCTTCCTGAGGATTTTTACGATTGTGAGGGTAATTGCCTAAGCGACACCGACGGTGATGGTGTGTGTGATGAGCTTGAAATACCAGGCTGTTACGATAGCCTTGCTTGCAATTTCAATCCGGATGCCACCGACGATAGCGGCGATTGTTTTTATGAAACTGAATTTTACGATTGCAATGGTGATTGTTTTAATGATGCCGATGGAGACGGAGTATGTGATGAATTTGAGATTGATGGCTGCACGGATGAGATCGCTTGTAACTTTGATTCATTGGCAACTGATGACGATGGGAGCTGTGTTTTTCTAGAGACATTTGCGATTGTAGGAGAAGAAGCACCTATTCAATTTGAAGACCAGGTCTACTCGTATCCATTCACTGCTGGAAGCAGCTATGTGTGGGAAATCAGTTCGGCTGGTACTATTGTGAGCGAAGATGATGGCTCCATTACCATTCAATGGACAGAGGCAGGGAGCTTTATGGTCTGCGTCGTAGAAACCGACTCAGAAGGTTGTTCAAGTGCCCAAATTTGCCTTGATATCGAAGTTCAACAGATTATAGGAGTGGATGATCGCCTTGACGTAGGGAATGTTCAGCTTTATCCTAACCCTGCTGTCGAAATCCTTCATATATCTGGTTTGCCAGAAGGTGTTTTTCGTTACAGCATTTATTCAATTGATGGACAAAAAGTCGCCAGTGGATCGTTTGAATCAACTGAGAATAGCCAACTGGAGATTGAAGATTTGGCCAAGGGCTCATACGTCCTACAGTTGGGATCAGGGGATTTTGTTGATTCCTTTCGTTTCATGAAGTAGAAAACGATACCAATGTATTTGACTTTTTTATTGGCCCAATTGAGCGAATTTCATATTTCCTCAATTGGGCTATTTTTGTTAAAAACAACCACATGAAATATCTACTTATCTCGGCCTTCGTATGTCTCACATTCTGGGCACAAGGCCAAAACGGCAAGGCGACAACAACCAAAAAGACATTTAGTCGGGAAACGACAGTGAGCATCGATATCAAGGCCGACATTGAAGTCGTTTGGGCTGTGTTGACGACGGCTAGTCAGTACACGCGCTGGAACTCGACCGTGACCTCATTCGAAGGTAAGATCGAAAAAGGAGAAAAGATCCAACTCAAGTCAATTCTTGACGATAAACGAACCTTCAAGCTCAAGGTGAAAGAAATGGATGCTCCTGCGCACATGGTTTGGGCCGATGGGCAAGGGAAGAGGGTTTATACGCTCGTATCCAATGCTTCGGGCACAGTGACCTTCACCATGACCGAGAAAATCGGCGGACTCATGTTCCCGATGTACGCCAAGCAGATTCCGCCGTTTGATGATGTTTTTGAGAAATTTGCCAGTGATTTGAAAGAAGAGTCGGAGGGGCAGTTGTGAATTGATTATATTTATATTCAATTCATAAAACATGAGATATTCTGCGATCATCTTTGTTTTTCTAAGCCAATTGTCTTTCGGACAAGATTATTCGGTTCCCGGTGTGGGGGCCCATTGGACATGGGCGTATTTTGGTATGATGGGTGTTTCCATGCCCAATAACTATGCTGTGACGGGAGACAGTCTTGTAAATAATCGGTTGTACTCCGTAATTGGGAACGGACTTTTTAGAGATAGTCTGGATGTTTGGTATTGCATCAAATTTGGTGAAGTAGAAGAGCATCTTTTTTTCGATTTTACATTGGATGAGGGTGACACGCTGTACTTTCATAACCCGTTTATCACCGAGGACATCCATGCCGAGTATCTTCATGTTACACTTGTGGATTCAGTTCAGCTTTTGAACGAGACTTGGGCAAGAAGAATGACGCTTGAAGTGCCCAATTCACAAGGTTTGACGCAGCCATATCGGTGGGTCGAAGAAGTGGGTTGCGCCAGTGAATTGTTCAGCTTTGGCCGCGACGTTCTTTGGTTTGATGACGGTGAAAGGACCCTGATTTGCTATGAAAACGAGATAGGTGAACACGTTTATGAGAGCCCTGTGGACCAACAAGAATCATGGCCACTTCCCTACAATGTCGTTTACGAAAACTGCGACTGGTATCTAGACGTGGGTATTGACGAACAAAGCACATTGGCCGAGCTAAAACTCTATCCCAATCCGGTTGAGAACACCCTCTTCTTCAACCAAGGTTTATCTGGGTCGAGCATAAGGGTCTCAGACATCGCTGACGGCAGAACAGAATTGGAAATAGTCCATTCTGGGGGCCTTAACGAAATTGACGTGCAGTCTCTTTCGGCAGGTGTTTACATTCTGGAACTCACCAAGGATAGAAAGAAGTGGATACGGCGATTCGTTAAATATTGAGATGTTCCAGCTTTTTCCTGAACTGATACCATCCAAGATCAAACCCAGCGAATTGTGTGCCTATCGCTTTACTTTTCCTCAAAGAAAGTCGTATGTTGCTTGGTTATAGAACAAATCAGCATCCTAGGTGCGCCACCTCTTTTACAATGAAATCAGTATTCCTTTTTCTTCTTCTCTCAATTCTGACTGCCGGAAACCTCCAAAGTCAATTGGTTGTGGACACCGTTCCCGACCCACAGCTAATGCTTGAGACGCAGTTTGGTGACCTGGTGCAATCGATCACCAATCTGACCACGAAGGGAAATCCAGACTACTGGGGGATTTTTGATGGTTCGCAATCGAATATCGGTCTGAATTCGGGCATCATCCTCACCAATGGCGATTGCCGACTGGCCATGGGCGTCAATGACTTGTTGGAAGTAGGGATTTTTGACAATACCGGACTCATCGGCGATGACGATTTAACGGCGATTGCGGGGGGTGAGACAGAAGATGCTTCGGTGTTGGAATTTGATTTTATCGCCGGGACCGATTCGATTTTTATCCACTTTGTCTTTGCCTCCGAAGAGTATCCCGAGTGGGTGGCCAATATCATATACAACGACGTATTTGCCATTTGGCTTGACGGGGAGAACATTGCCTTGCTTCCAAACGGTGATCCGGTGTGCGTGAACAATGTCAACTGTTTCGGTGCAAATTCCGAAGTTTACGTGTGCTCCGATCCCATGAATCTTGACACCACTCCCTGCGACGATGCGTTTAACTGTCCACTAACCATCGAAGAAACCACCCACCAGTACGACGGATTCAACACTCCGCTCTACGCAACGATCGCCGTAACCCCAGGATCCAGCCACCACCTCAAAATGGGCATTGCGGATGTAACCGACAATGGCGCCGATAGCGGAGTATTCTTGTCTATTGGTTCGACGACAGCGATTCCAGAAGCCAATGCAGTTAAAGCATCCATCAACTTTTACCCCAATCCGACCAAGGGAATCTTAAACTACACATCAGGGTTTAACCACGCGACCGAGTTTATTCTATCCGACACAATGGGCCGACAAGTCACAACTTTCAAGGTAAGTCCCGGAACGGGCTCCTTGCATTTGCCGGAGGCTATATCAAAAGGCATGTACTACTTGACTAGTGCGGATGGAGTGAAAGCGGTGAGGGTTGTTGTGGAATAGGAAACCATCTCGACGGCGCGGCTCAACTCATGTTGAATATTTAGACTATCCTCAAACCGCTTTGCTTGATAACCCACAGAAAGTCAATAGGTGGAGTGTCTTCCATCATGCGCACTGCAGCCACTAACAAAGGGATATGCTTTTCTCAAACTACGGTCTTGGCGTTATAGGTGATGGAGTCATTGCAGTCCTACCGATATTTGACCTCTACGAGGTCCTGTAGTTGTTCGAGCACCTGCTGTCATAGAGATAGGACCTCCACAAGCTCCGTTCTGTGAAAGATTGAATTTCACTCTACAAAAAGGGACCGGCCTTTGAATGAGATTCGTGTTGACTCGATTTATCGGAGCGTAAAGCGGAAGTAGGTGTCTGAGGTCAGCTTTCGGATGGCTCGAAGAGGCCTCCGCTAAAAGCGTTTCCGAGTTTTACTTCCGTAGTGCAGATGAATCGCTAAGTCAACTAGGATCTTATTCACCAGCCTTGATTTTTGGTTACTTTTGATCAAGCAAAAGTGACGGAAAGTGAAGGATTAAGATTAACAATCAGTGTTAGGTGTGACCCCTACAGGGTCAGGTTGTATCTTCGACCTGCGGTTATAAAGATGCGACCCATACTGGGTCGGTTACTAGTAGGCACTTGCTGTCATAGAGATAGGACCTCCACAAGCTCCGTTCTGTGAAAGATTGAATTTCACTCTACAAAAAGGGACCGGCCTTTGAATGAGATTCGTGTTGACTCGATTCATCGGAGCGTAAAGCGGCATCTCGGCGACGCGCTTAAACTGCTTGGCCATATGTCGACAGATTCTGGAGCGCTTTGCTCGATGACCTAGCCCTCTTATTGAGACTTTACTACAAGCTGTCATTC
>JADFAK010000065.1 GCA_015665315.1 Flavobacteriales bacterium | reverse complement strand
ATTTCTTCGAGGTTGAGTTCTTGAATGATCTCTTTGGTAATCTTTGCAATTAGTTCTTCTGTGGTCATTGGTGCTAGTTTCGGGTTCAAATGTACATAATTGGCTTAATATACTGGCTCCAATATGCAATGTTGGATTTATGATAGAGTTCGTGGTGCGTGTTGGCAATTCAGCTTCCATCGAATCCACTCGATTTGGAAAGATTATTGATCTTCAGAATCGAAGGTTGGGATTTGTCTCTTTCTGCACTCAAGGCGGAATACTACTTCCCCCTTAACTTTTCAAGCTCCATTCTTGCATCATTCTGAAAATAAACATTCCAGGCAAAAGGCTTGCCTTCTTGCTGAGGATCTTGTTGAAGAACCCAATTCATATCTGATACAAAACCCTCCACGTTTCCAGTTAAACTATATAGGTATTTTGCCCGTCCCCATCGATTCGAAATGTAATCGGGACCAGACAGGATAGCTGAGGCAAATTCTTCATCTGCCTTTTCCATACTACCGCCAAATTTTTCAGGTGTTGCGATATAGTAGAGTGCTCTTGAAAAATAGTTTCCTCCACCACCCCAATTGGGATCAAGCTTATCAACATGTTCGATAACCACATTATTCTCTTTTACGATGCGTGTATTTAGAACTTTACCCAGTGGATTCAAGCACTCTTTGAAATAGTAGAACCTGGATGTATACCAATACCCCATCGCATCAATTTCATTTATTGTGAGCTTTTCACACGCATCGGACACTTCTTCCCCTTCGTTCATTGATTGTGCGAAGTCTTTGTTGGTAAACATAGCTTTCTCGCAATATTTGATGGCCTCACGGTAATGGAATTTTTTCTTTTTCGTCTTCTGCGAATGTGCCGCCCCCATAAGCATGTGGTAGTTACCAATCTTCCAAAGAGCTAGGTAATTGTTGGGATCCAGCTTCTCAATTTCCAAGTAGGCTTCAAGTACCATCCCTATTTCTTCAGAAGTGGAAGAATTCAGCTCCATTTCCTGAGCTTCTTCGAGCATGCTTTTCACATCCATAATGGGAGTCTTTTCATCGGCCCTAGTCCAGCCAGAAGCAAAGGATGTAAAGGAAATCAGCGCGAAAACAAACAGACTACTTATTGCAACAACTCTATTCAAACTTTTCATAATCGTAGTAAACTTTTATTGTTTTAAATCTTGTTCCAAGAGCATCTTTTCAGACTGTGCTTGGATTAATTATCACGTTTGTATTCTTGAAACTCAGTTGAACAAGCTTAGCCATACACTATACTATTAAGCTTTTCGCTCATCACCATATACCAGTTTGACCAACCATGTTTTGTATAAAAACAATGAACTGTCAAAATCGTTCAGTTGTTCTCAACAACATACTGATCCAAACTTCTAGCACCGAATGCATCAACGCGAAAAAAGTACGGGTACAATTGATTTTAAATAGAAATAAACAAGTCCAAAGGCCGCGTATGTGGGCACTCTAGTTATCACACTTTTTGGAGATGGTTTCAAACATACCTTCAACCTCATCTTCTATAAGAAGCAACAACTCCAATCGCCTTCTATTGTTTAAGCCACCCATGACCAAGGTGCTATACAGGTCGGACTTTACTTCATCAGCAATGTAAAGAGGCAAATCTTGTTGTAATTTGAGTCGAATTTCCTCTGTAAAAACATCTTTGTAGAAAAAGTCATTGCCATTGAACATTCCTATATCAAACCAATTCCTGAAGCTAGCAATACGCTCAAAGTCCAATTCGAAGTTTGCCAAAATTGTTGAGCTATAACCGTCAACATTCTTAAAATACCTGTTCAATTTTTGAAGAATCTCTTTGTCCTTAATTATCCCTAGGTTTCCACTGGACTTAATGTCTTGAAACGTGGCATCATTGGGATCAAATGTTCGCTTCCCCATACGGATAGACAGCAAAAAATTGACGCCTACCTCGGTCGCATCAGATTGGTCTTTTTGGATTTCTGAAATGGCCTTGTTTGAACTGCCAATCCGCTCATGGACTAGCTGTTTGAGCTTTTCAACTTGATCTCTATCCTGTCTGATGTCATCTAACAGCAAGCAATAATAGCTTTGCTCCAATTCCTTCTCCTTCCTCCCCTCGTTCCAATTGTTAATCTGCAAGGCAATCAGAATTCCAAAAACAACCAACACGATTTCCCCAAGGGCGTATTTTAGATACTTTCCTGTCTTATTTTTCTCCATTAGGTCGTAGCGTATTTTTCTAAAGAATTTTATCATTTCATAAAAGGTTGACTTTTGCCAAGAGATCCTACTATTTATCGCTGAGTGAATTGGTCAATAGAGACTCCACATGCCTTGACAACACTTACTTTATACATGTGGCACATGGATTCTATTCAACTTGAGTTCAATGTGGAGATCAGTCTACCTGCAAACTTTCATTAAATTCGTATTCTCCAGTTCCAAAATACAATTCAATATGAGAAAGCTACTTCTATCATTCACTTTTCTCCTAACATTCATCTCCTCAGGATTCTCAGCAGTGTTTTATGTCGATCATACGGCGACAGGCTCCAACGACGGTTCTACGTGGGTTGATGCGTTTAACACGATTGAAGCAGCTATAGACGCAGCTACGTTTGGTGACCAAATTTGGGTGGCCGAAGGTGTTTATACTCCGTTGACGACTAGCTCCACCGACTACTACTCGCTGAAGAATGGCGTTGAAATGTATGGCGGGTTTTCTGGAGATGAGATGCTTTTGGAAGACAGAGACATAGAGATGTACCCAACTATATTGGACGGAAACATCAATGATCCTGGTTCGAGTACAGATAATCTGTTGCACGTGGTCAAAGCTCTTGACACTTCGTTAGGGACTCGCTTGGATGGATTTACTGTAATTAATGGACGGGCCGACGGAACGTTTTTATCTTCAGAAATGGGCGGAGGGTTTATGAATGAAGGTGGAAGTTGCACTGTTGCCAACTGTGTATTTCAAGGTAATTATTGCTCGTATGGCGGTGGAGCCATTGCACAATACAGTAGCGGCATTTTAAACATGGACAATTGTATTATTCGCTCGAATATATCAGACTCCAAAGGCGGTGGTATCATTGTTAGAGATGGAATCCTGAACATCACCAACAGTGATATATCAAGTAATCAGTGCACGGGCTCTGGGGGTGCCATTCGCGTCTACGAAGGAACCATCAATATCGACAAATGTTCGATTTCTGGAAACATAGCTGGTAACTCTTCAACGATCAATGTAGACGATGAGGGAGCTGTCAATTGTACGAATTCGCTGATTGTCGGAAACATTGCCAATAGCAGCAGTGTCATCAACGTATCGCTACTAAGCAACAACCAATCGCAAAGTTTTATCAATTGCACAATTGCTCACAATAGAAATACTGACACTGAAAACGTGGCAAACAGCCGATCCATGTTTTTAAACGATGAAACAGAAATAAGAAACTGCATTATTTGGGATAACAATGGTGTTGGAACTGGAGAGATTAATTCTGGTGGCACGACTATTAGCCATTCCATTGTGAGCGGAGGCTACACTATAAGCGGGGTGCAACAACCTAACATCTATCAGAACGACCCTGAGTTTCTAACGCCTGGAAATTCTTCGGCGGCTCCATTTTTCTACAACGACTATGATTACAGAGTCCCTTTACTTGGTTTTCCAGTTGACGCCGGTGTGGATAGTTTCTCAAGTGAATTGAACTTTGACTTTGATGGCAACGACAGGATCAATGGAGCGGCAGTAGATCTAGGTGCATTCGAAAATCCTTACTGCATCAACAATAGTATCGAAATTTTATCTGCCACGGGGCTTGAAGCCTGCGATGGCGAGACCATTGAGCTATCTGCTTCCGTTACCGGTGATTATATTTGGTCGAATAACTCCAACGATTCGACAGTCACAGTAGAAGCAAGTGGAGTCTATCATTTGATAGTAATCGACGAAAACGGTTGTTTGGGCGAAGCCGAAGAAACTGTAACGATCTTTGACACTTCTATTGAGATTACTGGTCAAGTTTCATTTTGTGAAGGAAGCTTTACTACTGTGACTGCTATCGGAGACAATACAAACTATGTATGGAGTGACGGACAAGAAGGTGTGAACGCCATATTCTCTGAAGAGGGAGAATTCACAGTCACGGCTGTATCAATCGAAGGAGGGTGTCCAGTTGAAGCCTTTGTCAACATCACAGAGGCCCCAACTCCCAATCCTGCAATATTTAATACGGACAACCTACTATCGACAGGTTTTTTCACGACCTATCAATGGTTTTTAGATGGAAGTCCTATAGCTGGGGCTACAGATAACACCTACCAAGCCACCGTGAATGGCGTGTATCACGTGGAGGTTACAAATGCTTCTGGATGTGAAGGAATTTCCGACGACACAACAGTCGACGACATCATTATCAATATTGACGAGGCAGAGGAAGTATTCAGTGTTTATCCAACACACTTCGACGAGTCATTTTTGGTAAAGAATAATTCAGGTACTGCTTTGAACATTACCATGTATGACATGAATGGAAAAGTCGTTTTGAGGGACGTATTGACAGGAGATCAAAACCTAGTGAACGCAGCCCATATTGAAAGTGGGGTTTATTTGTTGGTTGTTTTTGATGGGGCAATGACGGATTGTTTACGATTGATCAAGTAGATTAGAAAAACAGAAATCCAGCTTCTAACCAAGACACTTCATCACAAAAACACCGTAAAATTAAGTCGGAAAAAAAAGGGCGTCCCAGGTGTAAAGTGGATTTCGGAAACAGATGCCTTTTCATCTTGCAGGCGACTTTCTGTGTCAAACTGTGTTTCTTTCCATTCGGAATTCAAAAGGTTTTGAATCGTGAATCCAGCCGCCCATTTTCTAGCTGAATAATTGACAGCTCCATCGATCAAGAAATAGCCCTTGGCAATCACCGAATTCGTTTCATTCGCCGGCCTGTCGGCCATGTACCTGTACCTCAGACTTCCATTCCAACCGTATTGCTTTCTGTAGGTCAATCCGCCAATACTCGTAAAAACCGGAGCCAAGGGCAAATAACTTTCGCTTTCAGGGACTCCAATCGCCCTTGGGTTAGCCATGCTCACATCTACATCGGCAAACAAATTATTGAGGATTTCATACCGAAGCGATACATCGACACCATACCTCCTTGTTTGACCTCCCGCTTCGACAACACCCTCATCACCCACATAAATAAATTCTTGATCGAGCCATAAATACCAAAACGCCGTTTGGACGAAAAACCGCTTGCCTAATTTGAATACGCCGCCCAAATCTGACCCGTAAGCCGGTGGCAATACTTTCTTTCCATTTTCTTGCACTGCTACGCGTGTATCGTTGCTGTGATAGCCGCGACCATTGAATAAGTACAGCTGCACTTTTTCGTTCACGTGATAATTGAAGTTTAGTTTGGGACAGACAATTGAAGAAGTTGAGGATAGCGCTGAGGAATCTAGTTTATTGAAATATCGGTTGTCGAAATATTCGAATCGTACCGCTCCTGTTACACTAAGTTTATCGGTAAAGAGAACTTTTTGAGAATAATAAGCACCTGCATTCAACTCATTGACATCGCCCAGCATGATTTGATTGGTCACAACGGACCGGTCTTTCGTTCTGGTTAATTCAACGTCCTGAACAACATCGTACCTCACTTGAACCCCCGCCTTCGTCTCACTTTCGAATCTTCCAATGTTAAGTTCCTTTTGATAGATCCCGTTGTAGCCGAATATGTCTCTGTTTTCCTTTTGTCTGATTTGGTCTCCATTGACCGGATCAATTTTGAAGAAGGTGAAATTGGAGTACAATTCGAAGAAGTACTTACTGTAATAAAGCTGATTCCTCACCACCGCTCCATTTCTCCAGTACGAGAGCAATTCCACGTTAGCGTTGTACCTGGATGTCTTCCCACCTTCATTCGGATCAATAGCTCCAAAAAAACCGACCAATCCGTCGGCCACAGCGCGGTCAGGTATTTGACCTGAAGCAGTCCACTCGCTGGAAAATCCCGTAACTGTTGCCGATAGCGAGTTTTGATCATTCAGCCTTCCATGATACTTGATTATTCCGTTGAAGCGTAGAAAATCTTGCGGACTGTCAAAATATCCTTTTGTGAACAGGCCTTCACCAGCTACATATAAACTTTGATTTTGCTTCTTGTCGGCTGACTTAAGTAAATTTAGTCCCACCACACTTCTAACGGTACTGAAGGGCCCGCCTTCCACCTTCACGAAATTATCCTCCAAGTATTTCTTGGTTTTAAACTCAATAAAACCTGCTGTGGTAAAATTTCCTTTGTCGGCGAAATACGGACCTTTGTTAAAGTTCACGTGGTCGATTAATTCGGGGATCACAAAATGCAAATCGGCATATCCCTGTCCGTGTGCATGGCTTACCATGTTGACAGGCATACCATCCACTGTAATGTTGATGTCTGTCCCATGATCAAGGTCGAACCCCCTTAAAAATATTTGCTCCGCCTTTCCTCCTCCAGCATGCTGACCAATAAACAACCCGGGAACCAGGCGCAATACCTCTTGTGAATTGTTGATTGGGCGAATGTGAATATCCAGTTCACCAACAGTTTTGAACACGCCATTGGTCGAGCTAGCAAGGATGGTGACTTCGGACAGACTAGAAACTTTTTGTTCGAGGTAAATAATCGCTACTTGATCGGTAAACGCGAGCGATGTGAGCAGCACCGAGGTCGACTGAAACCCAATGCAACTTACCGAGATTGAAGTGGTATTCTCTGGCAACTTGGTCAAGTCGACAAAGCCATTTTCGTCGGAGACCCGGTTAAATTTAAAATCATCGCTCTGCACGGCTGCCGATTGAATAGGAACCTTACTTGTGGCATCTACGATGTACACACCGGATGTCTGTCCAAAAACAATGGAAGAGACAATAGTCAATACGGTAAAAACTATGATTTTGTGAATGCTCATATCCCGGTTCCCTTAGTCAATCCAAGAGACTACTAAACTCGAGGACCTACCAATCAGCAAAAATATAATTTACTGAAAAAGAGAGATCACGAAATCTTGTTATTCGTGGTTGGTTAAGCTGCTACTGGAAGAGTACAACACTTGCTTCAATGAACTGGGGTTTTACCGCGCATCCTTGGAGCCAAATTGATAGCTCCCGTTATACTTTTGCTTCTGGTTTTCCTTCGATATTTTTCTTCACTAAATTTCCTAGCAATTCTGCAAATGGAACAATGTTATTATGAACGCTTGCTTGTTCCAATGCCTTCATATATTCATCTCTTCTTTCCACTGGAATTACGGTCCAAGGGTAGCCTCCAGATGCGAGCATCAAATTCATAAGGAACCTTCCCATTCTTCCGTTTCCGTCCATGTAAGGATGTATGTACACAAATACAAAGTGACCTAGCACACATCTAACAGAAGGCTCCTCTTCTTGTTTTAGCAAATCAATAAGTGCTGGCATTGCCTCTCGAACAGCATCTCTATTCAGTGGGGCATGCATTGAATTAGTAATATGGACTTGATTATTTCTGTATCCTGCTAAGTCAGCAACACCCAATAGACCAGCAGCTACACTTGGTTGAAATAACTGCCTGTACCACTCACCATGGTCTAAACATCCTTGAAGGGGTCGATTACTCTAATTTTGAAATCTGCCGTTTCCATTGTTTTTTTGATTTCCGCGGCTATTCGCTTATTGCCTATATTTTCGAACCCTCCAATTAGTCTTCCTGCCTTCACTGAATGAGATCCTTTTAGTAGAATTCTTAACAAGCGTGATGGATCTTGGATATCCGCAATTAGTGTTTTTATCTCAAATGGATTTTGTTCAAACATTAATGGAGACATATTGACCAGTGCATCTTCTTTGGACTGGATTTGCAATTTTGTTGAATAATCTGTTTCAATTTTATTTTTTATTGCTGATTTCATGATGTACATAGAAGTCCCATGTAGGAGCTTTATCGTTTTATTTGGTGCTTCAGGTGACCTCACGATTAACTGATGAGGGATAGTTGTTGCACCTGCATGTAGCAATACAGATTGTTCAGCCGACAGACAATAATTTTCCCCATAGCGATCTTCAAGATACCGTTTACAGAATTCCCAAAATGAAGTGTACCAAGCTGTTGTATCTCCATCTTTTTGAGTTGGGCTACTAACTATATACCACTCTTTTGTGACCTTAGTAAGAAACTTGTTCTTTACCAGCCTTTCTCTATGAGTTCTTGAAATTTGGTCAGTCTTTATCGCCTTTCCGGATTTCTGCTGTTCTTTTTGCAAGATTTCAAGAGATTCTGCAAGTTTTACATTCGGATTTGCCATTTCTTGATTTTAGCTTTTGGCGCTGTACACATATTAGCTTTTAGCGATGCGCACATATTAGCCTACGAAGTTACGCATAAATTAGCTTTTGTGCCAATATTGAGTTAATTGGTGCTAACGCATAACGTGTACGGCATGTGGCTTGGCAAATGCCGATCTCTTTTTAGGTCGTGCGAGGGGTTTGAGGGGTCATATGTAGCACTCCGCCTTGCGGAAGCGAGATGTCCACGTCTGCGCACTTCATAAAACAGAAGGAAAACCC
Organism: Flavobacteriales bacterium; assembly: GCA_015665315.1. Classification (GTDB taxonomy): domain Bacteria; phylum Bacteroidota; class Bacteroidia; order Flavobacteriales_D; family Sanyastnellaceae; genus JADFAK01. The sequence continues at coordinate 49,769 of JADFAK010000065.1, read as the reverse complement.
ATTTTGATGGACCATTGGAAAATATCAGGAAAACAAGACTGCAATCGACCTTGCGCCACCTTCTTTCCGACCAGTTATCGACCTCTCACACAATCGCACAACACAAGAAATTTATTGAATCCCCATTGCGTCCAGACTGGGCGCTACCACAGGAAGAGTGCAACAGTCGCTCTAATGAATCGCGGTCTTATGTCACATCATTGGCGCCTAGTTGTTAGCTGCCGTACTTTTACGTTCATACTCCTGCAGCAAAATATCGCTAGGGATACTTAGTTTTAGGCTTAGTTTTCGAATCATTTCGACAGTTAGTTTTCGCTTCCTGTTTAAAATTTCACTGACTCGACTTTTGAATCCAATAGCTTCTACTAAATCGTTTTGATTGTATCCCAACTGCTCCATTCGAAATTTAATGGCTTCAATTGGATCAGGAAACGCTATTGGGTCGGTTTGCTTTTCATAATTATCAATGAGGATTGAAAGGACCTCAAGCTCATCTCCTTTAGAAGTGCCAATTTTGGCATCAAAGATTTCTTCAAGTCTAGCTAGAGCTAATTGATAATCCTTTTCATTTTTAATTGGCTTCAAAGTCATTTTCAAATAGTGTTAGCATCAATTTTGTCATATTCGGCATGAGTCCCAATAAAGCGAATCCAGACTATTCTAATTTCAAAATTGATTCTTACAATCAACCTATAATCATTCCCTTTAATGTTAAAGCAAACCCGACCATTGTTCAATATACTGGCTGATGGATATTCCGATTTAATGTCATTGAAATTTTTCCAATCAGCTCTTTCAGTTTCATGAAACCAGGTTTTGAGTTGTTGCTCAGAGTTAGCATGTTTTTCCCAAAATTCTCTTAATGTTCTCTTTGCAATAACTCTCATTCGCCTAAAACTCTAACGCAAAGATACACAAATAGTTACCAATTCGGGAACTTCGTGTGTTTTTTTGCACAGTATTGCTGCGCAGAGTAGAGCCCAACACCCCACCAATTTATCTACCTCGAAAGGTAACAACTTAGACATAGCCCCTCAGCCCCCTATATCAAACCGTACTTAAGGTCTTCCCTCTCAAGGCATGCCATCCACTTATTTGAATATCAAAACTTGCTGGACAACATTAATGATCTACTCTTATTCTTCAATCATCGATCCTCTTCAGGCTTGTTTTCACGCAATCTATCTAAATCCTCGGACGCTTGAAGCAAGTCATAGGTCAAAGACACTATGTAGGCCGCAATAGGCCTGAGGGTTTGAACGCTCTGGCTCCTCTCTGCTTCTTGCATCAAATTGGATAAATTCTGAAAGAGCTTTTTGGCACTTTCTGATGCAATTACTAATAACTCCCTAATCGGAGAATTCCCAGTTTTTTTTCTTACCGATTCGTTGAGAAGCCCAGCTCCAGCAACCAGGAAAATGGTAAGTAGTGGATTTTTTTGGATTAATTTCGCACCAGCTTTCAAGACTCGTAGAGCAAATCGACACAGCTCCATAAAAATTAAAAACAGCAGTTTAAAAAAATGGATGATGACGGAACCGACAAATGTGGAAAATGCTAAGGACAGAACCCCCTTATTCAATGTTCCGACCGTATCTCCAAAATCCGATATTTTCCATGATTTATGATCAAAATCTTCAAAATCTTTGTCTCCAGTTAAAATACCATGTGTATTCTTCGAAAAAACCAAATTTAGTATAGGAACATCTTTCGGATCTCTCTTTTCTAGCTTGTCAGCAAGAGGATGAGAAAAAACAGCATCATCAGGGACTAACGTGAAATATGAAAACAAATATTCCGCATATTGCAATACTTCAGCTACAGATGGCGTCTCTCTATGTTTCTTTTTAATTTTACCTTCTCTAACCTTCCGAAAAGTTTCTTTTTTAATATAATCACTGTAATAAATCGTGACCAATGGATTTTGAGAAATAGGGATCAGTATGGTGTCTTGCTCTTTGAAAAACTTATTGTGAAGGCAGTTGATCAACGAATTAGAATCGATGACTAGTGAAATATTTAAACCACCGGAAAAGAAACCAGAGAAGTTTTTTACAGCAAAATCACTCAAGAACGAAATGAGTTCAGGTTGCATTCCTCTTTGAGCTTTTTCCATGTATTCTTGCAACATTACAAGATCTTTTCCTGCTATTTCCCGAAGTGATTCTGCTATTTCTTTGTAGTACTGTTCCTCTTTATCCAAAGCGTGGGAATTGATTGTTAGAAATATTATTGAGACTTTATGAATATCAAAGGCTAGATGGCAGCAAATATGTGCGCATCTTATTATGTATTATTTCATTTTGGATTTATGTAGATTAATTTCTTCGGTCGATCAGCCGATTTTCCAAACCCCTTCATTTTGTATAAAGAAAGCAAGTCTTTTCTGGTCGAATCATCAAGCTTCTTCCTAAGCCCAGCTAGTTCTTTGTAATGTTCCTTGCCAATTTCAATAACACGTTCATTGGCTGACAAGTCATTTTCAACCGAAATTTTTAGAAAGACTGTCAAGGTATCGTCCAAAATAGCTATGGTTTTTTCAGATATCCACAAGCCTAATGACATTGCAGATTGAAGGTTTTGTTGTGACTCATAGAACAACATCTCCCCATTAGAGAACAGCATATGAAATGGTCGATTATCCGATTCATCAAACACTACATTTTTCAATACTGACAGCTGGCCTTCAATGAACGAATATGCTTCCAATCTTTTTTTAATAACTATTTTGTAATAGTCATTCTTGTAGTCAAGTTTTTTGAGTTGCAGAGATACAAACCAAGAAATCATTGCGGATATGACAGCTGCCAAAACGGAACTAGCAAAAAGAATTTTCATCATGGCTATTGTCATATGACTTGTACTTAATTATATTCCTCCTATCCTTAATGTACGCTACCCCGTCTCATTAGAGAATAATTTTCAGGTTCCTTCATTTGAAAGCCTCGTCCAGTCTCCATAACAGCTCTAATGCTTCAGTCCATCCACTTTGAACGTATAGGTCAAGAATCGAAACTAATTGGTCTAGAGAATTATCGTCTCTTAATAACTCCTTGTGGTCAGCAAAAAGCACTTCTGTAAGACTTACAACTTCTTTGATTGACGAAGGATCAAAAGTATAACCCGTTTTGTATGAAAGTTCAATAATCTTTGACGCCATATCCAAAATAGATTGAGCTTCTTCTGGATAAAACTTAATTACTCCATTTAATATCTGAACCAAATAGTGAGCTGTGTGAGCAGCAATAATTCCTTCTCCAATTCTATTGGAATTATCAATTACATCGATTAGAATTGGTTTGACGCGATCATAAAATGCTCTTTTATTTTTTTGATTTGGCTTTAAATCATTCTTCCCTATTCTCTCATTAATGTGCAATCCAAAATAAATACGCTGAATTATGAAATCAACAAGAAGCAATCGATCTCTCTCCGGATTACCCTCTGCTGAAAATTTAGAAGGATCATCTTTTTTTAACATTTTCATATTTTCAAATGCCAAATCTTGAAACAACTTTATTAGCCGCAGTCTAGTTGATTCTATTGAATAGTCGTTGTCGATATATTTTGGATCTATAAAATCGAACAGCCTAAACACAAGAGTCTGGATAAAATCCGTGCTATCGAGATTGTCATAAATTATCTTTTGAGCAACTTTATTATTTTTCTTATCTAGCAGAAATAAGAGCAATCCTGCATAATTCGTAGTAAATGAATCTCTTTTATTGAAATCTTTAATTCTAGTTGCAGACATTTCAATGACTTTGTTAACTTTTTCTTCATCATCAATGATATTCTTTCGATAAACATTATTCAAAACAGTTGCAATTGTATAAGAATCAGTTTCGTTTTGAACACGCTCCAACACTATTTCCCAATAACCTTCGGGTATATAATCCCATAAAAGAGCAATATTCTTTAATACATTAAACCTTACAATTGGATTTGAATCTTTGACAGCTATCTTAATGTTTTCATAAATAGAATCTTCGTTCTTAAAAGAAAACAACCCTAATAAAGCATTTGAAGCGTCAATTCTTGGCGTTGGAGAATAACCAGATGAAGGTGAACTTGACTCATCAAAAAACTCATCGTACTTTGATTTGTATTCTAACCCATATTGAATCGCCTCCTTAGCTTTATTATAATCTGCTTCTTTTATTTGTGCCGCATTTCGAGTTACAATCGAATAGAATTGAAACACTTCCCTAAGAGATGAAAATTCTAACTCACTATCAAACGAACCATCTTTTGTAATTTCAAATAATTCGTTTGCAATTGGCAGCAATTTAATAAAATCATTCCTAGAAGGAGTATCATTCATTTTTTGACTATTGAACGACTGAAGCCTATCCATTAAGTTATAAACTTTTCTATTCTCCACTTTGCCCAAATCAACACCCTGATCTTCCAACCATCTATCAGCTGCATACGGCTCACTAGACCATGAACTTTTATAAGTAGGTTCATTTTCAACGGGGACTGCACTTTCAATAATATTTATTGCTTTTTCATTGGTTACTAAATCTATAGGAAGGCAATTTATAAGTCTATTAACGTTATGCATAGCAAATTTTTCACATTCACCCTCGGCACCCTCTAAAATTTCTAAAATGGAAAACTCTACGTTTTTTCGCTGATCACTATTTAATAAAGGATAAATGTGTTGCAGAGACGTACCTATTTCATATGTGGTCTCACTAGAGGTCAAAATGACTTTATTAAGCACTAACAAATACAAATAATTCTTGAAAACTTCTGGATATTTATTACCAAGCTCAATAAATTTTTTCCAAGTGAATCCAACAATTGAATTAGACATATAAACATTCACATAGTGGTTAAGTTTCTCAATCTCACCTCCCTCAACAATCTTGCCTAGATAATTAATTATGCTTTCAACTAATTGAGCGGGTTTATCGTAAACAAGATTATCATGCCACACTGAAGACAAATCACCTAAATAACCCCCGGAAATCCCATTAACATTGATCTTTTGTAGAACAACCTTACTTTCATCGGATAAGTGCAGCTTAAATCTTTTTACATAATTATTCACAATCTTAAGCCCTGTCTCAATAGCGACTTCAGGAGCTGATAATAAAAAAGTTGGATAAACTTTCCCTAACCGATAGTAACACATATCGAAGTCCTGCCTTCTGTTACTAACAAGGTTCATAGTTACAGTCCCCATATTAGTTTTCTCATCACTTAGCTCGGAATGAAAGAAAATCCTCTGATATACTTCTGCTACAAATTCAGGAGCATAGTTAACAATGTCTTTTACATGATCTGACAAATTGGAAAAGTACCAAATATCAAAGTTTGGCTGCTCCAATAAATCTAGAATTTCTTGAAAAAGAATAATTGATTCCCCAGTTTTAGAGCTAAATGTTTTTGACACAAAATCAACACCTCTAGTACTTCCAAGTCGATCCAAAGATTGATTTCTCTGTGGCCGTATTTTTTGTTCTACTAAAATGTATCTAAGAAACCTTCTGCTAATAACACCACATATTTCTGGATCATTAACATCTTCAATTAGAAGTAATTTTTCAAAAACGAATGCATAATCCCAAAGAAAATGAATATCAAGTTGATTTGACAGACTATATAGCAGTTCAATATCCCGCTGTGCTAATTTTCTGTTTGATAGAAACAGAATTGATTGAAGCAACTGTTGAATTAGGTCATGATCTCTGAAGATAAACTCAACATCTTTTACATTATCATATTCATTTGCAATAACAGAAGTTGGAACCAACCTTCTAAACAGCAATATATTTGAATCCGATTCCTTTCCAAGATAATCATAGTTTTTCCAGAACAATTCTCTATGCTGATACCAAAGGTTAGTGAAATAGAATATAAAACTAGGCCTTAAAAAGAATGGACGAGACTTATCTTCACTAATGAAATTAAGTAGCTCTCGAGGTTCAACTGGAAAAACCAATCTTCCTACAATATAATCAAACAATATATTATGCGAGAAAGCCACTCTCCTCTCTGCTAGTCCTACCTCACTAATTAAATCATCACTCCTTAACTCTTTGAATATTTCTTCATCATCGATGAATAATTCTTTTGCATAGCTTAGACTTTTGCTCTCTACCAACTGTTCTGCAAGACTTTTTAACAACTTCTCCTTCCTATATGAGTCAGATGTATTACCTACTTTACTTTCCCAGTACATATTCAGCAATTCAGTTTCTGACTTAATCAATTTTATTTGTTCAAGCCCAATTGATCTCGTACTATCCACTACAATTTCTAAAAGTCTCAGAAAAAATGGAATCCTCAAAATACTTTTCAACTCTGCGCCTGCTTCTTGGTATAACTTTTTAATGGTAAGATTATCTACAAATACACTATCTAGTTCCTTTTCTGTTAAATGGGTAATTTCAAAATGCCTACAGGTCAATCCATTTCCATAATCATGATTACCAAAAAGTCTTAGTAATTGAGGTGATTTGGTTGCATCATAAGTTCTGACGCTAACTAAAACATTCCATTTATGCAGTTTAGCAATTGCTTTTTTGATCTGAATTAATATTTCCTTTTTGAGCTTTTCATCCCTTGCAGCATCATAAGCATCAAAAATCAAAATCGCTTTTTCCTCTTCGGAAAGTTTTACTTTGTCCAAGTATAAAATCCAATCCCCATCTGAATCGATTTCTGCTCCGATAGATGAATCTGTTCCTTCAAGAATAGTATCAATTGGTAATATAACCACAGGGATATTTTTATTGGCAAGTACTTCTTCCAATTGTGCAATAGAATAACTTTTTCCAATCCCTGGTTTACCAATAATCACCCCACTTCCTTCTTGCGAAAACTGGAATAATTCCTCAATAATATGTGATCGATCTATTTTCATTTTCCTTTTAGTTCTTCTGCAGTTTTTCTTGCTCTTGCCCGCAATCTAGAGTTTATACTTTCATCTCCTTCACTATTTCCCGATGTTTCAAGTCCTCTGGCCTTAACACCCAATTCTGCATCTGAATGGTATGGCCGAATCAAATCAGAATGAAAACTGTCTTGAGTTAACTCTTGGAAGAACTTAACGATTCCACCATAATCATTATCATCATTAAAAAAAACAAGTTCAACACCTTTAGATTTCCACTCCCTTCTTTCCTCTAGATATCTTAATTCATTCCAATCGCAATGATTATTGCTCATTAAAGCAAAATGATTGGAACGAAAGGGATCAAAATCTTCTTTAATGTCATCAATTATTTTTTTCAAGAAATCATCTCTGAGCCCAAACCCTGTAAACACCAAGCGCTGGCTTGCAAAAAGCATATAAATAGCTTTATAATGTAAGGTTCTATAAGATTCTTCTTTTAAATTTGTTTGAGATTCATAATCAGCGATACTAAGACTACCATCGACTAATTTATCGTATGGCTTCTTCTTTTGTTTAACATCTCTTCCATTATACTTTTCTACATAATCCCCATAAGACAATATTATTGAAGATGGATTATTGTATTTTCCATGTAGATATAGATGATATCGCTCCTTATAATTGGTCGGACTTACTATTGAGTTTAGAAAAAAATGAACACTTGATTTTTGCTCTTCCGATATTATCACTCCGTAATCCTCAGATGGCTTTTGAACACTCCTAAGCGCGCTCTCAATAACGGGATCATAGTTTGTGGTTACAAAACCCTTAAATCGAACACTTACTAGTAATTTGTGAAAATCATCATGAGTCGGATCTTTTGGTCCGAAAAATTTCTCAAATGCTGAGCTATATACTGCAAGATCAATTTTATTCTTAATTATTTCAGCAGCAATAAGCAGTTCTCCATCCCTGATTTTATCTTCTATGATTTTTTTGATAAATTCTTCCGGAATATTATCGGCCAATTGTCTTAGAACATCTTCCCATGACGGATATTTCAACCTTACGCTGCTACCTGACCCCACAAACAAAACACCCTCACCGCTCTCGATTAGCCTAAAGAGCTTCTCCTGACTTTCCTTGTTCTCGTCACAACTTACTATGTCAAATTCTCTATTCAATTCAGTCTACTTTAATTGTAACATTCGTATAACAAACAAGGCCGACTAGAGGGGGGCTGTTTTGTTATTCGTTTTTATCAATTTTTATTTTTTAATCAATATGGGATGGTTATGCCCCTCTATTAGGTTATCAATTAGCTCGTACCCATCTTGATTTATAAGATATTCGGATAGGTTATTACATCCATAGTTCCTTGGGTGAAATGACCTATCCAACCTTTTTATTGCTAATCCTAGTTGAGCGATCAAAACAGTTTCCCCATCTTTCGTGGCAATTTTAAAAGCTCTATCTAATAGAATTTTTTCATGATTCTCTCCACCAATTTTGAGAACGAATTCATTCTGTTCATTTTTTGTGACCAGTTTTTTTCTGATCAATCTGATTAGGGCTTTTTCAACCGCAAACTCGTTAAAGCCAACTAAAGCTGAAATTTTGTTCGTCGTTAGTCCAACTTTTTCCTGTCTAATAATACCTATTATTCGTGCCTGAAATTGAGATATTGGAATATCATCATCCTCTTGACTTATAATGTCTTCCGTATTTTCTTGGCTTATATTTACCTGGTCAGTTATTATTTTAAACTGGTTACTAATAAATGCTTCCAATTTCGATTTTTCGCCTTCGCCAATATTTTTAATTTGGGATATCGCATCCTTGATTAAAACTTCCTTTGATTTTTCTAATTGGCTGTTTATGTCTTCGAAATCTTGATTGATTTTTTGCCCTTTGTTGCTTATCGCAGCGTCTAGGGTTTTATCAAACATCCCACCAATTTGAGTCTGAATGGAATTTGTTTTTTCCTCAATTTTAGTCAATGCATTTGTTGCTTTCTCTTGTAAATTTACTCCGTCTCGATAAAACTTCAAGGAAGCAAAAAATCCAACTATTGTAACAGTTAATGCAACTAAACCAAGAATAATTGAAAGAATGGCTAGAATGTCTGAAATTGGTATATTCATTTGATTTTAACTTTATTACAGGTGACAAATCGATATCATTCATTCAATTCCCGAGCGCCAACTACCGACATAATTTCGTCACAATATAACTAAATGAACATTAAGACTATCGATTGTTTTATCAACATTCAACCACACCTCTAATCCATTCAAAACGCAACCAACCTCCTTCAAACAGGTGCTCTAGGACCGACTCAAACATCCAATTAAACTGTTCGACTCCATATTCTAGCAAAATCGATTCGCTCATAAAATAATATTTACGCAATACATAAGTGTAGACATACCCGTATATTACCCAACTACACAAAAGGTAAGTCGACGATGCTACAATCAATCTCTCGCAGACCAACAAACCATAGCCCCTACTCCCTTTTTACCCACCCTATCTCAGCCCCAAAACCCCTTTTAACAATCATTCCAAAAAAGCCCTGAAATTCGATTATTCTCCACCGATCAATTCCTTATCTTTGGCGGTCTTCACACTAAGTTAAGTTCATGAAATTATTAGAAGGGAAAGTCGCCATCATCACTGGGGCATCAAGAGGAATAGGCAAAGGAATAGCCGAAGCATTTGTTGCTCAGGGGGCTACGGTTGCCTTTTCATACGTTTCATCCGACGAAAAAGCCAAGGCCCTGGAGCAGGAATTGTCCAAAGGATCTGGCGTGGCCAAAGGGTTTAAAAGCGATGCGGCCGATTTCGATCAGGCACAAGCTTTGGTGGATGCCGTGGTGGAAGAATTTGGACGTGTGGATATATTGGTCAACAATGCCGGTATTACACGCGACAACCTGTTGATGAGAATGACCGAAGAGGCCTGGGACGATGTGATTCGTATCAACCTGAAGTCGGTGTTCAACCTTACCAAAGCCGTTATGCGCACAATGCTCAAGCAGCGATCGGGTTCGATTATCAATATGAGTTCAGTAGTGGGTGTCGGCGGAAATGCTGGTCAGTCCAACTACGCAGCTTCTAAAGCAGGAATTTTGGGTTTTACGAAGTCTGTGGCTCAGGAACTTGGTTCGCGAAGCATTCGTTGCAACGCCATTGCGCCAGGATTTATAGAAACGGAGATGACCGATGCTCTCGACGAGGCCACTGTTCAAGGATGGAGAGATTCCATTCCGTTGAAGCGCGGTGGAACTACCGAGGACGTTGCCAACCTCACCCTTTTTCTCGCTAGCGACATGAGCGCTTATATCACTGGCCAGGTAATAAATGTCGATGGTGGCATGTTAATGTAAAAGACAATTCGTTCGTGGAGATTATTTACGACTACCCTTCTTGGTTTTTAATTCTCTGCATTGCGGGCGGAATAGCTGCTGGTGCCTTGCTGTATCTGCGCGATCGCCTCAACCGACATTTCGGGAATTTCCTTCGTTTCCTGCTTTTCTTCATGCGCGCGGTGGTCGTTTCTGTTTTGGCTTTTTTCCTATTGAAGCCGCTTATCAAAACTACCGAGCGAGAAGTCGAGAAACCTATTATCGTTATTGCCCAGGACAACAGTGAGTCCATTATCGTAGATGGCGACACCAGTGCTTTCTTCAATGATTATATGACTTCGCTAGCGCAAATGCGCCAATCCCTAGAAGAAAATTATGACGTCCGCACCTTGACTTTTGGAGAAAAAGTTACCGATGGATGGGATAAGGTTGACCTCAGCGATCAGACTACCAATTTCAGTGATTTGATGGATGACGTGTACAACCGTTTTAGCAACCGAAATTTGGGAGCGGTCATCGTGGCGTCGGATGGGATTTACAATACTGGGCTCAATCCGCAATATGCTGCTCGCAAACTCGAAGCTCCAATTTACACCATCGCACTTGGCGACACCACTCCTCAAAAGGACGTGTTGATCGCACATGTTTCCAACAACCGACTGGCCTACCTGGGAAATCGATTCCCCATGGAGATTCGTGTTGATGCACACGGAATGGAGGGACGCACAAGCACCTTGAAAATCTCACACGACGGCGAGACAGTTCACAGTGAGGTCGTGTCATTCAACAATTCAGAATACTCAAAGATCTTCCCCGTACTGCTCGATGCCAAAAAATCGGGTCTACAGAAATATGTCATTAGCATAGGCGCAATCGACGGGGAGATTACTACGTCGAACAATGTGCGCTCGGTGTTTATCGATGTGCTGGACAGTCGGCAAAAGGTATTGCTGCTTGCGGCTAGCCCTCATCCCGACTTGGGAGCACTCAACCTAGCGATCAACAAAAACGATCTCTACGAAGCCGAGACTGTTTTGATCAAGGACTTCGATGGCAAAGTAGATGAGTACAACCTAGTTATCCTGCATCAACTTCCTAGTCTGTCCGACGCGTCGACCGGAGTCATGAAGTCCCTTGCCGACAAGGAAATACCGACTTTATATATTCTCGGAGGAGCGACCAATTTCAACGGGTTCAATGATTTGAATTTGGGGATATCGGTCAAGGGGTTCTCAGGAACATTGAATGAAATCAACACGTCATTTGCCGAAGGCTTTACCCTTTTCTCCATCGATGACGAGCTCAAGCAACTGGTCAAAAAGTACCCGCCATTGCACATTCCTTTTGGTAATATTTCCTACAGTCCGGGAATGACAACTATGCTGCAGCAGCGCGCTGGAATCCTGGATACAGGCGATCCATTGCTGGCGATTAACCAACAGAACAACCGAAAAATCGGCATACTTCTAGGGGAAGGGATTTGGAGATGGAGGCTGTTTACCTATTTGGAAAAGCAGAGCCACGATCCTTTTGACCGCATGATTTCCAAAGTCGTGCAATTTCTTGCGTCACAGGATGACAAGAGCCGCTTTCGCATTGATACCGAGACCGACTGGATGGAAAATGAAGCCGTTCAATTTGAGTCGGAGGTGTATAATCTGTCCTACGAATTGGTGCAAGACGTCGAAGTGGCGATGAGTGTCAAAGACGAAGAAGGGAAGGAATACAATTTTCAGTTTTCGCCATTTGGTGATCGTTTCAAACTCGATGCGGGTAGCTTTCCGACTGGAAATTACACCTTCACTGCTACTACGGAAGTCGGCGGAGAAAAGCTCACTGAACGCGGAGAATTTTCAGTTTCTGAGATCCAACTGGAGCAAGTAAAAACACGAGCCAATCACCGCATGCTGTTCAACTTCGCAGAGGCCTCAGGTGGAAAAATGGTTACTCCTTCGGAGATGAACACCTTGCCGACGACCATATTTGAAAGTGGAAAAGTCCAGTCTATTTCACATGAGACTCGCATTCTCTCTGACTTCATCAATACGCGTTGGATCCTGTATCTGCTACTTGGGTTCTTGGCGATTGAATGGTTGTTGCGTAAGCGCAATGGGACGTACTAGTAGCGTCAATTAGCGAGCGCACAGTGCCGTTTTACGCTCAAAGTCCAATTCCAATCGCAAGCAATGATATCCCTCAGGTAAACTATCAATAATACCTATACCACTATAAGCACTATCGATCTCGACTATAGTGTCTCCTGTCTTCAAATAGGGTAGCTTTGCATAAATATCACCTCATTTAATTACATCCTATGAAAAAGATAACAGTGCATCTCTGGCTATTGGCCTTGATTGCCATCCTTCCATCTTGTCAGCAAAACAACACACAGGAGGTAGAGCCCGATGCCTATTCAGGGGCCACTAAGAAGAGTGAATCCAACCTGAAAGCCACAGGAAATAGCGATTGGTGGCCGAATCAATTAAACCTCAGCATTCTTCGTCAAAATTCTTCGTTGTCCAATCCTATGGCCGAAGAATACAACTACATCGAAGCATTTAACAGCTTGGATTACGAGGCGCTCAAAAATGATATTCGAAAAGTACTCACCGAATCTCAGGATTGGTGGCCAGCTGATCATGGATCGTATGGCGGACTGTTTATTCGTATGGCATGGCACAGTGCTGGCACGTATCGATCAGGCGATGGACGAGGAGGTTCTCGTTCGGGACAACAGCGCTTTGCGCCTATCAACAGTTGGCCCGACAATGCCAATTTGGACAAAGCAAGACGCCTCATTTGGCCGATTAAACAAAAATACGGCAACACTATTTCGTGGGCCGATTTGATGATACTAACAGGAAATGTTGCCTTGGAAGAGGCTGGTTTTACGACTTTCGGTTTTGCCGGAGGACGTCACGATGTGTATGAGCCAAGCATGGATGTATATTGGGGAGCCGAGAAGAAATGGCTCAACGACGACAAGCGCTATTCGGGTGATCGCGAACTTGAAAATCCGCTAGCAGCAGTGCAAATGGGATTGATCTACGTGAATCCCGAAGGACCCAATGGCAACCCTGATCCACTTCTCGCAGCAGAAGACATTCGCGCGACATTCGGACGCATGGGAATGAACGATGAAGAAACCGTGGCTTTGATCGCAGGCGGACATACACTCGGTAAAACACATGGAGCAGGCCCTGCATCTAACGTTGGCCCCGAGCCTGAAGCAGCGAGCATTGAAGAACAGGGATTCGGATGGAAAAGTGAATACAAATCAGGCAAAGGAGCCGATGCCATCACCTCAGGATTGGAAGTCATCTGGACCTCAACTCCTGCGAAATGGAGCCACTTATTTTTCTTCAATCTGTTCGAAAACGAATGGGAATTGACCAAGAGTCCGGCTGGCGCTCATCAATGGGTAGCCAAGGATTCTAAAATGAAGGTACCCGATGCGTTTGATCCAGATAAAGAGCACAATCCAACGATGCTCACAACCGATTTGTCGCTGAGATTCGATCCCGTTTATGAAAAGATTTCCCGTCGATTCTACGAAAATCCAGAGGAGTTTAATGACGCCTTTGCCCGTGCTTGGTTCAAGTTAACTCACCGAGACATGGGACCTAAAACCACGTACCTGGGACCTGAAGCTCCGTTGGAAGACTTGATATGGCAAGACCCAATTCCAGCGGTAAACCACGAGTTGATCAATGCCAATGACATAGCCAATTTGAAAGCGGCAATTTCAGCTTCAGGATTGTCGATAAGCGAAATGACCACCACAGCTTGGGCCTCTGCCTCTACTTACCGTGGATCAGACCGAAGAGGAGGTGCCAATGGAGCACGAATTCGCCTGGCTCCTCAAAAAGATTGGGAAGTGAACAACCCAAAACAATTGGCGAAAGTATTGACTGCATTGGAGAAGATTCAGAATGACTTCAATTCAAAATCGACAAATAAAAAGTTGTCCCTTGCCGACTTGATTGTTTTGACTGGAAATGTGGGAGTGGAAAAAGCTGCTGCCAACGCTGGGTATACTGTGATCGTCCCATTCACGCCGGGCCGTATGGATGCCACACAAGAGCAGACCGACATAGCGTCCTTTGAATTGCTTGAGCCTATGGCCGATGGATTTCGGAATTATCTGAAAACACGCTACACCATTTCTACTGAAGAATTGTTGCTGGACAAAGCACAATTACTCACCCTTACTGCTCCAGAAATGACGGTATTGGTAGGTGGCATGCGTGCTCTAAATGCCAATTACGATGGCTCACAAACAGGAGTCTTTTCTCCAAGCAAGGATGCACTCACCAACGATTTCTTCGTGAATCTACTTGATATGAGCACCGAATGGAAGGCCACTTCTGATGCCAAAGAAGAGTTTGAAGGAGTCGATAGAAAAACAGGAGCCAAAAAGTACACTGCCAGTCGTGTGGATCTCATTTTCGGATCCAATTCAGAATTGAGAGCATTGGCCGAGGTATATGCCAGTGACGATGCGAAGGAAAAATTCGTGACAGATTTCGTAGCGGCGTGGAACAAGGTGATGAACTTAGATAGATTTGACCTAATCTACCACTAATACAGCACGAAACTTAAGCACGATGGACATTGGTGGGCACACGTCCTGATCCATCATTGTAAAGCCAGTCTTCGCGGACTGGCTTTTTTATTTCTTGCGATTGGCTGGGAGGATGTTGGATACGATAGAGCTCGGTTGTGTCTTTCACTATAAAAAGCGACAAGCGCAAATGTCATTTCTCAAATCAACATCTTGTTCCCTTATTGAGCACTACCAATCTTATGGTTGTTCTTGAACAAACTGTTATCCACCATGTCGATCTTATACCAATCACATGCCTGCGCGCGCACGAACACCTCATCGATGACAATGTCTAGATTCGATTCCCCGATTCCTTGGAGGTAGAAATTGAGCTTGGAGTAGTCTTTCTCAACCGCAAAAGGCAGATCGACTTTGGTCCAGTCTCCGTCGATGGTCAAACTGTTCATGGGCTTGACAGTGGTGAACGATTCTTCGCCATCGGCACCTATTTGCTGCATGACGAGGTCCAGGTTATTCAAGCGATCTTGTCCGCAATTTTCTCCTTGGTTGTAGAGCCATACCGACAACTCATAGCCCTCTCCTCCATACAACTTCCCGCTTTCAATGCCGCACAAGTAATTGTATTCGCTCTTCTTGCCGACCAATGCTCCTTTTCCTCGGTAGGTCACGGTTGAGGGCAAATGATCGAAAGTTTCTCGCCATACGAAGCTCGTTGAATCAGTCGCGCTATAGCCGTCACGTGCACAATACTCGGATTCTAAAGCGATGCAATTTTCCCATTCCCATTTGCGCTTGTCGCTGAATAAAATTTCCTTTTCTATGGAGTAAAGTTGCACCTCTGGACCATCGTAAATCATCGTGCCCATTGCTCGAACTCGTTCGCCATGCGCATAATAGGCGTCCTTGCTGTAGACGATTAAAAATGGAAAATCAGACTTAATATCGGCTTCAATAGGCTTGTCATAATAAGGTTCACTCAAGACCTGTTGGATGTTTTTCGCTTCGCAAATGGAGGTGCGCGACAAGTAACTTCCGAGGATAGGGATATTGGCATGGTAGGACATCACCATGGATTTCAAATAGATCGAACCCGCGGCTTCTTTGATGAAATTCTCTGAGCCAATGTTGTAATACGGAAGCGGAATAATCGCCTGGTATTTTTGTGTTTCAATGAGTTTTAGGGCTTCTTCCAAATACGGCGGAGGCGTACGTCGATCGAATAAATTGGGAGATTGCACGATATTTTCGCCGACTTCCTGGTGGTAGGAAATCCCTTCATACATCATAAATATAGGAGCGCCTATCATGATAAGGAAGGCTAGCATTTGCCTGCGTGCTAAATATAAATGGTGAAAAATACGCTGAATAAACACGATGGCTCCCACGTTGATCGCAAAGTAAAACACCCATGCAAATCGGCCAATAGAACGGAACTGCTTGAGTGTGGGGAAACTGTCTAAAAGTGACTCCATTCCCCAGCGAAAAGGAATTCCGAAAGAGAAGGTAAGGATGATTAAGCTAGCGCAAATGAGTTGGCCCACAAACGGATCGATGGGCACGTATTGATCGCGAAAGACATTGCCAATCTTGCTTCGAAGTTTCAAATAAAAGAAGGCGAAAATGCAGAGAATGGCCACCAAACCAATGTAACTCCAGCCCTCCCAGGTTTGCGTGAAACTAGGCAAGTACTTTTCCACTTGCAGACTGAAAGGCGGGTGATTCGGAAGGAGCACGGTGTCGAAATCGGCGTAGTACTCGAAGAAACCGTAGGGATTATCGCTGCGATTTTCGTGGGTATCGATGAAACTGCTAACGCCCGAGAAAATGAGCATAGGTAAAATGCTTGCCGACCAATAGAAGAATGAGCCGTTAAACTTGCCTTTGCCAAACAGAGAAACGACGAGCTTGACCAAGCCAAAAGCCAGCATTGTGGCGACAACGATCATGCCCAAGTAGGCGTGAATAAAGAACCAGAACAGCGCGTTGATCAGGAGAAAAACGGAGCTCCGCATGGCATTCTTGCGCTGCGTAAAATCCAGAAGCAGGTAGAATGTGATGGGCAATGCACAGCCGTATGACAAAGCGTAATGGCCTTCCAAGCGGAATATTTGCGGACTGAGCACCATGATCCCCAAAGCACCTAGAACCGAAAGCAAAGGGTTGACGTCGAGTCGGCGAAAAAGCTTCCACAGAAAAAATGAGCCCACCACAAAAGAAAAGAGCATCAAGAAATTGAGCAATCCAACCCCATAGACCCCAATCCACGGGAAATACGACTGCAACAAGCGAGCGGGTGCGGCAATAATGGGGTGGCAATCGGTGAAAAGCATGCTCTCGCCGTAGGGATAATTGAGCCCCTCGAAATTGGTGAGATCAGCGTTGTTATCGACGTAGGAAACGAAGGTGAAATAATTCTTGATGCCATCGCCCGAGCTGCTAAAACAATAGCTATTGGGGCTCAAAAGCACTTGTCCGTAAAAGACAAAAAGAAAGGTCACGGCCAATGCGACTACCAGCAGGGCGCCACCAAGATTATTGTTCAATCCGTTCCACATCTTCATCGATCAACAGTAGATTTCTATTACAATAATAACCATAATAGGAAGGGATATTCGACGGGCTCAATCGGCTTCTACCAGTGGATTGTGAACAACGAAGGGCGGATGGCAATGTACTGTTCATATGCCAACCGAATCAAATAAATCTATCTAAGCCACGACCAATTTGAATGTCCTTCAGGTCACGAATAGATTCAACATGTGCTTCAAGAGTCGTATTGAGCTTTGCATCCTCGAATGTGTTTTGTCAGGGTATATCCTTACTAATAAACATGTATTATCAGGCTATTACTTGACTTTTTGTGCTATTATGTCAGGCTATATCCTTACCTTTGACAAATAATCGTCAGGCAATACCCTTACATGATGAATAAAAATAAGCTACAAATAGAACAGTTAGAGTCAAGAATCAAGCTGTTTTCGGCAACTCGAGAACTCCCAAATCCTCCAACAGGATGGGTCAAGGCAATTCGCACTTCATTGGGAATGTCGCTACAACAATTGGCGAACAAACTTTCAATAACTAAGCAGAGTGTCCAAGAAATTGAAACGCGTGAAAAAAATGGAGCAATAACGCTCAACTCATTGCGAGAGACAGCACGCGCATTGGAGATGGAATTGGTTTATGGTTTTGTTCCAAAAGATGGATCGCTAGACGCATATATCGAAGCAAAGGCCTATGAATTGGCTGAAAAAATAGTCTCTCGAACCTCTCAAACAATGAAACTCGAGGACCAAGAAATCGCCTACAAGCGCATCAAAAAGGCAATCGAAGAAAGAACGCTACTTATCAAGGAAGAAATGCCAAAGTCTTTATGGGATTAGACCTAGAATACAATAGAGGCCAAACCCCATTGGACGAAGATGAAAAAGAAGGCCTTTTAGTTCCGACAATAGCCACACGTGAAGAACTTGATGAGTTTGAGCAACAAAACATAGAAGACGCGCTCCAATGGGTGCTGACATCATCTATGAAACTAGAAACGGTTCTAACTGAAAAATTCATTCGCACTATTCATAAGAGAATGTTTGGCTCAGTATGGAAATGGGCAGGAGACTATCGAAAAACAGATAAGAATCTTGGCATTGACAAATGGCAAATACCTGTGGAATTGAACAAGCTCTGTGGAGACACCCTTTATTGGATCGAAAATGAGACCTATCCACCGGAAGAAATAGCCATACGTTTCAAACACAAGATAGTATGCATACACTGCTTCCCAAACGGAAATGGCCGGCACAGCAGAATGATGGCTGACATACTAATTGATAGAATATTTAAACGCGAACTCTTCAGTTGGGGAACAGGAGAGCTCACAAACCAAAGCGACTCAAGAAGCAGGTATTTGAAGGCCGTTCGGGCGGCTGACAAAAATGAATTTGACCTGCTACTTGATTTCGCGAGGAGTTAGCAAAGCCATTAAGGCACGACAATTTCAATCGCGCAAAGCCACCCATTTAATCCTGCTGCAGGATAGTTGAAAATTATATCTGTCGAATATTCCCATATTTGGAAATCGTAAAATCAGTGGTCATGGAAAAAATCATTCGTCAAAAAAGCCGTTCAAGGAAATTTGTCCGCTGGGGCGCGCGCTTCGCTGTAGTTGTTTTGGTGCTTTTCCTTTTTCGTGGTCAAATTTTACGCGGACTGGGAAATTTCTTAAGTCCGGAAGATGAACTAGAACACGTTGACGCACTATTCGTATTAGGCGGAAATTCCTTTGATCGCGGCAATGAGGCGGCCTTGCTCTTTCATGATCAATGGACCGATAAAATTGTGTGCTCGGGTGGTAATATCCCAACGGTGCTGAGCGCTCTTGATCTTCCTTTGTACGAGCATGAGATTACCCGTCGGCTCTTAATCAACGACGGCATTGACTCAACCCAAATAGACGTACTCACCACAGCCACCTCAACGTGGGAAGAGGCCAATGAAATCGTGGAATACTGCAAGGCGAATAATGTCCAGTCGGCCATGATATTGAGTTCGAAATTTCACCTTAGGCGGGTGAGACGGGTCTTTTCAAAAGCATTTGCCGACAGTTCGACCAAGCTGCTTTACCACGGCGCACCATCATCCGACTACAATGAAGACGAGTGGTGGAAATCTGAGGGCGGACTGATCATGTTGAATAATGAGTATGTGAAGTTGTTTTATTATTTCTTGAAGTACTGAGGGGCATACATATCTGATAACCTCAGAATTAACTAGCACAATGAAGAAGGTATTTGGCTATATTTTTTACACACTTTCAGTGCTATTTGCGCTAGCCATAATCTTTCGTCTTATTGACCTCATTAAGGATGTGATGATCTTTCTTCATGTTATGACTGAGGATGTACCTCCATATGCTGTAGGAAAAGCAATCGGAAGGCTCCTAGGCTGGATCATAAACTTTGGACTCGTGATTTTCTTCTGGATTTTTGGTGAAAAATGGACTCGGATATCTTCAGAAAAACAGCCTAAATAGAACTATCATCGTTTAAATCACAAACAACAACAAACACAACTTGTCCTTATCCTTCGGCTTAATCGCTTGGTACCTCCTACTCCAACTCTTGGCTGTTTCTGGGGCTTCGGGATTTTCTTCGTCGGTCCAGATATCGACCGTGACTGGTCTGCTCCGGGAAATCTGAATTATCTCACTCGGACTGGGCAGTCGGCCTCCGCGGTGGCGGGCAAATGCCTGGGCATCTTTCCAGGACAGGGCAATGGGTTCTACGATAACTCTCATGTGAAATGGATTGGCGATAAGTTGAATACTACTGCTGTGTTGAGCGGGACTTCATATGCTTCCGTTCAAATGCGAAGATGGCACTGGCAGTACATCGTGTATTTACGTTCAACCAATCACTTTGAGAATAATTTCGGAAGAGAATTTCACCGCATCAAATCGAAATACCATCGCTTTGTACTAGGTTTGCATCCAGCACACGAGCAACATGATTGAAGCGAAAGGCATAAAGAAGAAATATGGCGAACTTGAGGTTCTGAAAGGAATTGACTTGATCATTCCGCGTGCCGAGGTTGTTTCTATCGTAGGAGCCTCGGGAGCTGGAAAAACGACCTTGCTTCAAATCTTGGGCACATTGGACTTGCCCGATCAAGGATCTTTGAAGTATGACGGAACATCGATTGAGAAACTCTCGTCAAAGGCATTGGCCAAATTCCGCAATCAACACATCGGATTTATCTTCCAGTTTCACCATTTGCTGCCTGAATTCACAGCTTTGGAAAATGTGGGCATGCCAGCTTACATCAACAATATTTCGCGGAAAGAGGCCAATATTCGCGCGACAGAATTACTTGATTTTCTTGGTTTGAAAGACCGTGTCAACCACACACCGTCTGAATTATCAGGAGGAGAACAACAACGTGTCGCCGTAGCTAGATCACTTATGAACCGACCGAAAGTTGTGTTTGCCGATGAGCCTTCTGGAAACCTCGATTCACACAATGCACGCGAATTGCACAAGCTGTTTTTCAAGTTGAGAGATGAGTTTGAGCAGACCTTCGTCATCGTCACCCACAACGAAGAACTGGCAAATATGGCCGATCGAAAGCTCGTAATGAGCGATGGCCGATTGCTGTAGTTAGCGCGTCAAATACACCCACCCAATCGTAGGCTTTTCACCATCTTTCCAGTCGATCGTGTAGTAATAAACTCCCACGGGCAAGTCTTTTCCATTATCCGCTCCGCCTACATTCGCTCGTCCGTTCCAATCGTTGTTGTACGGATCGGCTGCATATATTTCATGTCCCCAACGATTGTAAATCACCACCTGAATATCGGCCAAAGGATCGAGTCCAATAATTTGAAATAGATCGCCAATTCCATCGCCATTGGGAGAGAATCCTTCCGGAATAATAATCTCTTCGGGTTCGATTGGTTCGCCACAATCTTCGTCGGCATCAATCCAATTCGGAATGAAGTCGTCATCGCAATCGGCCATAAGCTCTTCGCTATCGAGCAGGCCGTCATCATCGGAATCTTCGTCCAAATAATCGGGAATTCCATCGCCATCGGTATCGGTAGGCGCTTGCATGCACTCAACAACTTCAGTATCGGTATATCCTTCTAATCCGTCGGGAATATTATCATTGTCGGAATCGGTATCCAAGTAATCGGGCAAGCCATCGCCATCTGAATCGAAGTTCACGTTTTCGATCATATCCGGAATCCCATCGCCATCACTATCCTCGGGAAACACATTCACAAAAACGTAAGCTGTATCGCAAAGCGGTTCCCAATCACAAATCACATATGTAATGGTATCGGGGCCACAATAATCTTCGGGAGCGTAATAAAAGATCTGTCCGTCGACAAGTACAACACCGCCCAATGTCGCAGAAACCGAAGTAATCGTAAGGTCATCTTCATCAGGATCGCTATCGTTATCAAGCACATCAATCGTCGAAGATCCTTGCATCGGAATGTCCATAAAATCATCGACTGCATCGGGTGGGAAGTTGATATCGAACACATTAAAAACAACGATCGATTCGCCGCACATCACAGGGATTCCATCATCGCAATAGGAAATCACAACTGTATCTTGTCCAAGGAAATTATCATTGGGAAAGTAGAAAAAGCAAGCGCCCTCACCATCCCAGAAAATCGAAGAATTGGTGCCTAGGTCGGTGATATTCGTTACGGTAATCTGGTCCATATTGGGGTCGATGATCTCAAAACAGTAATCGGTCGACACGCCAGCATCCAGCTCAACTGAAAATTCTTCTTGCGCTGCCCCATCACTATTCACCGTATGTGGCGGGTGATTCCCAATACATTCGACACACACATTCCACGTGGTAAAACACAGTTCGTCATTCGGGTCGCTTATCATAAAGGAGTTGCACCCTTCGGGCAAAAGATCCACTTTCGGGTGCGTTGGAAGGTCGACCGTGGCGCTGGAAACCAAGTCAAATTGCAGACTGCATTGATTGAACAAAAGCATTTCACCGTAGTTGTTCCAATTCACTGCTGAGCGAATTTTTCGATTGCCGTTCCACGTCCACTCGGCGTCATCATCCATCATGTTCATCAAGGCGACAAGCTCTGTGAAAGAGAATACTTGTAACCCGTTGACATTGACTCCATTCACAATCCAATAGTTCACATTCAGGGGAAAGAAATTATCCTCCGAACAACCGAGATTGTCCAGGTAGGAGAAATCATATTCCACAAACTCTTCGGTACCACAGGCAGTGAAGGCAATGGGCTCTCCATTTGCCGAAAGCTCAAAAACCTCCAATAATTCAAAGTCGACAGGTACACAATAGGGCAGCAGTGAATCGCAACTATAGGGCGTCAACAATGGGGAATCAGCTACTTGCGGCATCAGTCCGCAATCCAATTCCAGGACTTCGACAACAAGAACCAGCTCACCACACAATTGTGGAGTTCCGTCGTCGCAAAAGGTGATTATTGCCAGGTCTGTCCCCACAAAATCAATATCTGGAGCGTAGCAAATACAATCGTCGCCGTTCAACCAAATAACATTGCCATTTTCATATTCTGTCACTCCCATCACGGACGTATTGTCCCCGTCGGGGTCCACAATTTGGGCACACCATGTGAGTGGGACATTCTCAAAAGTCGAGACGTAAACGGTGTCGACAGGGTTCAGGAGCGAGTCGACGGCATACGGCGGATTATTAGGTTCAAGCTCCTCCACAATATCAATCACCAGCCACGTGAAATTACAGAGCACCGGATCGCCATCGTCGCAGTAATTCACCAAAATCACGTCGGGGCCTACAAAGTTCAAGCCCGGACTGTATTGAATACAATTTCCGCCTTCGGCAAATGTTGTGAGTGAGGCATCATTACCCAAGTCAACAATATCAACCAAGCCTACATTATCTCCTTCAGCATCGGCAAAATCGAAGCAATACTCGGTGAATTGATTCATTAAAATCGTAATCGTAAGCGTGTCTTCAGGCAGGGCCAGTTCATCCAAAGTATAAGGCAGGGTATTTTGTCCGTCCAAAGGAAGCACCTCGACCACAAGCACAGCCTGACCGCACAATTCAGGGTCACCGTTGTCGCAATAATTTACCATAACCGTGTCGCTTCCCAAATATCCCGGAGGCGGCAAATAGCAGATGCAATCATCGCCCAGTTCGTAGAAAATACTGGTTTGGTCGTTCAATTCAATCGTATCATCAATCCCCACCGCATGACCCTCATCATCCTGAAAATCAAAGCAGTAATCGATCATCATATCGATATAGGTCGTTGCGTACAAGGTATCCGTAGGTACTTGATTTTCATCGACCGTATAAGGAGCTGTATTCACAATGCCGAGACAATCAACACACACAAACACCGAATCTGAGCAATTCTCGTAAGCTGTATTTTCGATAGACACCCAGTAACAATTTCCAGGCTCCAACATAATTTTAGGGTTCTCGGGGATGATAAATTCCTCCCACTGAAACGTTTCGGTCGTGTTGGTGCAGGGCGAACTAATCACCAAATCTCCATAGTCAAGGATGATCATACCTCCTCGCATTTGGCCAAAGCCGTCAAAATCCCAAAATCCGCACGGGTCGACGGTATTCAACCAAATTTCAAAGTCTTGCCAACTAGTGACCGTTTGCGGACCGTAGGTATTTCCTTGAATTTCCCAGCTTTCGATTGTAACCGGAAATTGTTCGACTGGCGCACATAAATTCCAAGCGCCCCAACTCAAATTGTAGGCCGTGTATTCCAGTAAATTGCACACTTCGAGTTCGGTTTCCAGTAGGCCGTCGACATAAATATCATATTGCGCGGCATCCTCCCACATAAAAGGTAGGCAGAACGACGCATCAGATTCACAGTTTTCTATGGTCAGCTGTACTTCGTCGTCGAAGAAAAGGTTGTTGCATTCGGCATTTTCATCGAATACAATCAAGTACACGATGGCGGTATCGCACAAGGCAAATGTATCGCAGATGACATAGACCAAGGTATCCGTTCCTGCCCAACCAGGATTGGGTGTGTACTCAAACTGACCGGCGAACATTTCGAAGGTTACACCATGGTCGGGGTACTGTAAAATCTCGAACGAACTGTTGTCAAAATTGTTGCTAATATCGTTGTCAAGAACCGACAGAACCGACGTTTCGTTGATGCCGATTTGAAAATAATCATCGACGGCGATTATGGGTTCATTGCAATTCACTTGTTCTATGGCAATGCTCGTCGATCCTTGGGCGATTGGCATGAGACAATTTTCATCGCCGCAGCCGTAATACACATACTCAACCGTATACAACTCGGCTTGGAAGTCGGCGAGAAGAGGTTCATTCATGGTCAAACCAAACTCCAGCTCAATAATTTCGTTTCCGGGAACGCCCATTGGCATGGGCCATGACAGCCGAATTCCGTCGTCTACAATTTCTTCTTGGGGATCAAGTCCTTGCAAGGACTCCCCGTTCTCATTTGCGTATAGCGAGCCCAAAATAAAACTAAACTCATGCGGAATAACTATCCATATTTCCTGGTCATCATCCGATTCATTGCAGGCCCCCCAATAGTCTATTATTTGTACCGAAGCCGACAACACAATGCTACTATCGCAGCCAACCGTCCCTTCGATTTCCAACTCAGAAATGGTTTGAATGGAAGGATCAATTTCGTCCAAAGGAATAGGCAATGGCGCTCCATAAATCGGGTCCAAAGGTGCTCCACACACACGACTTCCAGAAGCTGAAAAAAGCACTGTTGAACCGGTGAAGAACTGACAATTGGGAGAAAGGGCGATGTTGATCAGAATAGAATTGTCGTCTGGCTGGAGTGCGCCTGGAAGTCCGTCCAACTGAATGTTTTCGGGCAACAACGCATCGATACTCCAAGATAAAATTTGACCAACGATCACAGGATCACCCAGCGATCCTAAGACGATATCTCCAGGGGTTTCGGTCGATTCCTCGGGGCCCGGATATTGGATCCACGACTGTTCGGGAATGTAATCGACGCCATTGGGGAGTTCAATTTGCAATTCAAGATTATTGACGTGTCCGAGCAATGCATTGTTAAAAATCACCTCGTAATTGGCAACTTCACACAAGTCAATTTCGTTCGAAACCGAAGTGAAATTCACCTGAAGCTCGGCAGGTTGCGGGTCGTATGAAAGCGTCACTTCGTTTGGTTCGCAATCGTAGACAATGGGGTTAAAATCTTCGGCGACCAGTCCGCAAGACTTTCCAGAAAGCACCGTAAACTGACCAAAATCACAACCGTTAAAGTCGGCCTCGATCGCAAAATCAAGATAGCCCCCGGGAGGAAGTGTGTCGATACTGAACCAGAAACCAAGGTCGTACTCGTTGATTTCGAGTGTACTAAAATCGCTTAACGCCGTCACCTCAACCGCATTGAGCAAGTCGCCATCATTTTGAATAGCGATCCAAATATCGGTCTGATCAAACTCTCCAGATTCATTGGTAATACGCACTGTCCAAGCGCCCTTTCCAGCCACAGGATTGTCGTTTTGAACCAGGGCGCTCAAATTATGTTCTACCTCCGTCCACTTGTCTTCAGGTTTGAAAATCTCGTAAGTCCACGAATTCGTTTCCGTAGTAGCCGCCCCCCCGTACATATCTGTCGACACCACCAAATTGGCCGGCATATGCAGGTGCGCTCCATCGGCCGCATTGCATAAAGGCAATAGAGTAAGTTTGAAATTGTACTGATTGGCGTAGTAGATACAGCCGTCATCTTTGATGGGCCAATCACCGGGATTCGTCCATAGCAACCAGGTGCCATTCTCAGTTTCTGTATTCGTTGGCTCTTCATTAATACTATGGCTTGAGGCGTTGGCCACCAAGCACTGGTCCATTTCGAGGTAGTCGATATGCAGACTCCCCTCTTCGTAACTCCAGCCATTGGGAATAAACAACTCGAAGCTCTGAGCCTGGAACATCGGGCGGAATTCATTGGGAAAAAGGCCAACATTCTCACGTCCAAGATTTTTAAACGAGAAGCCAATTTCGAATGGGTCGCAACCTGCAACTTCGGGAATATCGTTGTTTCCAAGCCAGTTGTACAGCGGTTGAGCCACGAAGAACTCGACGCCTTTGCTGTTGCATGGTTCGCCATCGGCCAGCAATTGAAATCGGAAATTGGCAATTTCTGCAAACTCCGTTCGGTCTTCGAGCAAGGAGTTTCCCGTCAACTCAAAATCGGCCTGAAACCACAGAGAATCACCATCATTGAACAAGTAGCCCAATGGAAAATCGGCCAATTGATCGTCGAAAACAAACTGCATAACAACGTAGCCAGAAGTATCGATCAAAGTAGGCTCGTTGACGACTAGGTCGTAATGCAGATCTTCACTGGCGTCGTATATATGTACGAGTGCACCATCCAATAAAGTGAACAATTGTTCGTCAAGTGCATGCAATTTATAATACCCAATTTCCAGTTGGACCGCGGAGACATCGGTAACGCCAGACACCAGAGCTGGCAATTGCATGCGTACGGTATCGTGGGTAAATGCCTTGTTCAGGTTGCCTATCGCCTCGACCTCTTCATAAGAAAGCAATTGGGTCATGGAAGCATCGGTATAACCGTAATTGGTGCGGAACACATCAGGGTTTCCAGCGACCTGTATTCCCACGCAATCGCTGCAGTTGGGATGCAACTTATCGGTCACGCCACAGGCCAATTTGGACATATAAGTCGAATCGGGACAATCGTTGCACTTGAGAAAAACCTCGTAGGCAATGCCCCAGTCGGATTCAACAGGGCAGTTCAACTGAAACTGTCCGCCCACTTCCATAGGTCCATACGCCGAAATAGTACTATTATCTGGCAAGTCCATTTCGAAAACCAGCGTGCTGTCGCCAATCGACGAGACTAGAACATTGCGGGGCAAATCCGAGCGCAGCCCATATTGCGTTCCTTCTATATAATCCACGCCAGCTGGCGGAGTGAGATGCAGGACATACACAGGGTCGTTGCATGTAGATCCTTCGATGCGCCAATTCTCATAAATTCCTAAAGTAAAAACATCGCCTTCATCAGCATCCGACGGAGCGATAACTGTCTCATCCATGTACCTATATTGGAAGTAACTTCCGCTACCTTCCTCGAACTGCTTCGGCTTGGTGAGTCCGCATTTATTCTCATAATTCGCTTGCAGATTCATTTTCCCGTGAAATACGACGTCTACCATATCTTCACATGCCGGATTTCCACTATTCGGATAACGATAGAACCAATGGACAATGACTTCAAGTGTATCTTGTGCTGGGAGTTGATCCAGAGTGAATTGATACATCTGCTTAGAAGCGGAAATATCGGGATCAATAATGGTTGAGTCGACAGGAAACAATTCTCCATTCAACTCAAACCCAGTCACAAAGAAATACTCCCCTGAAAATTTGGAGCCTCCGATGTCACCACTTGGCCACCCCAACCCGGCGGTGAGCTTGACATTCGTGGCTTTCGCAGCTCCTTCTGAATTCTCGTTGGAATGATTGATAATTCGAAAACTATTCCAACCCGGCGTTTCGCAATCACTCGGGTCATTGGCCGAGATAGCTTCCACCGACAAACTTGGTTCGCCAGGGATAACAGAGGTACTACCTAGCCCAACGGCCGATTGACAAATTGTCTCTCCATCGCACGACCAGGCGGCCGTGTATGTACCATTGACTACTTCGCAGCTTGAATATTCCTCGATAAGTTCAATGAAGACATCTTCTTCTGGATCGAGACTTCCGTTGGGGAGATCGGTGCTAGTGAGTGTTACTACATTGTCTAATACACTCCCCAAATTTGAGGATACCACTTGAATCGCAGCTGGAAGATAATCGACAGATAAAGTGAATTGATCGAGCGACTCGTTTCCAGCATTTCGTACTTGAATAATTCGACTATATGTTTCACCTGGGAGTGATTGGTGCGAGGATTCTGAGATTGAGATAATGTTTAACGACGGCGCCAAGAAATTCCAATTGACGGTACCTTGGTCGTTCAATTCCGGATCAACCGTCTGATCACATCGAATATGATAGGACGTAAATACGGGGGTCGCATCAACGCAATTGGCCGACAAACTATAGCTCAAAGAAATGCTTTCATCGATGGCAACATCTTGAATCGCAACAAAAGTCACGAGGTTCTCTACTTGGTCATCGAAAGAGAATTCTCCATCTAGCACCGCTTCGAAATTGGCCCCGGTTGGTAGGTTGACAGTAAGTTCAACACCGGAAGCTTCTTGTCCTGAAACATTGAGAAATTCGACTTCATGAACAACCGCGATGGCACATGCCTGAACATCGGTTTGAACGAGGGGATTTATGGTGAAAATCTGACTTAGTGCTGAGAGATGACTCAGGGAAGTGCAGACAAAAATGAGTAAGAGGCGAAATACGAATGGTTGCATAAGCTTGTCCTTTGGACCATATGCGCCAAAAGTATCAGGTCAAGCCGAGTCGGACTGTGAGAAGTACAATGATCAATTTGTAGGGATGGGCTTACGATCAGTTGCAGAAAGTGCCAAAATAACCAAGGAAGAAGAGCAGGTCTTGGGTATTTACCAAACCATCGTAATTGAAGTCAGCCATACAAGCTCCCTCACATCCAAAGAAGCCCAAAAACAGCAAAAGGTCTTCAGTATTTACTTGGCCATCATAGTTTAAATCGCCCGGACAATCGAAATTTACTTGCTGGAATCCTTGTGACAGAATCCCTCCTAGTCCTGGAACCAGAGTAGATGTAGCCAATTGTCCATACGAACAAGAAAGCTCATACCCTCCATTTTCCATGTGGCCACCACCGCTTGTCACTGCCTCGCGCGAAAGCGACTGAGCCGATACCAAGAGTGGAATGAAGAACAATATAGCGAGCGCAAACTTTCTCATTTCTGCGTCTTCACTGTTACCTCTACCTGCCCTTGCGTTGTTGGAGATTTGAAAGTAGCTTTCTCCTCATCTGCTCCATATAGTTGTGGCATTTGAAGTGTGCCTCGATCACGTTCTGTCTTAGCAACGACATTCTCCTTACGCTCAGGATATTGTTGCAAATATGGATCGTTACGCTCGGCATAAACCACCCAGCTTATCTCCTGGCCTGGAAGTCCGCCTGCAACCGAAAAGTTCTCTCCAGAAATTTTCTCCTTCACATACAATTGAGCAGGAGCACCAATAGGAGTAAGCACGTAACTGAAGTTTATGTTCACATCATGGAAATACTGTGGCATGGTCACCACGGCCTCTCCATTTTCATCAAGCACTACATTGCCTCGATACATATTTAGGACTTCATCCGACTCCACGCAAAAATGCCGGAGATAGTAGTTCTCAGGATCGGATGGCAAATCTATTTGGAAAAGCTTGAGACCCGAAGCGCCTAAATCTCCATTGCTAAACACACCGTAGGCACCCCCAACAGCACCTAAATATCTGTCTTCACCTAGAATACCATAATACCCCTTACCAGCAGTACCCACGGCCAAACTAGCGAGAGAACCTACCAAATCGTAATTCTCCCCAAAAACTCCATAACCCGGACGAAAGTTGGTCTGACCAACCGTACCATTGTAACCATAACCAAGGACACCATGTCCACCTGAAGATCGGAAGTTATTTCCCAAAACAGCGCTTTCGGCAGTTCCCGTTGCGGCAACCTGTCCGGTAACCCCCCAACCATTATTGTTCGCATGTCCAAGTATCGCCGATGCTTGAATATTGTTCACGTTGGTTGTCGCCTGAATAGCCGAAAAAGTATTATTTGCAACGGTATTCTCGGCTGCCAAAGCCACACCACCAGTCGCATTGTTCGTCACGGCAATTCCAAAACCATTGGCATTCGAGGAGTTCACTTCGACAGCACCCGCGTCGGCCGTTATCACACGACCAGCCCCAGCACCACCTGAATCATAACTTTGATCCAACGTACCTCCACCACCGCCTCCAGGAGGGGGCAGGGTAATTGTATTTCCACCAGAAATAGATAATTCACCAGCATCGAAAGACAAAGTCTGGATCTCATTGCTTGGGTCAGCATCCGCGTCATCTACCATTTCGGCCGTTTTCGCATGCAACGCATAGGGCACAGAAATCAATTGCGTTGTCCCCATCTCCATAAAGGTGAGTCCGCCCAGTGGGTCCATTTCTACTTTCAGAAAATACGTTCCAGTACTCCAGTCTATGGCGCTAAACGTCCCTATTGTCACTATTCCTGTACCCACTTCGAGATCCACTAGTCCTTGAAAAGAAGTCGTAACGGCGTGCAGTTCTTGATAGCTCGGAGCATTCAAAGGATCATCAGCAACCAAAGAGATTCTCATTGAAATACTGGTATTGATCATCAAGGCACCTCCAACATCACGTGCGACAGCTTGATAAAAGAATTTTTCTGGGAGTTGTGCCAATGCCCCTAAGGCAATATGACACATGACAAGTAAGGAGAGAATACGTCTCATGCAATTAAAATAATTTGGTTTCAGGAGGTGGTTAGCCAAATATACAAATTCCCTTCCCAAATGTAACTCAAAAAAAATCGAAGTCAATCTATGATTTGGCGCGTAGTTAGGTCACCTCTATTGATATTGTCTGGCGCTGGTCGTCTCTGTTTAAATTGAGATTCTGTGATGCTCGGCTCAGGTAGTCCATTTGTATCTCTTAGTTATTTCCAGCCCTACGGGCAAATGCTTGATTGTCGTGGGACAACATGTATCATCCAAAGAACCTATGCGTCCAAGCCTACCTTTTGAAACCTATTTTAATGGATCATCGTCTAAGGAAAGCTGGGCAGACTGTTAAAATTTGGACGGGATGCACTCCAAATGAATTGGAGAACCATCCCCAGTCGAGATTGTGTCATTTGCCGAAGGCTTGAACATTGAATATCAACTGAGTAGACAACAGGAGATTGTGAATCATTTCCTTTCCAATTGTCGCAAAACTCGCCAATGTTAGCGTATATTTAAGGCATCCAATAAATTTTCCTGCAATCAATAAAATTTAAGCTCATTGTTATGCGTGCATAACATTTTTTCAATATATTCGTAGCACTTGAAACGAGAAGCTTAAAACGAAACTGAATGAAACCTGAAGATACACTTGACTTCCACATACGCTGGGCTTGGTCCAGAATATCGCGGATGTACAACCACGAAGCCGCCAAAGAAGGCGGGACTATGTCGGTTGGATATACCCTGCTCAACATTGATCGGGAAGGAACACCTTCTACCAAATTAGGGCCTAAAATGGGTATGGAATCCAGAAGTCTGACTAGGACACTCAAAAGCATGGAAGCTGCCGGACTTATTGTGCGCCGACCAGACCCTATCGATCGACGGATGGTGCGGGTATTTTTGACAGAAAAGGGCTTTGTCCTACGCGAGCATTCTAAGAATGTCGTAATCTGCTTCAACAAATACATCCAAGAGAGAATCGACCCTGAAAAACTTGATGTTTTCTTTGAAGTAATAGCGCAAATCAACAATTTATGTGAAGATGACCAACTCTTCTCCAAACTAGACGAACACTAAATTCAAGCATCCTTAATATTATGAAAAGGAATATTCAAAAAGTAGCCATCCTAGGTTCCGGAGTCATGGGATCTCGTATTGCATGCCACTTTGCCAACATTGGATGTGAAGTTCTGCTCCTGGACATTGTTCCACGCGAACTCACAGAGAAAGAACAAAACCTCGGCCTCAAATTGGAGGATAAATCTGTGCGAAATCGAATTGTCAACGACGCGCTGACCAACACAATCAAGTCGAATCCCTCCCCTATCTACTCCAAGTCGTTTATAAGTCGGATCCAAACTGGAAACTTCGACGACGACCTCAAGCTGATTGCAGAGTGCGATTGGACAATTGAAGTAGTGATCGAGAATCTCGACATCAAAAAGAAAGTGTTCACCAATGTCGAGCAATTCAGAAAGCCAGGCACGCTCATCACTTCGAACACGTCCAGCATTCCTATGCACAAGCTTATCGAAGGACGAAGTGAGGATTTCAAAAAGCACTTTTGTGGATCGCACTTCTTCAACCCACCTCGATACCTTCGTCTGCTCGAAATTATCCCTACGCCCGACACAGATCCTGCGATAGTCGACTTCCTCATGGATTACGGCTCTCGCTTTCTCGGTAAAAAGACGGTGCTCTGCAAAGACACACCCGCTTTTATCGCCAATCGGGTTGGCGTATTCGCTATTCAAGCCCTCTTTCATACTATTGGTGAACTTGGATTGAATGTTGAAACGGTCGACAGACTAACAGGTCCGGCAATGGGCCGACCGAAATCGGCGACCTTCAGAACCTGCGATGTTGTGGGTATTGACACCTTAACTTTTGTCGCCAGCATTGTCAAGGAGAATTGTCCAAACGACGAGCGACAAGATGTATTCGCTATTCCAGCCTACCTCAAAACCATGGTGGACAATGGATGGTTGGGTAGTAAGAGCGGACAAGGTTTTTACAAAAAAGTAAAAGGAGCTGATGGCAAAAGTGAAATCCTTGCACTTGACCTAGAAACGCTTGAGTACCGACCTCAAAACAAAGCTAAGTTTGCCACGCTTGAGCAAGCGAAAACAATAGACAACCTAGGCGACCGCACAAAAGTGTTGTATAACGGTAAGGATAAAGCTGGAGATTTCTACCGGTCTATCTTCAACCAAGTTTTTGCCTACGCCTCCCACCGTCTGCCTGAAATAAGCGACGAACTCTATAAAATTGACGACGCCATGAAGGCCGGCTTCGGATGGGAAATGGGGCCTTTCGAAACATGGGATGCGATCGGAGTTGAATCCACGCTTGAGGCCATGACAGCAGCCAATTCAAACGCAGCTCCATGGATCAAGGAAATGTTGGATAGCGGATGTTCGACTTTCTACCAACTCGAAAACGGAGTGCGAAAGTATTACGATGTCCAGTCCAAATCTTACAAGGTCATTCCTGGTCAAGAAGACTTAATCGTTCTGTCAAATATTCCCGACTCCAAAATTGTCTGGAAGAACAGCGGAACGACCATCAAAGACATTGGAGATGGAATCCTAAACATCGAGTTCCACACCAAAATGAACACCATTGGCGCCGAGGTCATTCAAGGCTTGAATAAAGCCCTGGACTTGGCTGAATCAGAATATAAAGGATTAGTGGTTTCCAATGAAGGTCAAAATTTTTCAGCTGGCGCAAATGTCGGTATGATCTTCATGATGGCTGTAGAGCAAGAATGGGACGAACTCAATTTCGGGGTCAAAGCCTTCCAAGACACGATGATGCGTATGCGCTATAGTTCTGTGCCTACCGTTTCTGCACCTCACAATTTGACCCTCGGTGGAGCGTGCGAGTTGAGCATGCACGCCGATAAAGTGATAGCCCATGCCGAAACATACATCGGACTCGTAGAATTTGGAGTCGGCGTAATCCCTGGCGGTGGTGGTACCAAAGAATTTGCCCTACGTACCAGCGATGAATTCAAAGAAGGTGATATTAAAATCAACCAGCTGCGAAATCGTTTCTTGACGGTCGGACAAGCCAAAGTTGCTACCTCTGCACACGAGGGGTTCGAACTCGGATATCTGCGACAGGGAACCGATGAAGTGGTTGTTTCAAGAGACCACCAATTGGCCCGTGCCAAACAAGCTTGCTTGAGCATGGCTGATGGCTATACAGCTCCCATTCCACGAAAGGACATTACCGTTCTTGGCAACGAAGGATTGGGAATCGTATACGTCGGCGCACACACGATGATGAGTGGCAATTACATTTCTGAACACGATCAGTATATCAGTGAAAAGCTTGGAACGGTGATGTGCGGAGGAGATCTCAGCACCCCTACGCAAGTATCAGAGCAATACTTGCTCGATCTTGAACGCAAGACTTTCGTTGAACTATGCATGCAGCGCAAAACACTGGAACGTATGCAAAGTCTGGTACAAACAGGAAAAATCCTAAGAAACTAAGAACATGAATGCATATATAATAGGAGGATACAGAACAGCTGTTGGCAAAGCCCCAAGAGGTTTGTTCAAGTTTATGCGGCCCGACGATTTAGGAGCCCAGGTAATTCGTCATTTGATGAAGGACTTTCCTCAATTAGACAAAGAAACAATTGACGACGTAATCGTTGGAAACGCCACCCCAGAGGCCGAACAAGGTTTGAACATTGGTCGAATGATCAGCTTGATGGGATTGGACACAGAGAAAGTTCCAGGCATGACCGTCAATCGGTATTGCTCTTCAGGCTTGGAAACCATTGCCATCGCTTCGGCGAAAATTCACGCTGGCATGGCCGACTGCATTATTGCAGGTGGTGTTGAAACCATGTCTCCGATTCCATTCGGAGGTTGGAGGATTGTTCCCAATGCCAAGGTTGCCAAAGAGCATCCAAGTTGGTACTGGGGCATGGGCCTCACAGCCGAAGCCGTAGCTCGCGACTTTAAAGTTTCGCGTGAGGATCAAGATGTTTTCGCTGCACATTCACATTACAAAGCAGCCGACGCCATCGACTCTGGTCGGTTTAAAGATGATATCGTTCCCATCGAAGTAGAAGAGATCTTCCTCGATGAAAAAGAGAAAAGACAGTCGAGAACGTATACCGTCGACACCGACCAAGGTGTGCGTCGTGACACCTCACCTGAAGGCTTAGCTAGACTTCGTCCGGTATTCGATGCACGCGGATCGGTGACGGCAGGAAATGCTTCGCAAACATCTGATGGTGCCGCCTTTGTACTTATCGTCTCGGAAAAGAAATTGAAAGAACTAGGCGTCGAGCCTATCGCTCAACTCAAGAGTTATCACGTAAGCGGATTGGAGCCTCGCATCATGGGTGTCGGACCGATCTATGCCATTCCAAGAGCCTTGGAAAGAGCAGGCCTTACAAAAAATGATATTGAGCTCATCGAATTGAACGAGGCATTTGCATCGCAGTCTCTGGCTGTAATGCGTGAACTCGAATTAAACCCCGAAATCGTGAACGTTAACGGAGGTGCTATTGCACTAGGCCATCCCCTTGGATGCACAGGCGCCAAGCTCTCTGTACAACTGTTCAATGAAATGCGTCGGCGAAAGAACAAATACGGCATGGTCACCATGTGCGTAGGAACTGGACAAGGCGCAGCCGGAGTTTTTGAATTATTAAAGTAATCCACCCCCATAAATTAAGCGAGGATGTCAGACAATAAAAATGCCATAAGCGGAGGCGAGTTTTTAATCCGCGACGTCGATTGCCACGAAGTGTTCATCCCTGAAGAATGGACCGAAGAGCAAAAAATGATCATTCAGACATGCGAGGACTTTGTCAAGCAAGAAATCGTTCCCAACCTTGACAAGATCGACTCCATGGAGGAAGGGTTGATGCCTTCACTATTGGAGAAGGCCGGCGAGCTCGGACTTCTTGGAATTTCGGTGCCAGAAGAGTTCAATGGTATGGGAATGGATTTCGTAACGTCGATGCTTTGTACAGAAGTACTGGGCCAAGCTCATTCGTTCTCTGTTGCATTTGGCGCCCATACGGGAATCGGTACTTTGCCCACCTTATATTACGGCAGCCAAGAACAAATCAAAGCCTTCGTTCCAAAATTGGCTACGGGCGAGTGGAAAGCTGCCTATTGCTTGACAGAACCTAGTTCTGGATCAGACGCCAATAGCGCAAAAACCAAAGCTGTTTTATCGGAAGATGGAAAGCATTGGATTTTGAACGGCCAAAAAATGTGGATTACGAACGCAGGATTTGCGGATGTATTCACGGTCTTCGCCAAGATCGATGACGACGAAAATCTAAGTGCCTTCATTCTGACGAAAGACATGGAAGGCCTCACTTTGAACCCCGAAGAGAAAAAAATGGGTATCAAAGGATCATCTACTCGCCAAGTATTCCTCAACAACGTAAAAGTCCCAGTTGAAAATCAATTGTACGAAAGAGGAAAGGGATTTAAAATCGCCGTGAACATTCTCAACATTGGTAGAATCAAATTGGCCGCCGGTGTTCTGGGTGGAGCAAAAGGTGTAATGACCAATTCGATTAACTACGCCAACGAGAGAAGTCAGTTCGGTCGACCTATTTCAAAATATGGCGCAATTCGCTCGAAATTGGCGAAAATGGCGACCAAAATATATGCCCTTGAATCTGCCACCTACCGTGCCGCTCAAAATATTGACGACGCCATTGCCGATTTGATCAAGAACGGCATGCCAAAAAGCGAGGCGATGCTCAAGGGAATAGCATCATTCGCTCCCGAGTGCGCTATGTTGAAGGTACAAGGAAGTGAGGTGCTCGATTTCTGTGTTGACGAAGGTGTTCAAATTCATGGTGGAATGGGCTACAGTGCCGAGACCCGAATTGAACGGTCATACAGAGATTCACGTATCAACCGAATCTTCGAAGGCACCAACGAAATCAACCGCATGCTCACCGTGGACATGATCCTCAAGAAAGCAATGAAAGGTGAGCTCGACCTCATGGGGCCTGCAACGCAGGTAGCCAATGATCTCATGGGTATTCCCGAATTTGGTGAAGCCCCAAACGATGATTTTGATCTCTTTAGAGGATACGTCAAAAACCACAAAAAAGCGGTCTTGATGGTCGCCGGTGCAGCCGTTCAGAAGTTGATGACATCCTTGGCTAAAGAACAAGAGGTCTTGATGAACGTTGCAGACATGATTATCCAAACCTACGCAGCAGAATCGATTCTTCTCCGTGTTGAAAAGCGTGTAAAAACCTTGGGATTAAGTGAAAGCGAAACGCAGATCAACATGATGAAGGCCTTCATTTACGAGGCCAATGAAATCATCCAAAGCTCAGCGAAAGAGGCCCTGTTATCATTTGCCGAAGGCGACGAATTGAAAATGATGATGATAGGACTCAAGCGATTTACCAAGATGGAACCTTTTAATATCAAGGATACCCGTCAACAAATCGCAACTACCCTTATTGATGCGAACGCGTATACGATGTAAGATTCGCACGTTTTAAAAATATCAAGGCTGGGCAGAAATGTTCAGCCTTCTTTTTTCCTCCCCCAAACCAAATAGGGCGAAATCGTATTTCACGGGATCCAGTTTATCCATTTGCCGTAAGGCTAAATCAAGCTCCTCCACAGCTTTTCGATCATCCTGCCTTCTATGGAGCAATCCCAGTTCGCGCGCAATTTTTCCCGAGTGCACATCCAAGGGACAAGACAATATACTGGGCGAAAACTTAGTCCAAATCCCGAAATCTACACCCCGATCGTCATTTCTTATCATCCATCGCAAGAACATGTGTATGCGCTTGGCTGCCGAGCCTTTTGCCGGGTTCGATACATGTTTTTCAGCACGAGGCAAATGTGGTGTCGTGAAAAAATCACCTCTGAATCGTTCAATGGTATCCATCAGGTCTGCCTCACCACGGTAATGATGAAAAAACGCCGATTCAAGTGAACCAAATTCCTCAAACAAATGCCGCATGCTCGACACAAAAAAAATGAAATCCGAACCGTTAAACGTCCTGTGCTTGAAAGCATCCAATCTCTTTAAATCCGATTCTTGGTGATTAGACATAAAGTCAAATGGCGCATTGTCCATTAACTCAACCATCCGTTGTCCGCTCTTCAAAATAGCTTTGCGATTGCCCCAGCTTATCGAAGCCACTAAAAAGCCAATAATTTCCCTATCAGCACGTTGTGCAAATCGATGTGGAATCGAAATCGGATCCATTTCGATGAATTCCTTCCGGTTGAAACGATCCACCTGCATGTCCAAAAAGCCCTTTAATTCTAGATTGTTCATGTCCATTCTACAAATCTAACGCGGAAAGTTTTTTTAACTCGCAAACAATAGAAATCTTAATACCTTTGTGCCTTGATGCAATTTGTCTACCCCGAAATACTCTTTGGCCTTCTGGCGCTAGCTATTCCGGTCATTGTCCACCTTTTCAACTTCAGGAAATTCAAACGCGTTGCATTCTCCAATGTAGCCTTTCTGAAGGAAGTCAAGCAAGAAACACAAAGCAAATCACGCTTAAAACACCTGTTAATCCTAGCTTCTCGTATGCTAGCGATTGCCGCAATCGTTCTCGCATTTGCTCAGCCTTTTATACCTGTGGACGATGCAGACACCAGTGCCGGTAAAAAAATCGTGAGTCTGTACATCGACAATAGCTTCAGCATGGAAGCTGAAAATGAGGACGGACGATTGATCGATTTGGCGCGAAATCAAGCGCTAGAAATTGTCGATGCCTATCAAGCCACAGACTTATTTCATGTCGTAACCAATGATTTTGAAGGACGACACCAGTTTCTCGTAAACAAGGACGAGGTCGTAGAACTCATTGACGAAGTTCAAATCTCCCCGACTACACGAAATATTTCAGATGTCATCGCGCGGCAGATGGAAGCCTTGTCTAACTCCGACATTTCATCGAAAACAGCCTATCTGATTTCCGATCTTCAAAAAAGTACGCACGATTTTGAAGGAATGAATGCCGATACAACGATCGATTTTCGCTTAGTGCCAAATGTCGTTGTGGACCAAGACAATATTTTCATCGACTCTGTTTGGTTTGATTCTCCAGTTATTAGAGCCAATGCAACCGAACAACTTAGAATCCGCATAGGCAATACGAATTCGGAGGCTATAGAGAACATTCCTCTCAAACTGCATATCGATGGCTCGCAAAAAGCCGTTGCAAGCTTCAGTATTGAACCCGGTCAATTCACAGACACTACACTTTTCTTCACTGTTTCCGAGCCTGGATTCCACAAGGCTGTGGTCCAAATCCAAGATCACCCCGTGACCTTTGACGATTCCTATTTCTTTTCTTTCGAAGTAGCCGAGCGAATCAGCATACTTGAAATTGGAAGCGGACAGACCAATTTCGTGCGAAAAGTATTTGAGGATGATCCGTATTTCGCATTTACTCAGGTCTCTTCACTTGGGGTTGACTACAGTGACCTCTCGAAGCATGAGCTTATCATTCTGAATGAACTTCCGCAAATAAGCACCGGTCTTGCCGCCGAGCTATCCAAAATTATTCAAGAGGGCGGTAACTTGCTCGTCATCCCGGGCAAGGATGTTGACTTGAATTCTTACAATGCTTTCCTCGGCTTGCTCAATGCCCCTTCGCTTGGAGCAATTACAAACGGTCCTAGAAAAGTAAGCGAGATCAACTTAGACCATTTCCTTTACCGAGACGTGTTCGAGAGTCTGCCTAAAAACATCGACCTACCCGTTGCACAAAGATTTTATTCACTTGCACTCAACAGTCGGGTCAAAGGAGATCAGCTACTCACCATGCAAGGTGGTGGTACTTTCCTCGGAGAATTTGAAAGCGGTGAAGGCCGAGTTTACCTCAGCGCAGTTTCATTGCTTTCTTCCGAAAGTAACTTCTCACAGCATGCCTTGTTTGTAACCTCCCTCATTCGAATCGCCGAATTTTCGCAGCGCACGCATAAGCTGAGCTACGTTATAGGAAAAGACGAACTAGCAGAGTCATTTGCTCTACCCGACGCAACGCAAGAGCCATTCCACCTGGTTGACGCCGTTACAGGCTTGGATTTTCTTCCTGGCTTTCGCAGAATAGGAGGCACAACAGAAATCTACCTCCACGGTCAGCCCTCGGAAGCCGGATCTTACGACCTCCAGCTCCAGCAAAATACAGTTGATGTATTCTCATTCAACTACCAACGAGAAGAAAGCGCTTTGGAGTTCTTCACACCAAGCGACGCAAACAACTTGATTCAAGAACTTGGAGCGACCAACTTTACGATACTCACAGGCGGACTTGAAACGCTCAAATCTGAAGTGGGCGAATTAAACAATGGTAAAAAATTATGGCCTCTACTCATTGTGTTGGCCCTAGTTTTCTTGATTATCGAAATTGCATTGATCAAACTTTTGAAATAAAGGTATGGGCATTCTTCTCAAATCAGTTCAGATCATAGATCCAACGAGTAAGTTGAACAACGCAAACCGTGACGTTCTAATCCAAAGAGGGAAAATTGTAAAAATCGCAGCCAATATCCCAGCAGAAAAGAATACGGTTATCAAGGAAAAAGGTCTGTGCGTTTCACCCGGCTGGATGGACACTTGCGCTTTATTCGGAGATCCAGGATTTGAGCACAAAGAAGATATATCAAGTGGACTGAATGCAACGGCTCATGGCGGTTTTACCGCAGTTGTCACCATGCCATTGACCTATCCAGTCGTCGACAACAAGGCAAGCGTCGAATATGCTAAGTTCAAGTCGAGCACTCATTTGGTCCAATTACTACCAGCCGGTGCGCTCTCCAAAAAAGCACAAGGCATGCAATTGGCCGAAATGTTGGACATGCACCATACAGGGGCAGTGGCCTTCACCGATTACAAAGAACCCATCAACAATCCTGAGCTCATGCACCGTGCGCTCGAGTACAGCAAGAATTTCAATGGGTTGATTTTATCCTTTCCTTTCGACAATACAATATCTCCTGATGGAGTTTGGCACGAAGGTGGAGCAAGTGTCGCCCACGGAGTAAAAGGAATGCCGTCGATTTCGGAGGAAATGAGACTTTCTCGGGATATAGAAATATTGCGCTACACAGGCGGGAAAATGCACGTTCTTATGATCAGTACGGCTGGATCGGTCGACTTGATCAAGAAAGCTAAAAAAGAAGGTCTGAACATCACTTGCGGTGTAGCAGCTCATCAACTTCATTATTCTGACCAGGATATGAACGCCTTCGATTCTGATCGAAAGGTGAACCCTCCTTTTAGAGCCAAAAGTGATATTAAAGCACTGAAACGCGGACTAAAAGATGGGACGATAGATGTCATCTGTTCGGATCACAATGCGCACGAAATTGAAAGCAAGTGTTGTGAATTTCAATATGCCGCATTCGGAATTAGTAGCATCGAAACAACCTTTGCAACTGCAAATGGAGCACTTCAAGACGTCCTGACCCCAGATGAAATCATCGGTAAGATCTCAACCAATCCACGTGATATTTTTGGTTGTCCCATTGAGGGCATTCAAGAAGGAGCCGAAGCCAATCTGACCTTGTTCAACCCAACTGCCAAGTTTCAAGTTCACAAAGCCGACTTTAAATCGAAAGGAAAAAACACCCCTTTCGAAGGCCAAGAACTTCTCGGCACTATAAAAGGGGTCATTCGAGGGACTTCGGAAATACTGTACTAAGCTTCGCCTGTTGGTCCGCCAAAATTCATAGGAATTCCTGCCTCTGGGCCTTTGATATCCTTAATAGGGCCATGTTGAGCCTCAAACTTCTGTACATTTTCGCCTAGAGCGCGCATGAGACGCTTTGCATGCTGTGGAGTCAAGATCAATCGCGATTGAACACGTGCCTTTGGCATTCCCGGCATCATGCGAATGAAGTCCAAAACAAACTCGGAAGGTGAATGTGTAATCACCGCCAAATTTGCGTAAACCCCTTCTGCCTTATCTTCGGGTAGCTCAATATTAATCTGTCCTTTCTTTTGCTGATCTGCCATCTTTTAATTTTTGAATCACAAATATAACAATCGACATCGGTAGTGAGCCGTTCGATCCAACCTGTGACTTGTGTCTTACAATATATTATGAATTTCTACTAGGTGCTTGATCTCATAGGTGGTCTCTTCACCATGGGGAATTTCGTCAGGATTGTAGTACACCTGATCAATACCCGCATTTCGAGCACCTCCTATATCGGCCTCCAGGTCATCACCAATTACGATTGATTCAGATTTATTTGCGCTCGCGCTAAACAAAGCAGCCGAAAACACCTCGATATGTGGCTTCTTATGACCAACCTCTTCTGAGACGATTATCTCATCAAAATATTTTTTCAGGCCAGAATTCTCCAACTTGATGTATTGGACTTCAGGAAATCCATTGGTAATTATGTGCATGACATATCCTTTGTTCTGAAGATAGTCCAGCATAGGAATCGTCCCTTCGCACAAGTGTGTTTTCGTGGGACTTCTTTCTACATAGGCATTCGCCAAATGATCGGCCATCGATACATCTTGAACTCCGTAATGCGCCAAAGTTCTACGAAATCGAACTGTTCGAAGCTCCTCTTTTTCCATCAGGCCCTTTCGATACAGGCTCCAACATTCATGGTTGATCTTCCTGTAGGTTTCAATCAATTCCAATGTCCCAATCCCTCGATCAGTCAAATTCAAAGCACCGATAATTTCCTCGAGTGTCTCTTGGGAGTTCTTTTCAAAATGCCACAAGGTCCGATCCAAGTCGAAAAACAAATGCTGATATTTCATTGAGATAAGAATTGAATTAAATTTCCAAAACCCATGCTGATCGTCGTAAGTAAGAGCGACCACAAGAAGAAACCAAAGATGAGTAGCGGCAATGTACTCTTAGACTTAAAGTACCTGGCAGCAAGGACCCCTGTAATTGGCACCGATATGAGCCCCGAAATCAGCATCAATCCTTTGAGGCCTAGATTGGATTTTACGCGTGCAAGCGTTCTGTTCTTCCATGAAAATTTCTTCGCAGGCCCCCGCCGCTTGCGTTGCATCCACTTGAAGAATAGATCTCCCAAATGATAGAAAAGAAACAAGCCCAGTGACGATCCGCATGTCGTGACAATCACAATCTCTATAAAACTCCAGCCACGAGCCACCATGAAGGAGGGTGTCAATACAAATTTGACTATGCTCGAAAGAAGCATTAACCCAAGCTCAAGCCAATATGCACCGTCTTCCATATTTATTCTTTGTTCCCATATGCCAAATCTCCCGCATCACCCAGTCCTGGAACGATATACGCCTTTGCTGTCAGTTCAAGGTCAACAGCACCTACCCAAATTTTAATGTCACTACCCATTTTCTTCTTCAAGAAGCTTATCCCTTGAGCGCTAGCTATGGCCGCCACCACGTGGATTTTTTTCGGAATCCCCCTCGACAATAAGGCCTTATAGCTCTTGTAAAGTGACGATCCTGTAGCGATCATCGGGTCCGTTATAATGAGTACTTTTTCCGTAAGATCTGGGGCAGATAAATAATCTACCTCAACAGTGAATTCGTCTGCCGAATCGTATTTTCTATAAGCCGTCACAAAAGCCGAATCTGCCGTATCAAAGTAATTAAGCAAGCCCTGATGCAAAGGCAGCCCCGCTCTCAGGATAGTAGCCAAGACCAGCTCGTCCTTTAATACAGGGACGTCCATCGAGGCCAAAGGGGTCACAATTTCGGTCTGCGTATACTCCAATTCCTGACTTATTTCATAAGCCATCACCTCGCCAATGCGTTCTAGGTTGCGCCTAAATCGCATACTATCTTTCTGAATTTCGGAGTCCCGAATTTCTCGTATAAACTTGCTGAGAATGGAGTTTTTCTTACTTAGGTCGTGAATCATAGGGTATTCATTTGACTTAAAAATAGCCAATTAAATTGTTGATCCGGCAAGCTTAACACCATTTAAGCGAATTGCCAAGCATTAGGTCGCTTATCGCCCAGTTTCGACGCTGGATGTGCCAATTTCGAGCATACGGCGATAGACTTCCGACCATCCTTTCCAATGCCATTTTTCACTTACGGATTCGTTGTGCCACAGACTTATCATACTGCCGTTCACAGCTTTAACTTCGCCAACCATTTCTTGGCATACGTCGACGGCCTCGTCGGGAGTCAATTTCATGTACATATTCAGTGTCGCATCCATAACTGCAAAAGGATAGAGCAACAACTTAGTGGTACTCTCATATTCCAAGTCGTAAAATGGAATCGGTGTACAAGTACCCAGTCTAAAGCCCGGCTGCGACGCAAAGCCCATCGTGTAATCCTCAGTGATTCCCTTGGCAATCAACTTTCGATATGTTCGTGGTAGGCGCAACATCAAGAAATGCTGTCGGCTCCGTTCCACCTCTCGGAGGGTGATTTTGGACAAACGCAGGATTTCTTTATCGAGCTTTTCATCGTCCTCATTGCTCATAAACCCAGGGTGAATCCCCACTTTATGGTAGTCGGCCAATCGCTTGATCAAAGACTGGTACTTCGTGCTCGAGAAAGGAACATTTTTATCGTTCATCCCATAGTCGGCCAGTAAGAAAAAGAAGATCGCCGGGACACGAAGTTCTTTGTGCCATTCCAATAGTAAATCGTAGGTATCATAGGGGTCGGGAGCAAGTCCTAGGACGGTTTTTACGCGCTGACTTAAATTCATTCCGTTGCCCGAAACCAAGTCTTTTGCAATCCCTCCAAGGGTTCGCATCAATCCTTTGTGTCGATAGGCATAAGCACTGTCTATGTCGAGCGTGCTAGTGTAGGTATATGTTCGTTTCGGAAATATGACCTTGGCTTCAGTAGACTCAATGTGATTAGCCAATTTGTACGCCCAAAGATCTATTATCGGTCTTTTGAGAAAACCATATTTGAATGCAATCGCATTCTCCGCGTCAAACCTACCATTCGAATCGGCAATAAAAGGAAGATGTTCCTCATACCTCGAGCTAAGAAAAAAAGTCGCGGTAAAAATATCAAAAGGACAATCTGCTGCTGCTCCACTTGGAAAAAGCACTGGCAACTCATCCCACTCCCCTAATTCCGGGACAATATCATGCAC
The DNA here is from genome assembly GCA_015665315.1 of Flavobacteriales bacterium. Lineage (GTDB taxonomy): Bacteria > Bacteroidota > Bacteroidia > Flavobacteriales_D > Sanyastnellaceae > JADFAK01. The sequence goes on along the minus strand of JADFAK010000065.1, from coordinate 4,933 downwards.
TCCTTTCTCGAAAAGCAATCCGTGAGGCACAATGCGAAGACCAGCCAAATCTGCTTCTCCTGTATAATTGATTTTTACGCCATCAAAATTCCTGTAATACTCTCCATCATTGGTGAGCTCAAACTCCACACCTAAAACGTAGACAAATAGGACAGTGCACGCATAATGCAGGCGATTGGTCTCTTGATCTGTAAATACCAGAATTTTCATAGCCAAGTCAAGATCTTATCGCAAATGAATTCGGCAGCATCACCCTTTCCGTAATAGGATGGATAGGTGTAGTCTGACTTTCCAGAAAGCGCACGATAAGCTTCTATGATTTTCTTCTCGTCTGCATCGGCGATAATCGCATTGCCGTTCTCTACTAGCTCAACCCATTCCGTTTCACTTCTCAAAATCACACAAGGCTTCTTGAAGAAAAATGCTTCCTTTTGAACCCCACCTGAATCCGTTAGGACCATGGAGCATTTGCTTTCTAGCATAACCATATCCAGAAATGAAACAGGTGTCGTAAGTATAAAATTTTGACAACGATCCAAAGAATCTTTGACGGCCGGATCGAGATTGGCGCTTAACAAATTCTTGGTGCGTGGATGCAATGGGAGCACAATTTTCTTGTCACTCGAATTCGCTATGTCCAAAAACGCTTTAAAAATAGCATTCAGCCGTTCGGGAATATCCGTGTTGTTGTTACGGTGAACTGTAGCCAAGATAAATTCATTCTCCTCGACTCCCAAATCTTTTAGTACCGAACTCCGCTCATTGGCAGTTGCTTCGAAGTACAAGCTATTGTCGTACATCACATCACCACACCTAAAAGCACCCGGATTGTCCATCGTATATGGACCATCGGCATCTATGGTGAACCCTTCAGCCTTGAGATTCACTACGCCTTGATCTGTTGGTGTAAATAACAATGTTGAGCAATGATCACAAGTTATCCGATTGATCTCCTCAGGCATTTTTTTGTTAAATGAACGCAATCCCGATTCAACATGCACGACAGGTACGTGAATCTTAGACGCCGCAATGGCTCCGGCAAGTGTTGAATTCGTATCACCGTATACCAATAAAGCATCTGGCTTGTACTCGTTCAACGCAATTTCAATTCCTTCGATCATTTTGGCGGTCTGACTACCATGTGCACCCGAACCAACTTGCAAATTGACATCTGGCTTCGGAATCGACATCTCCTCAAAAAACACCTGCGACATATTTTCATCGTAGTGCTGACCAGTATGCAGGATGATCTCTTTCAGTTGATTTGGGAACTTCTGTGAAATCGCACGACTCACGGCAGCCGACTTGATTATTTGTGGTCTGGCTCCTATTACGGTAAGTATCTTTTTCATTCTTTATAACATGGATTCATCAGCAAAACTGAAATACGCACTATCTGTTGCAATAATATGATCGAGTACTGGAATATCCAGAATCTTCCCCGCCTCGCACATCTTTTTGGTCAGCCGAATATCACTCTCACTTGGCTTTAGGTTTCCAGAGGGGTGATTGTGAGACAAGATCATGGCGCACGCTTTTTGTGCCAGCGCCTCGGCAAAGATAAGTCGAACATCAACAACTGTCCCTGTAATCCCTCCTTTCGAAATCATTTTTAGCTCGATGACCTTATTTGATCGGGACAACAACAAAATCCAAAACTCCTCGTGCGACAAATCAGCAAGCTTGGGATAGACCAGTTCATACGCATCTCGCGAACAAGTAATCTTTTTCTTCTGGATAGGCTCACTCTGCTGTCGACGTTTGGCAAGCTCCATAGCTGCAAGAATGCAAATGGCTCGGGCCTCCCCTATTCCTTTGTGTTTGGTGAGATCGTGTACGCTCTTTCGCCCCAGCTCCCCGAGGTTGTTGTTCACACCTGAAAGAACCTTTCGAGCCAAGTCTACCGCGCTTTCTTCTACGGTACCCGATCCGATTAGAATCGCAAGCAATTCGGCGTCGGTCAATACCGCTTTTCCCAAAGACAACATTTTCTCTCTTGGCCTGTCTTCACTTGCCCAACTTTTTACTCCTCCTGGAGAAACTACAAATTCCTTCATCTTTTAAAGCATAAAAAAAGACCCACGAAAGAGGGTCTTTTAAAATATTATAAGATGAAGGTATCCCTTTTACAGGCTATTCACATGATTTGCTACGCTCGACTTTATATTCGCAGCTTTTTTCTTGTGGATGATGTTTCTCTTGGCCAAACGGTCCAATAGAGAACTAACCCGCGAAAGCATTCCTTCGGCTTCGCTTTTCGATGTTGTTGCACGTAATGCACGGACAGCATTTCTAGCTGTCTTGTGATAATACTTATTGTGGACGCGCTTCTTTTCGTCCTGTCGTGCTCGCTTCTTGGCTGATTGATGATTTGCCATAATTATCTCTTCTTCTTTTAGAGGGGTGCAAATATACGCATTATTTCAAAAAACTTCCAAATTCTTTAATTTTTTGATCAAAACCTTTTCGCCTTGTCAACGTACAAGCATCAAGATACACTTATTACGCGTTGCTATCACTACGAAACATATCGATCACATTGTCACTCGTTGGCATCTCTTTTCTGGGCCATGCTCAGGACAAACATGCCATAGATAGCTTGACGACATGTCTTGCCCATTGCGTGACCGACTCCTCATTTATCGATATCAATCTCGAATTGAGCGGTGAGTTTTTGTTTAACAACCCCGACAGCGCCATTGTTTACGCCCGAAGATCTTTCGAACGAGCGCAACAAATCCAGGACACGACCAATATCGCCGAATGCTACAATGTTTTTGGCATCGCAGGGACCATTCAAGGGAAGTATTTAACCGGACTGGAAAACTTCCAGCAGTCACTAGAGTGGTATCGATTGATTGACCACAAGCGAGGTATCGCCAGCATTGTCAATAATATTGGGGTGATCTATGGCTACATGGATAACTACGACGAGTCCATCAAACACTACCGCGAATCGTACAACATAAGTCTTGAACTAGACGATTTCAACGGCTCGGCCTTGAACCTATTCAATATCGCGACCGATTTCCTAGAAGTAAAACAATACGACAGCTCCTGGCACTACGTCCAAGAATTGGAGCAATTTCAAAATTTGCACGAACAGTACATTAGCCCGGCCCCAATTAAAGGAGAGCTGTTCTTGTACGAGGAGCAAGTCGATTCAGCTCGCCATTGGTTTGAGATTGGTCGCACAGAAAGTCTGGCCGATGAAGATTTCCACCAACTTACTGCCTGCTTGTCTGGATTAGCAGAAGTCGACATGCTAGAAGGCCTGTACGACAATGCTTTGGCCCATCTCAAAGAGGTTGAAGACATTAGTCTGGCCAACGAATTCAACGAATCTCTTCTGGACGTCTACGATCTCAAATCCAAAATCTTCTCGAAGCAATTCCGCTATCAAGAAGCTTTAGACTTCAAAGAACAATACCTCACCTTGCGTTCTGAACTCGACAGTCTGAACAACTTCAACCGCGTAAGTGAGCTCAATGCCAAGTACGAAACCGAAAAACGCGACCGTGAGCTCGCAGAAATCACCGCTCAAATGGCAGCCGGAGAAGCCAATAAAAAAGCCAGGGATCGCGTACTTCTGGTTGCTGGACTTTGCGTGCTTTTTGTCATAGGCATGATGCTCTTTAGCATAATTCGCAAGCGCCGAACAAACCGCATTCTCAACAACCAAAACAGCCAGATTCTTCTACAAAGACAGAAAATCCTGGCCTCCATTAACTACGCCAAAAAAATTCAGAATTCGATCCTCATTCCAGAAGAACGCATTCGAACACACTTGCCAGAGTCCTTCATCTATTTCCGACCAAAGGACATTGTTAGCGGTGATTTTTACTGGTTCGAACAGATTGGTGAAAAGCTCCTTATAGCTACTGTTGATTGTACCGGACATGGTGTCCCTGGGGCTTTCATGTCCTTGATTGCCAACAACAAACTAAACAAGGTTGTAAACGAAAAAGGAATCCATGAACCTTCGCTTGTCTTAGCGGAAGTCCACAAAGAGATCGTCCATTCACTCAACCAAGAAACGGGAATCGACAATTCACAGGATGGAATGGATATGAGCTTGTGCGTCATCGATAGAGCTACGAATTCCATCGAATTTGCCGGTGCTCAAAACCCCATCATCATTGTCAAAGACGGGAAGGCCCACGAAATCAAAGCCGACAGTCTGAGTCTGGGTGGCACGATCCTTAGCAATAAGCTCAACGGATCATTTCACTTCTCAACGAAGAAAATCAGCTTCGAAGCCGGAAATATGCTCTTCATGTTCACCGATGGTTTCGTTGATCAATTCGGAGGAACCGAAAATAAAAAGCTCAACAAGTCCCTTTTCCGAGATCTGATACTAGAAACATACGAGCAAAACATCGAGCACGCCAAATCCAAGCTAGAGAGTTTCTTCAAAACCTGGTGCGGCGACAATCCTCAAATCGACGATGTACTTATTATTGGTGCACGTCTGTAGTCCAAAAACCAATCTCCTGAGCTCGCATCTAATTCCCGTTAGAGCGATTTAACCACATCCAATCCTCCCCATAATCTGGATTAGCGACAAGCGCAAATGCTGCTTCTTTCGTCCACCAAAAGGACTCCCTACACCCAAACAAGCACACCAGTTCACAGGATCATCCGAGCAAAGCCGGTCATTTGCTGCCCCACCCCTAAAACGTCTGAACCTCACCCGTAAGAAAAAACCACTTACCTCTTCCTCTATTCCCTTCCTCTTCCTCTATTTAAAGGAGTACTTGAAGGTCAAAGCGAGTGCCAGAACGAGTGCGAGAACGAGTATTGAGATATTTGCCTTGTGCGCCCCACCCCTAAAACGCCCTAACCATAACCCAACAGAAAAACCAATACTTAACTCTCCCTATTATCTCTTTCTATTATCTCTCCCTATTATCTCTATTTAAAGTTCGATAGC
>JADFAK010000142.1 GCA_015665315.1 Flavobacteriales bacterium | reverse complement strand
TGATTGATATCTGTGATTTCGCAGTTGGGCTTAGTCGTCAATTGTACGGTCTGACCATGCACAGCGAACGTCCAGGACACAGGATGTATGAGCAATGGCATCCTCTTGGGGTAGTTGGTATTATCTCCGCTTTCAACTTTCCAGTAGCCGTTTGGTGCTGGAACACTGCACTTGCATGGGTAAGTGGAAACGTATGTATTTGGAAGGCTTCAGAAAAAGCCCCCCTATGTTCGGTAGCTTGCCAAAATATATTTCAGTCTGTCCTCGCTGAAAACAATCTCCCAGAAGGTATTTCATGCATCATTAACGGTGACTACCAAGTAGGAGAGTATATGACCAAGGACCATGATGTCGCCCTAATCTCGGCAACAGGATCTACGCGAATGGGACGAATTGTAGGTGCCACTGTAGCAGAAAGATTTGGTAAATCACTTCTTGAATTAGGCGGTAACAATGCAATCATAGTTACACCAAACGCCGATTTGAAAATGACGATCATAGGAGCTGTTTTCGGAGCTGTTGGAACAGCCGGTCAACGTTGCACATCAACCCGAAGATTAATCGTACATGAAAGTGTTTACGATCAATTGAAAGAACAATTGGTTACCGCTTATAGCCAAATTCGCATTGGAAATCCTCTGGACCAACAGAACCACGTGGGACCGCTTATCGACAAAGACTCGGTTAACACCTACTTAGAAGCTATTGATTCAGTGAAAGCTGAAGGAGGAAACTTCATCGTTGAAGGAGGAGTGCTAAACGGCGAAGGATACGAAAGCGGCTGCTATGTTAAACCATGCATCGCTGAGGTTAAAAACACCTACGAAATCGTTCAGAGTGAAACATTTGCTCCCATACTCTATTTGATCAAGTACACCGATCTGGATGAAGCAATCGAAATGCAAAATGGCGTTAAGCAAGGTTTATCTTCGGCCATTATGACAACCAATATGCGAGAAGCAGAAAAGTTCCTCAGCTGTTCTGGAAGCGATTGTGGAATTGCCAATGTGAACATTGGAACAAGCGGTGCTGAAATTGGCGGTGCTTTCGGTGGTGAAAAAGAAACCGGTGGTGGACGAGAGTCTGGATCTGACGCGTGGAAAGCGTATATGCGACGCCAAACAAACACCTTGAATTACAGCGATACTTTACCTCTTGCACAGGGTATTAAGTTCGATTTGTAAACCACGGATTGACAAACTTCAAAAGGGCACGAAATTCGTGCCCTTTTTTGTTTTGCATTACAACAATATGTCATTGTTAGCTCAATGCGTCTAAACATTTCTACCATCTTGCAGTGCTCTTAACTAAAGACCTTTAATGCTTAGACTGACTATCCCTTTATTGATCATTGCCCTTTCATTTGCGTCCTGCACCAGCGACATCGTAGAAAAAGAAAGTAAGTCATTACCATTATCAACTGGATCTTGGCGTATGACAATGACCACCAACGACACTTTTATTCCTCTTCGGTTTAATATTGATAGTACTCTTACCCTCACAATTATCAATAGCGAAGAGCAAATTGAGGTAAAAGATGTACGAATAGAAGGGGATAGCATTCGTATAAAAATGCCTCGATTCGATAGTGAATTTATTGGTCTGATCAACTCACCCACGAACATTACTGGTCATTGGTACAATTATCTTCGAGAAGACTATTCTATTCCATTTGACGCATCATTTATTGGTAAAGCTACTCCAATACAACAGCCAAATGGCGATGAGTTGAAATACGAAGTTTGGTTCAGCCCTAACACCGACGATGAATACAAGGCTTTGGGATTGTTTCACGTGATCGACGGTGAAATTCATGGTACATTTTTAACGGAAACAGGAGACTATCGCTATCTACAAGGCGTAGCAACACCTTCCTCATTCAATCTTACTTGTTTTGATGGGTCCCATTTGTTTGGATTTACCGGTGAATTTAAAAATGACAGTATAGTGAATGGGGTCTTCTTATCGGGCAAACATTGGAGTGAGCCATGGATAGGCGTAAAAAACGACACGTTTGAATTAGCAGATCCTGATTCACTGACCTATCTCTTACCCGGATATAGCACGATTACCACTGAGCTGGTCGACTTCAATGGAGAAATTAGCACTCTAGACGCAGAGCAACTAGAGAATCAAGTTACCATCATTCAGATTTTTGGATCATGGTGTCCGAATTGTTACGACGAGCATCTTTTTTACAAAGAGCTTTATGCAGACTATCACGATCGAGGACTAAATATTATTCCAATCGCATTTGAGCGCACGAATGACTTTGCTAAAAACGTAGCAGCAGTTCAAAATCAATTTGAAGAAATCGGGATTCAGTATCCGGCCTACATCGGAGGAAAGGCGAGTAAAACAGTGGCCTCAGAAAAATTTCCGATGTTGAATAAAATTATATCATTTCCCACCAGTATCTACCTAGATAAAAAGGGTAAAGTGAGAAAAATTCACACTGGATTTTATGGTCCGGGCACTGGCGTCTATTACGAAAGCTATACCCGCGAAACGCGAATCTTCTTAGAACAATTATTGGATGAGTAAATCCTCAATCTACAGACTTGAATTCATTCTCTACGTCTACAACTAACTTCGCATCCCTATTCGCAACTTCCCAGGCGGTATAGAAAACCAGCTTACCAATCTCTGCTGTTTTATCAAAAAGAATCTTTTCTACGTCGTCCCCCGGTTGGTGGTAATCATCATGGACACCACTGAAATAAAAGATAACTGGAATTCCATGCTTCGCAAAGTTGTAATGATCCGATCGATAATAGAATCTGTTGGGATCATCCGGACTGTTGTACGTATAGTCTAGGGCTAAATTTGTGTATGTATTATTGCACTTTTCTGAAATTGAATGAAGCTCCGTACTGAGTTTGTCAGAACCAATCAAGTAAACGTACCGATCATTTCCTTCATGCTCTTTATCCATTCTACCAATCATGTCAATATTCAAATCACACACCGTATTCTCCAAAGGGAAAATAGGATACTCTGAATACCATTCCGAACCTAATAATCCTTTTTCCTCTCCAGAAACAGTCATTACCAAAATACTTCGTCTAGGACCATTTCCTTCGTCAGCAGCCAATTTAAATGCTTGGGCTAGCTCCAAAGCAGTTACAGTTCCAGAACCATCGTCATCTGCACCATTATACACAACACCATCTTTCATACCCACGTGATCGTAGTGCGCTGTGATCACTACAAGCTCATCGCGTAAGATAGAGTCGGAACCAGGAATAAACGCCAACACATTCTCTGCGGTGAAGTTTTGCTGATCCCTTGTTATATGGAAGACGACACTGCAATCATGAACCTCACTCAAAGGTTTGTTCTTCTTATTGATCTTCTTCTTTGCTTTATCTACTGAACACTTTCCTGAAAGCAACATGGTATTTGCCATTTCCTCGCTGACAAAGAATGTAGGAATTACATCGTCTCCACGTTTCTTGTCATAGTCGAGTCTCATCCCTGGGTTTTCGAGGAAATATTTTACTCGCTTCACATAGGATTCAAAGTCACTTTTAACCACAACAATGGCGCTAGCACCTCGATCTTGAGCAACCTTTCTTTTTAACCTCCAATCTTCTGCCCAATCCGACATGTTTTCTGACCCCGAAATATGAGATATTCCTTTACTATCTGTTGGTTCTCCTTCCATGACAAGAACAATATTACCCTTACAGTCATTTGCCGATAGGCTAGAATAATCAGAAAATGTGTCGCTTTCAATTCCATAACCGGCAAACACAAGCTTACTTCCTTTTACTACTGAATTTTGAAATCCTGGAAAAAAGAAAAAATCATCCATGAACTTCCATTCTGTTCCATTTATCGTTGCAGTTGAGCTAAGCCCATTCACTTGTTTTAGAGGAAACTCTTGAAAGTACGAACCTTCGTTGCAGGGTTCAATTCCCAATGACTTGAAGTAATCACTGATGTAGGCAGCGGCTTTTTTTTGACCCGGAAAACCTGTTTCCCTACCTTCATATTCATCACTCGCTAAAATTTCTAAATGTGCTTTCAAATCAGCCGCTGTGATTGAGGCAGCATATTTTAGGGCGATGGAATCTTGTTGTGCAAACGATGCAACGGAAAGACCCAACATCAAAAGAACTAATCTAATTTTCATGGAAATGTATTTTCGGATTCTGTACTGTTAGGAACAAGCAATTTTATCAACTCTCTTTTGATGTCTGCCACCCTCGAATGAAGCTGTAATAAACGTGGAAACAATATCTATTCCAACTTGATTGGTTACATAGCGTGCCGGTATACATACCACGTTGGCATCATTGTGGAGTCTAGCCAATTCTGCAATTTCTGGTGTCCACGAAAGACCTGCACGAATTCCTTCATGTTTGTTGGCCGTCATACAGACACCGTTGGCTGAACCGCAGATTAAGATACCCAGCTCACACTCTCCTGATTCTACAGCGTTGGCCACAGGATGAGCATAATCAGGATAATCGGTACTTTCTTCTGAATACGTGCCAAAATCCTTTACTTCGTCTTTTCTTTGTGCTAAATACTCTTTGATCACTTCTTTGAGAGCGTAGCCCGCATGATCAGATCCAATTGCCAGTTTCATCTTTCCTTTTTAAGAATGTGTGGCAAATATAGCATGAATACAAAGTTTATGATCGTCCAATTGTATGGTAGGGAAAAGACACGTGTAAGTGGTAGAAACTATAAATCCAGAAAAGAAGAAGCTGTAACACACAATAAACAAATTTATCTAATTGATATTCAATACATTACAACAACACTCTCATAGCTTGCGATGTTTTGAACAAGTTATACCGTAAACGCTCAAAAGCGTGTTGGAAAGCAACTCATAAGAAAATTTGGTGTTGATCGGAAAATAGATCATTAGACGGAAAAACGGACTTAGCTAATTTTCCAAGATGGAATTATGGGTAAAGCACCAACAACATATTGCAACTTTATTAACCGTCCCAAACGAAATAGTTTTAAATTTTCACGTTATACACATTGTGTTAAGAAGAAAGTCAAAACGTTGAACATCATCAAAAATTAGGTCTGATAACTCGTTCATATCTACCACCAAAATGTGTAAATTTCACATTCACCAAATAAAAACGGCCTGATTACAAACAGAATGAACACCCCTATGTATTACTACTATTCTTTTAAAAGAAATATAATATTAAATAAGCTTGTTAAAAGAGTATTTGGCTGTGCTATTTTGATTTTTTTCCTGAATTCTGGATCTGAAGTTTTGGCTCAACCAGAAATAGAAAGCAATGGCTACAATGTTTTTTACTATCCCAACGGCGTTAAATCGAGCGAAGGTATTTTGGAAGATGGTAAGCCAAATGGATATTGGAAAACCTATTATGAAAGCGGGAATATCAAGAGTGAAGGGGGAAGGAAGAATTTTTTACTTGATAGCGTTTGGACATTTTACCGTGAGGATGGCATGCTTGAAACCAAGATCAGCTATGTTGAAAACAACAAGAATGGCTTGGAATACGTGTTTTCAAAATCAGGGAATTTGATTGAAGAGTACAACAATGTTGATAACGTCAAGCAAGGAATTGCAAGCTATTACTACGAATCAGGCGAACTTTACCGGCAGATTGAATTTGTCGACAACAAGGAATCAGGAAAGGGATATGAGTATGCCAAAGACGGAAGGGTCATAACATTTTTGAACTATGAAAATGGATTTGTTCGGAGCATTGAAAAAGTAAACCGGCTGAACAAGGAAGGAAATAAAAAAGGGTATTGGGTAGAATATTGGCCGAATGGAAATGTAAAAGAAGAAGGAATTTGGTCCAATGGTGTTCGTAATGGCGTATTCAAGTTTTTCAAAAAGAACAGCGATTTGGATCGCATTGAAGTTTATCGTGGGGGTGAGCTTGTGGAAGATGCCGACGAAGTGTTCATGATGGATATCCGAAAGGAATACTATGAAAATGGAAAACTCAAATTGGTTGGCAGTTATAAAAATGGTTCGAAGCAAGGAGTTTTCCGTGAGTATGACCAGGATGGGAACATTATCAATTCACATATTTACGAGGGAAATGTCAAATCTGGTGAGGGGATTGTTGATCCATCGGGAGATAAACAAGGCAGTTGGAAGCTGTTTTATCCAACGGGCGAGTTGAGAGCTGAAGGGCAATACGTCAGCGGTTTAAAATCAGGAGAATGGAAATATTACTACCCCTCAAACGTGGTAGAACAAGTAGGAAACTACAAAGATGGGTTGGCCACTGGTCCATGGAAGTGGTATTATGAAAGTGGAGCTGTGTTGCGTGATGAAAGATACAGGAAGGGTAAGGAAGATGGATTGATGGTTGAATACAGTGAGGATGGAAATGAAATCATTCGAGGTGAGTTCATCGATGGTTTAAAAACGGGTCCGTGGCTGTATACAGTAAACGACCACACGGAGAAAGGAGATTATTTGGACGGTGAAAAACACGGCGAATGGGAGTTCGTTTACGACAATGGCAAAGTGAACTACAAGGGTGAATTTGTTAATGGTGTACCTGTCGGCAAACATTCATGGTACTACCGCAGCGGTTCTTTAAAACAGGAGGGAAAATACGAGAGCGGTGAACGCCACGGCAATTGGGTATTTGAAAATGAATCCGGATTAGAATCCTACAAAGTCAAATACAAGTTTGGCGTAGAAGTAAAAATTGATGGTGCGAAAATTCCTGAGGGCACAAACTCAGAAGACGAAGTGAACTAAATGAACGAGCAGCTTTCTACGTTATTCGAACGAACAATTGATCCAGTATTGATTTTGAATGGTGCAGATTTTACCGTTTTAAAAGTCAACGCTCTAGCGATCACTTTTCTAGGACTGACGGAGGAAGAGATCGTTGGAAAATCGCTTGCTGATCTTACTAAAAAGTCACAGCCTACTATCGATCTTTTAAAAAGTCGATTGGATAATCACTTATTATGGATTGACGCAGAATTGATCGACGGTTTTGTAGTTACAGCTCAGTTGTTTAAGGATGAGGATAGATCCTATGTTTGTTTGTTCATACGGACGGAGAAAATAGATACCTATCAGCAGTTTTTCACACAAAATGTTGCCGGAATTTACAAGATTGACTTCACGGGTAAAATTCTGGATTGCAATCCTGCTTTTGCCTCCTTGCTTGGGTATGATTCATCGGATGAACTTATTGGAGAAGATGTAAAAAAGATCTATTTCAAACCGGCCGACCGAATTGAATATCTTGGTGAGTTGACCAAAACCAATACGCTGAGTAACTACGAAATTCTACTGCGCAAGAAAGATGGGTCTCGTGCTTGGTGCTTGGAAAATACATTTGTAGAGAATAAAATTAGCGGAGCAGTCATCAATGGAACACTGATAGATATTTCCGAAGTAAAACAAGCCACCGATAAATTTCAACAACTTTTTGATAAATCGACTGATTCTATCCTCTTGATACAAGACTGTAAAGTGGTTGATTGCAATCCGCAAACTCAGGTAATTTTTGGAATAGATAAAGAAGATATATTGGGAGTATGTCCTTACCGCGAGGATGATGGATTTATTCCAGGTGATATCAATGATCTTGATCTAGTTGAGCACAAATTTAAAATGGCGGGTAATGGCGATAGTCAGCGGTTGTCGCTTATCTGCAAACGCGGAGATAATTCTGTTTTTCACGCGCAATGGAATATTTCGTCCTTCGAAATAGACGACAAAAAATACCTTCAAGCCATTGTTAGAGATGTTACAGATCACGTAGTTTTTGAAGAAGCTATACGCGAAAGTGAGGAGCGGTTCAAAATGTTGAGCGATGTGGCTATTGAAAGCGTAGTTTACGTCAGAAATGGTCAGATTGTCGGCTGCAACGATCAGTTCGGAAAGCTGTTGGGATTTGCTTCCAACGCTGCAGTTAATGGAAAGAGGTTAGAAGAATTCATCAATGTTTCTGACCTCGAGAGAGTGCGTAAAACCCTTGAATTGAAGGGAAATAACAAATATGAAATTCGCGCTCAAGACAGGTTCCAGAACTTTTTATTTCTCGAAGCTTCAGGTAGTTTTATCAACTACCAAGAGGCGCAAGCCGAAGTTTATCTTTTCTACGATATAACAGCAAGAAAACGAGCGGAACAGGCTTTAGGTCAAAGTATCGATCGTTTTAAAAACTTAGTTGAGAATTCACCCAACGGTATTTTTATTCTAACAGATTACAAGATTCGGTACACCAACCAGAGTGGTATCGTATTGTTTGGGTATCAAGAAGAAGATGATATTTTCGATTGTGAGTTTTCTTCCTTTTTTTCTCCATCGAACCAAGCCAGTATTCAACGAATAATGGAGTTGGTGCGCGAGGGTGAAGAAGTAGATTATGCCGAGACGAAGATTAGAGACAAGTCAGGAAAAGAAATTGATGTAGGCATAAAAGCCAATCTGACTGTATATGAGAACAACCCGTCGATCCAAGTAACAGTTAACAATTTATCTACTCGCATGCTTCTCATTCAAGAGCAAGTGAGAGCCCAACTAGCAGAGGAAATTAATGAGATCCTGAAGCGTGAAATAGAGGAGCATAAGAACACGCAACTCAAGCTGATTGAGGCCCAGAATTTTACGCGGAATATCATTGAGAGTTCGATTGATATGATCATCGCTATTGATGATGAATTCAACATTACGGAAATCAACAGCGCTGCTCTCAAGCAGTTTGGGTATACACAAAAGGACTTGGCCGGACTTAGAGCTAAACAGTTGTATGCCAAAGAGAAAGATTTCCAGGAGGTTATTGATGCTTTAGAAGAGAACGGAGTTTTCTCAGGTGAGATAACCAATGTTACCAAAGACGGACAGCGATTTGTGTCCCTCCTATCTGCTTCACTCATTCGCAATGAAGCAGGTGAGGTGCAAGGATCAATGGGTGTTTCGAGGGATATTACCGAGGTTAAGAAAGCCGAAAAGGAATTGAAGGAGAGCGAAGATCGATACCGCGATCTGTTTGAAAATGCCTCAGATTTTATCCTCAGTTTGGATCATGAAGGTAAATTTATTTACGCCAACGACGCCTTTAAAAATACACTTGGTTACTCTGAAAAAGAACTGAAGAAGAAGACCATATATGACGTGGTGAGTACATCTACTATCAACAAAGATGGTAGTCTGTTCGAAAATTTTGTTGGTGAGAGATTAAAAGTACTTTTTGTGGCGAAGAATGGATCCGTCATAATCACTGAAGGGTCGGCCAGCACGCGGTTGAAAAAGGAAAAAAATCACTCAATAAGGGGAATTTTCAGGGATGTCACACAGGCACGGCAAAAGGAACGCGAGGCTCTTGAACAAAAGGCGAAATTGGAATCTATCTTTGATTCTACGCGAAATGTGATGATGTGGACCTTGGATGAGGATTATCGTGTAACGACGTGCAACGAGAACTTTATTCAATACATGAAAGAAGGCCACGGCGAAGAGATGAAAATTGGCGCCGAGTTTTTGAATCGAATTAAGAAGCATGTCAATAAGGACTTGTATCAAAACCAATTGGTGGCATTTGATCTAGCTTTTAAAGGAAAACCACAAGAGTTTGAGCTTCCGTTAATGAATTCGGAGGGCCGACCGATTTGGCTTCAGGCATTTTTGAATCCAGTAATCTTGGACGGTAAATTGGAGGAAATCTCATGTTTGACCTACGATATTACAGACAGGATAGAGATTGACCGGAAAATCAGGGACTCCCTGAAAGAGAAGGAGGTATTACTTCAAGAGGTTCACCACCGTGTGAAAAACAATCTACAGGTCATATCAAGCATCTTGAATTTACAGTCCTCGTTTGTGACGGATGAGAAGACACTTGAAATTCTTTCGGAAAGTCAGAATAGAATAAAGTCCATGAGCTATATCCATGAATCCCTGTACCAAACTGCAGATTTTTCGGCCGTGGATTTTCCTGACTATTTAGACACGCTAGTCCGTAATTTGGTACATTCATACAGCATTACGCAAGGAAATGTTCAAGTCATTCCTAGTTACGATGAAGTTGCCCTCTCGCTTGACCAGAGTATTCCGTGTGGATTGATTATCAACGAGCTCGTATCCAATGCTATGAAATACGCCTTCGGCAAATGCAAGAATCCCAAATTATGGGTAGAGCTGAAGAAAAAAGGAAACAAGGTTTCTATTCTAGTTGCCGATAATGGCGTAGGATTACCTGCAGATTTTAAATACCAAGAAGCCGATTCCTTGGGTATTCAATTGGTCTATACTCTTGTAGAACAACTAGATGCAGAGATTGAAGTAGATTCCACAGCAGGGACTAGGTTTTTTATTAGCTTTGACATGCCTTAACCAAGACTCCCCCTATGGCCGTGAATATACTCGTAACCGAAGACGAAAGCATCGTCAGAAAAGATATTGAAAAGACTCTCCAGAAACTTGGCTACAACGTTGTAGGCACTGCAGATACTGGTGAAAAAGCGATTGAATTAGCTTCCTCTTTGAAGCCAGATTTAGCCCTCATGGATATAATGCTCAAGGGCACTATGACTGGTATTGAGGCTGCTGACAAGATCAAGCGCAATATTGATATTCCGATCATATTCTTGACTGCCTACGCAGATGAGAAGACCTTGGCCAAGGCCAAAATTACTGAGCCGCATGGGTATATTCTAAAACCCTTCAAAGAGATCGATATCCAAACGTCGATTGAAATAGCCATCCACAAGCATAAGAAGGAGAGCGAACTCAAAGTTGAAAACGAGTTGTTGCGATCGCTGACGAGACACAAAAATGATGCTGATTATCTGTTTGTCAAGAACAAATCTCGCCTTGTAAAACTCAACACGAGTGAAGTGATAGTTGTTGAAGCATTAAAAGATTACGTCGTTATCAACACATTGGAGGATAAGTATACGATTCACAGCACAATGAAGGATATCGAACGAAAACTGCCGGATCATGTGTTCCAGCGCGTTCATCGATCGTTTATTGTCAATATGGACAAAGTGGAGGCTATTCAGGCGGCCAATCTAATCCTAACAGGCTACGACAAGGACGTGCCGATTGGTGGCTCTTACCGCGAATCTATTTCTGATAGAATCAACGTCTTGTAGGCGCGTACGACCTAGAAGTCGATGCGATAAAAGAAGATTGGTAAAAACCCTAGTTGGTAGTCCTTACGAATACTTGCATTGGGATCGTTCGATTCATCAGGTGCGTAGGTAAGGCTTAAAACATTTTTCTGACCCGTAATATTGACCAAATCCACACCTAATTCGTGGGTTACTTTTCGCCTGTTCCATTTGAGGTTTAACTTCAAATCGGCACGGAAGTAGTCTTCGAATTGCAGCGTATTCCTCAGATTATCAACATAAACGATTTCTCGGGCTGCATTGCTCGCATCAATATCTGCAGGTCCGTATCGCCGGCCGCCAGCCATAGTGACTTTGGCGCCAGTAACCAGACTCAAGTTTTCAGTGAATCCCCATTCTTTTCCCACTAGTACATTCCAAGCATAATTTCCGTTAAAGTCTGTATCGCGCTCTACTCCATCACTTCCTGTGTAGAATGACTCAAAAAGTGAGGCGCTGATGAGGAAAAAGTATCCTTTTGAGAAAAACTTCTCAAGGGTAACTTCAACGCCGTAGTTTCGGCCTGTTCCCGAATTGGTCAGAGAATCGGGAAAAAATCTAGAGAAGCCTGCTCCCGTATTTACAAGCGAAAAGGACGTTGCATTTTCAGTGACTGGGATGTTGCTAAGTTGTTGGTAGTAGGTCTCAACTTTGAGTCTTAATACTTTGCCAATTATCTTGTCATAAGCCAAGATCAAATGATCACTCTGTGTGAACCCCATATCTCTGTTGATCTGAGCCGGGCTGCCATTTTCGTCGGAGTAAGGTTGGTAAAAATACAAATAGGTAGGCTGCAATTGGCTGTGCCGACCAACACCCAAACTCAATGAATGCCCTTTTTTCGTCACGTACTTAACGCCAAGTCTAGGTTCTAACCAGGACTGACTGTTATTGAGTGTGAAATACTGATTGTGGATGCCTGCATTGACCGTCCAAGCGTCGTTTAACTTCCACTTCCACTGAATAAATGGCTGAACAAGCACACCCTGGTCTGTCGAGCCCCAGCGATGATGAAAACCGTAATAGTTGATGGCTGTTGTATCCAATACCCGAATACTGTCGGCGTAATTCCAGAAGAATACATCGGTGTTTATTCCGGCTTTAATCGTATGTTTTTTCGAGAGCTTACTATTTACGAAAATGGCATTCGACACCTTGTTTTGCACAAAATTATAGCCCATAAGATCGGGTAGGGAATCGACTTGGTACTTGTTGTCATTGGTGAGGTGGCGGTACACCGACTTGTGGTCTGAAATCTGCCGGTCATGTGATCCAGCAAGCACTACTTTGATAAAAGTCTTTTCATTCACTGGTTTGGACCAGGACAATCCACCAATACCCATTCTAGACTTGAAGTATTGGTCTCTATCATTACTGCCAAATATATTACGTTCAGGTTCTTTTTGGTCGGAAATAAGGATGTCAACTGAGCTAGCCCCAGCAATTCCCCACAATGCAATGACTCCACCTTTCTTTTGAGGGAGGGTGATACGCAAAGCTCCATCTTGGTATTTTGGTACGGCTGAGGTACCAATATCAATGCCCAAAAGCTTGAATATTGAAGCTGTGGAATACCGATAGCTTAAGAGATAACTGCTGGACTTTTTACGGTTTAGCGGACCTTCGGCCAACACTTCGGTACCCAAGAATCCAAACTGACCGCTAAATTGATGTTTGGAAGCATTGCCGTTGCGCATATTTACGTCGAATACACCGGCAATTGAGTTGCCGTATTCCGCAGGAAATGCACCTGTATAGAAGTCTGAATTAGACAAAATCTTGTTGTTGAGAATAGCTACCGGTCCGCCCCCAGTGCCAGGAATGGAAAAGTGATTCGGATTGGGGATGTCAATGTTCTCGATGCGCCACAAAACTCCTTGCGGACTATTGCCACGGATCACGATATCGTTTCTCGAATCATCGGCTCCTTGAACGCCGGCAAAATTACTAGCCATTCGTGCAGGGTCACCACGACTTCCTGCGTATCTATCTGTTTCCGACACATCGAATTGTCTGGCAGATACAGTTGCCATTTCGTTCAAAGCTTCACCATCTCTGGATACAGTGATTTCGGCAGCTTCCATTTGCTGTATCGACTCTTCTAAGGTAATCGAGATAACAGTCTCTTTTCCTGAATTGACGATGACATTGTCGAGCTGACGGCTTTCGTAGCTAATGAAAGAGAACTTGATCGTATGTCGGCCAACGCTAATATTTTTCAACTCAAATTTTCCCTGAACATCCGTGGATGTGGCCGTGAGCTTCGTTGTATCCGACAATAATTGCACGGTCACACCAGGTAAGGGAAATTTAGACTCCGAGTCAACGACGGTTCCGCGAATGGTTTGAGTGAATTGGGCTGTTGCGGAGGTAGCGAGCAATGAAATGGCAAAAATCAGAAGCAATCGCCAAGGCGACAGGCGTGAAAAGAGATTTATCATTGAGTCAAAGTTTTTGGAAAGATAATAAACGGAAAGTTGACCTATTACATCTTGAAACGGAGTGAAAGGGTGTCTGTTCGCATTTGCCTTTAGGCTAAAGAATAAAAAGAAGAAAATTCTATCTTTCGAGGCTATGAGAGCTTT
Source organism: Flavobacteriales bacterium (assembly GCA_015665315.1). Lineage (GTDB taxonomy): Bacteria > Bacteroidota > Bacteroidia > Flavobacteriales_D > Sanyastnellaceae > JADFAK01. The sequence continues at coordinate 45,820 of JADFAK010000142.1, read as the reverse complement.
GTTGTGCAAGAAATATGGACCTATTGACAGCTTGGAATTTGATGAAATCGAGGCTGCTGCTCCCGGTCCTGGTCAAGTGAGTATACGCGTGCATGCGTGTGGGGTGAATTTTCCTGACACGATAACGATTAAGGGATTGGATCAATATAAGCCGCAATTACCCTTTTCACCTGGAGGGGAATATGCTGGAACTATCGAGGCCATTGGTGAAGGTGTTACTGGTTTTTCCCTAGGCGATCGTGTTTTATCGGGCTCTGTTTGGGGTGGTTTTCGTGAAGTTGCGGTCACGTCGGCCCACAACACTTTTCGCATTCCGGAAGCAATGGATTTTACGACGGCATCGGTTTTTATTTGTGCGTATGGAACGGCAATTCACTGTTTGAAAGACAGGGCCCAGCTTAGAGCAGGTGAGACGGTTGCTATTTTGGGCGCCTCAGGGGGAGTTGGAAGTGCGCTTATTCAAGTTGCGAAGATTCTGGGTGCTCGAGTTATTGCTTGTGCGTCAACCAAGGAGAAATTGGCAACTTGTGCTCAGTTGGGTGCCGATGAATTGGTCAATTATTCTGAAGTAGATTTAAAAGTCAAGCTCAAAGAACTTACAGGAGGAAAGGGCGTCGATGTGATGTGTGATCCCGTGGGTGGTAAATTTTCGGAAATCGCACTTCGGTCTACAGCTTGGAAAGGTAGGTTTATGGTTTTGGGTTTTACTTCTGGCGCAATTGCGCAAATGCCATTGAACTTGCCGCTATTAAAGGGCTGTTCTATCATTGGCGTATTTTGGAGCACGTTCACCCGCCGCGAGCCCGAGCAGAACAGGAGGAATATTGAAGAACTTCTCGGTTACTTTGAAACGCACGATTTGCGGCCATACATTTCCAAGACTTACACGTTTAAAGAAGCTAAACAGGCCTTAAAAGATGTGGCAGAGCGTCGCGCATCGGGAAAAATATCGGTGTTGCTGGTCGATTAGCGTTTTGTAGATGCGTGTTTTTCATCTACAAAATAAACTGCACTTTTCCACAATCCACATGTTGATAAGTCGGATTTTAATGTATATTGGCCGCTACATTTCAGGGTAGGGCAAATTGCAATCTTCAAGCCAGGCCTCTGAATATGCAGGATTCTTCTAACCAAAGGGTCTACGAATAAGCAACTTCATAAGTAAGAGACTACCGGCTACCTGGCCAGGTGTTTTTCAACCACAAGAACATTTCAAGGAATGATGATCTCGTCATGTCTTAACCGACTGATGTGTAAATTTTTGCGCCTTGGAATTTGGTATACACCTACGAAAATACTTAACGATGAATCTCCAAATAGGCCAGATATTGGATGTCTCTAGCACCTTTGACATTCTACTCAATGACGGCGTAATTATCCTACCTACACATGTGGGTTATGCCTTGCTTTCTATGACCGAAGCAGGTGTAGACAAAATGTATGACTTAAAGGAACGGCCCAAAGATAAACCTAGTGGTGTTTTGGCGACCCCGGAGATATTTGATGCTGTTACGCGTTCAAAATACCAGGAGGAAATACGAACAGTCGTCCTCCCACTTGGATTGATTGAAAAACTCAACGAGGAAGCTGTGGCTATAAAGTCCTTGCCAGCATTGGGAAGGCATGGCGATGCGCTTGCTTTGTTTTTAAATTTGGATGAATTCATGGCTGGTTTGGCTAGATATGCGTTTGAACGAGACCGGTTGGTTATTGTGACAAGTGCAAACAAAGCAGGAACGGGCAATTGCTATAAGCTTCGAGATATTCATCCAGAGATATTGGAAGCCGTCGATTACAAAATAGATGGAGGGACCTCGCTTTATAAAGAGCAACGTGGTGAGTTTGAGAACATCACGACCACAATGATCGATCTGATAAATCACCGGTTCGTCCGCCCAGGCGCGTTTGAAAAGAATCTTTTAGAAGTGACCGCCAGCTTGGGTTTCATTCATCCAAATGAAATGGTCATTCGCAGCCGCCAACGTGGTGAAATGCAGTTTCGGTCGGCCCTGTTTTTGCGGACATTTTCGGAAAAGACATACCAAAAAGTAAAGGACCTCCACCATCCCGATTGGTTGATATTGGATTTGGAAGATGGTTGTCCGCAGCCACAAAAGGAGAATGCTCGAACATTGATTCAGTTCAATATTCAAACCCGACTTTTCGAAGGAAAACACGTCGCCGTACGCTTGAATGAGCTGGACAATATGAAAGAATTGGTCAAGGATTTAAAGATCAAATTCACCGAGCGAATTACGGCTTTCATTCTCCCCATGTTGCGATCGGCTGAGGATGTGGATGCCTACGAACGGCTTATAGTGCGGGTAGAATTGGAGTTGGGCTTACCGAGCCATACATTCAAATTTATTCCTTTGATCGAGACTGCAGAGGGAATCTTGAACGCTGGAGCTATCGCCAAAGCGTCCGATCGGAATATCGCACTCATTTTGGGTCATGCCGATTTGTTCAGCGAGCTATTCTCTGAGCGAACGCAGCAGAATTTACATTGGGCTAGATTTCAAGTATTATCGGCCGCCAGAACGGCCGGGATTAAACTGTTCGACACACCCTACGAGAATACCAAAGACTATCCTGGATTATTAGAAGATTGCCGCAGTGCAAGAGACATAGGAATTGACGGGAAAATCGCATTGCATTTCGATCAAATTGACCCAATTAACCGAATTTTTGGCATTTCGAAAACAACACGCGATCGCTATAAAAAAATCGTCGATGCTTTTGAAGGCGGATGTCAGATTGTAGACGGTCAATTTTTAGGAGCGCCTATTGTGACTAGAATGAAGCGCGAACTAAATAGACCAGTATACGTCTCTAAGTCGGCCCGAAACGATGGAGTTACGGGACGAACCTTGTCTTATGGGTTTGACCACAACAATGTCTTTATAGGAAAGATCATTTGTAGCGCCATGGAGATCACATTGGATGAATCGTGGACTTCTTCTTGGCACTCCTTGGTGCCGACTTTAAATCCGTTGGAGACAAGTAAACCGTATGCCAGACAACTAGGTCTTGAGGAGCAACTCGTACCGTATCACTTATTGATCAATTTGGCGCTCTGCATGCTGGTTGAATGCTATTCAGAGTCGTGTATTTATCATTTGAGTGTTGAAGATGTTATTTATGATAAAGCTGTTTATGCTGGAGACACCCTTCGTACAATCCTCATTATTGACGATGTTCGAGAAACAAGCAAAGGACTTTCTTCCGTTGTTGAAACTCGCGTTGTTATGGTCAACCAACGAGATGAACGGGTGCTCGCGATGAAGAGAAAATCCTTGTTTCCAACGCTGAAGACAACAAATACCCCAGAGAATTATACCCATGAATTTTCGGAATATTTCGAGTCGAGGGCTAAGCAGAGATTAGGTAAAAAACTCATTCAAAGCGCGCAGTCAATAAACCGAAACCAGCAGTTTGATTTACAGCGTTTTGAACAAAACGAATTGATTTTACACAGTCTCGTACGACCTGTAGGATTGAGTACGAGTGTGGCCTATTCTAATTTATTCAAAAACACCCATCCTTTGCATATCAACAATGCTCGTTATGCGACCAAGGAGCTGGCTGTAAGTGGAGGTTTTATTATGCCCATCATATTGGGAGCTGCGCAACGTGATTTCAAGGAGAGCATTCACGAGCGCATTTTGGAGACAAAACACATCAATCCTGTAAATCACGAGGAAAGTTTGGGTGCATTTTCGTACATCCTAGATAGCAAGAGAGCAGGCGGAATAGAAGAACTAACAATTCGCACATTTGGCGTCAAAAACACCGATGTAGAGCGAGAACTTGTAGGCATGAAAATTCCTTTGAGTCTGCTCAGAACCGATAAGATCAAGCCTTCGGAATTGGAGTCAATATGCCGACAGGAATGTCCCGAATTGGCATCCCTTATCTGTATGAGAATCGACTGGAAATTATGGCGAAAAATTGGTGGGTAGTTAGCTCACCAATTCAATGTCCACTTCAGTAAGATTGATGAATTCTCGCACACGTGTGTCGATTTCGTCCTTCGTGAGCTCTAGCAAACGCTCTGGACCAAACTTTTCGCATGCAAAGGAAGCCATTGCGGATCCGACGATTATTGCACGTTTCATGTTGTCGAAACTAATGTCTTTCGTGCTGGCAAGGTATCCTATGAAGCCTCCGGCAAATGTGTCACCTGCTCCCGTAGGATCAACAACTTCCTCAAGCGGCAAGGCCGGTGAGAAGAAAACGCGATCACCATGGAAAAGTAAGGCACCATGCTCTCCTTTCTTCACAATGAGAATGCGAGGACCCATGTCACAAATTTTACGAGCGGCTTTTACCAAAGAATGTTCGCCAGAAAGCTGTCTAGCCTCTTCGTCGTTGATAGTGAGCACGTCAATTTTCTTCAACACAGCATGGAGTTCGTCCAGGGCAATGTCCATCCAGAAATTCATGGTATCGAGCACGACTAATTTTGGACGAGTAGGAAGTTGGTCTATTACCGACATCTGAACAGAAGGGGCCAAATTACCGAGCATCAGAAACTCACAATTGTGATAATCAGTAGGGACGACAGGATCAAAATCGGCCAAAACGTTGAGGTCGGTAATGAGCGTATCTCTGGAATTCATGTCGTAGTGGTATTTGCCCGACCAGAAAAAGGACTTTTCGCCCTCTTTTATTTGCAATCCTTGCAGATCAATACCCTTGTTTTCCATGTTTGAAAGCATGTCTTTAGGAAAATCATCACCGATAACAGAGATCAATCCAGACTCTTTAACAAAGAAAGATGCGGCGAGAGAAATATATGTTGCGGCGCCACCAACAACCTTATCACGTTTTCCAAATGGAGTTTCAATGGAGTCGAAAGCGACTGTACCAACTTCTACTAAATTCATGCTCTAAAATTTTTTTTGCAAAGGTATTGTTTGGAATTGATGTTTAGCGTAATATTGCACTCCGTTTTTTGGGAGGTCTAAAAGTAGGCTTCAATTCTTCAAAAGGCGAAGGTATAAATTCCTCAGTAGCTCAGTTGGTTAGAGCGGCGGACTGTTAATCCGTAGGTCGTAGGTTCAAGTCCTACCTGAGGAGCTCGAAGCCCATTTCGTTAGGAATGGGCTTTTTTTGTGGGATAAAATTTTGCTGACTGATCTGAACTTGGCCATCAGGGGTCAAATATTTTACCAGAAATTCACGTGATTCCTCAACAACTTGTTCCAAAAGCCGATAGGAAACACAACAAATCGACAACGTCAGTTTCATTGTCGGCATTACAATCCCAAGGGCAGTTGGGGTTTGGAAAAATGCAGGAACCATCATCTATTTGGGCCGCGGGGTCATAGTTCGCGGCTTCTCCGTTCCCACCCGTGTAGGTGCATCCCATATGGCAACTAAACCAACAAGATCCATCATCGAATGTGGCATCTGACGTGTAATTGCAAGCCATAGGAATATTGCAGCCACCAACGGGTGATTCTGGCGCACAAGATTCGGTGACGATTGCAACCTGTTGTTCACAAGGCTCATAGAGGATGGACAGAAAGAACAAAAGATCGACGCTGTCAACAACTCCAGAATCATCTAAATCATATGGACAAAATCCTCCTAGTGTGAACATGCAAGAACCATCATTGAAGAGGGCATTCGGGTCATAGTTATCGGCGTATTCGTATGTGCATCCAGCGCAGGAGGTGAAATCACAATTTCCATCGTGAATAGTGGCTAGAGGATTGTAGTTGCATGCGATACAATAGGTGCAACCTGCAATTTCTTCCTGACCGCTGCAAACAGTAGAAATGAACATCACTAGTAGAAATGAAGAAAAAAGGATTTTCAACTGAAGCGTATTTGCCTTTAAAAGATCAAAATACAACTTAAACTGCGTGAAAATGGAAAACTGTGTCATTTGGCATTTTGGAGGGACCAAACGACACAGTTTTGTTTTAGAATTTCTGTTTCGTGGAACAGGAGACAGACGTAGTCTTAGTTGAATGAATAATTTCCGAAACATTCGCGGAATTCAGGCATCTGTCAATAGCACACACGGAAGTGAAATCAAAAACCTTGGGTCAACATGAAAAAAAACCGAAGAATCTTTTCGAGAGCTACTAAAATCTAAGAATGATGAATGCTAGTCGATGACTCATTTATACAAGAATAGTTGGCGAGCTATGGAGTAAAATCGATATTTGTGCTGTGGCAGAAGAAGGAAAAAAGAAAATCAGGGAGCGTTTATTCAATCGATATCGACTTACGATTCTAAACGAGGACTCGTATGAGGTTCGCTATACGTTTAAACTGACCCCCGCGCGTGTTATAGCCATGTTGCTAGCTATTTTTATTCTGGGAGGAGTGCTAATATATGTAGTTGTTGCTCTTACACCCCTGAAGCAGTACTTGGTTCCTGATTTTACAGATTACACGTATCGCGAGGACGCTAGCTACAGCAGGTACATGGTCGATTCATTGAACGGTGTGATAGCAACCCAAGATCAGTACATCGAAAATATCCGTGTGGTTTTATCAGGGGGGGTTCCATCAGAGGGCTTGCTTGATTCGAGTACTGTGGCGATATCGGATACCGACTTGCAGTTTAAACTCTCACCAGAGGATTCGATTCTACGCGCTCAAATAACGAAAGAAGACAGGTACAATTTGATTGACGATGAATCTGGGACAAGCTCTTCCATTGCCAACCTGTATTTATTCAAGCCTCTGAATGGTACATTGAGTGGCGTATTTGATGCCGATATAGGCCATTACGGGATTGATGTTGTGGCACCTTCCAATGAAGTCGTAAAAAGTGTACTGGAAGGCACAGTAATTTTGGCCACCTACACGAGCGACGGTGGCAACGTAATTCAAGTCCAGCACGGACATAATTTAATCAGTGTCTACAAACACAATTCGGCGCTTTTTCATGAAGCAGGAGAGAGAGTAAAAGCGGGCGAATCCATTGCTGTTATAGGCAATACGGGAGATCATAGCGACGGTCCGCACCTCCATTTCGAGTTATGGCTAAATGGGGTTCCGGTAGACCCATTGGAGTACTTTGCCTACGAGGAGTAGAGACATTTGACCGTAGGTTTAATAAATAAAATCCCGATCTTCCCGCCCCTATTCTAAGTAAGATCATGCCCGTAAGTAAGGAATATTGTTGAAAATGAAATATTTTTGCCGATATCCAGTTAGTTAAGCGCCAACGACCGTATCTATTGAAAACAACATTTGCACATTCTCGCCTACTGCTCCCTTTCCTGTTAACAGCACTTTTTATGTGGACTTCATGTTCCACCGAAAAGGATGGTCTGACTTATCGTGCATTCCATAATACTACAGCTAGGTATAACGGTTATTTCTATGCTGGCGAAAGCATGCGGGAGGCCAAGGAGATTCTTCACGAGGAGCACCAAGATGATTACGATGTTGTTTTACCGGTCTTTGTCTATGGAAATGAAGAAGTTGCTCAAGCCATCTACCCTCAGATGGAACGTATCATTGAAAAGACAAGTCGTGTTATCGAAAAGCATGACATGAACCCTCCAAAAAGAGGGAAGAAGAAAATGAAGCGTCCAGAGCTGAACAAATGGATCGATAACAACTGGATGCTTCTCGGTCAATCGTATTTCTACAAGCGCAATTATTTCAAAGCAGAAGAAATTTTCCGTTTTGTGGCTAGGAAGTACGAAGATGAAAACATCCTTGCTCTAGCCCATTCGTGGATGAGTCGGGTATATATTGAAAAGGAGAACTGGATCAAGGCCAACAACAATTTGATCAAGGCCAGCTCAATGAAGAAGGACATAGACGATGAAGTCAAAGCCGAAGTACTTTTGGTTTACACCGACTACTTCATCCGACAAGGTCAGTATAAAGAGGCTGTTGAAAAACTTGAGAAAGCCATTCCTCTTATCAAAAGAAAAAAGAATCGTGCTCGTCCGACCTTCATTTTGGCTCAGCTATACCAGGAGTTGAACAAGTCACAAGACGCGATTGACGCTTATGTAAGAGTTACCAAGCTACGTCCGGAATATGAGATGGAGTTCTATGCTACCATCAATCAGGCCTTGGCGTATAGCCGACGAGGAGGGAACCCAGCCGAGATCAAGGAGAAGCTATTCAAAATGCTCAAAGACGACAAGAACATAGAATATCGAGATCAGATTTACTATGCCTTAGCGGATATGTCCTTGGAAGAAAGGGAAAAAAGCGACGCTCTTTATTACTTGCAGTTATCCTTGGAAGCGAACACCGACAATAAGAAACAACGGGCGAAAACATATTTGCGCTTAGCAGATATCCAGCTTGAAGATAGAGTGTATGAAGATGCCCAAGCCTATTACGACAGTACCTACCAGAACATTGATGAACTCCACCCACGTTTTGAAGAGATTGAAAACTTGGCTCAAAGTCTGACTGAGCTAGTCACCAACCTTGAAATTATCGACCGCCAAGACAGTCTGCAAAGTTTTTGTGATTTATCCGAAAGCGAGCTAGAAAAGAGACTGAAGAAAGTGCAAAAGCAAATTGCCGATGAAATTGAGGAGCGAAAGCGGCGAGAGGAAGAACTACTTCAGCAGCAAATTCAAGAGGGCTTACCTGCAGGATCGGGAGATGGAATGTTCTGGGTGTACAACAATACTCTTCGTTCGAGTGGATATGCTTATTTCAAGGATTATTGGGGAGACCGACCGCTTGAAGATAATTGGCGACGTAAGAACAAGCTTTCTGAAGCATTTGATTCTGGAGATGATCCAGAAGAAGAAGTTGAAGGTGAAATTGTTGTAGAAAATCAAGTTTCGTCTGAAGATGAAGTACCAACACTTGACCAATTAATGGCCGACCTACCTTGTGACAATGTGAAAATGGATGCGAGTAACGCTGCTATTGCGGAGGCTAGGTACAATGCAGGACTTGTTTATAAGGAGCGACTGGATGATGAGTCGAATGCTTTAGAGCAGTGGGAGGTATTGGTTACCGAGTATGACCAAAGCGCTTTTCACCCCACAGCCTATTATCAGTTGTATCGTACCTATTTGGCGAAAGAGAACGACGGATATAGAAATCTGGACTGTCCAACATGTAGCAGTGTTTACTGGGGAAAGGAGATTTCGAATAAATATCCAGGATCTGAATGGGAAAAGCTTGTGCTCAACCCAGAATACAAAGATTTCAAAGAGATCAAAGAAGCAGAAGAGAGGGCGGCCTATGAGCAACTTTATCAAGAGTACCATTACAGACAATACATTACAGTCATCCAAACAGCAGGCGAGGTAATAGCGGCCGAACCAGAAAACCACTTGTTGTGCAAATACCGTATGCTCAAGGCACAAAGTATCGGTAACATGGACGCAATTACTGGTCAGCAAGAAAACTACGTTCAAGCCTTGACCGAGATAGTCAGTGAGTGTCCGGGATCAGAGGAGGCGGAGTTTGCTACAAAAGTTCTGAGTTGCCTAAATGGAGAGATCTCGGCACCGGTGGAGGAAATCATCGAGGAGAAAAAGGAAGAGGAAATTTTAGAAACCGTCTTTAAGTATGACGAGACGAAGATGCACTATTTCGCATTGGTTTATCCGTTAGACGGAGGAGATGCGAATCGCATAAAGGCGACAATAGCTGATTTCAACACCAAGTATTTCAAGTCATCTGCTTTGAGAACTACATCCAACTTATTGGGTAAGGAAAAGCAGATAGTATTGGTGAAGTCCTTCAAGAAGTTCAATGAAGGGGAGGATTATTACAAAGCCTTCGTGAATAATTCGAAAGAATTAAAGGAATTGAACGACTCGGGATATGACGTATTCTTGGTGTCGAAAGACAATTACTTAGAATTATTCAAGAATAGGGATGTAGAATCTTACATGCAATTCTTCAACAACAATTACAACCAATAAACCTGGCGAAGAGCAAAACCATGTTTAAAAAAGGCAAAGCAATGGCACGAAATTTTGACAATGTACCCGAAATAGCAATCAATAGAATTGTTGAAGGAACAAGCGTTCAAGGAGATATTACTTCGGAAAGCAACATCCGGATTGACGGTAAGTTTGCCGGCAATATTGTCACCAAAGGACGGTTGGTTGTTGGTCCAACAGGTTTTGTTGATGGTTCGGTAAAATGCACAGATTGTGAGATTGAAGGTCAGGTGAAGGGAAAGATTCAAGTGAATCAGCTTTTATCTTTACGAGCGACTGCCAAGTTGGATGGAGAGATTTACACAGACAAGCTATCTATTGAGCCTGGAGCTGCGTTCCAAGGGTCGTGTAATATGGGTGCTAAGATTAAAGATTTGAATTCGACGGATGACAGAAGAGAAAAAGTCCTCGAAGAAAAAACAGCCTAACGAGGTTCTGCGCTACTCTGGAATGGCGACCAAAATGGCCGTGATTATTGGAGTAAGTGTCTATTCAGGCATCAAGTTAGACGAAAATTTTAGTGATGGCGGGAAGTTATGGACTGTTGGACTGGCCCTTGTAGGAACTGTATTCGCGGTTTATCAGGTAATCAAAGATTTGATTCGGTAGATTTGTTCTCTAAACTCACTCACTATGTCTAAGTTTCTTACCAAAGGAGTCATATTAACGGCCATACTTGGCGCACTAGTGATGGCTGTAATGCAATTTACCAAACTGGTAATTCCGGAGACCTTGTATTTAGTTATCCTAGGATATTTTGGTCTCACGATCTTCCTTTTTCAAAGTATGGTAAAAGCACATGCCAAATCTCCAGCACGGTTTGTAACTTCATTTATGGGAGCCGTAGCTATAAAAATGCTGGCAACCTTGTTCTTTTTGGCCGCATACCTATACATCAACGAAGAAAACCGAGTCGAAATGGCCATGTCGGTATTTGTGATTTACATCAGCTACACCATTCTCTTGAGTAGCACGATAATTAATGAGGTGCGCGACTAGCAGGCCATCCCAACACCTCATCCATTTCTTATAGGACCCAATTTTTTCCTGTCAAACGAGCTTCTTTCAACAACTGTTGAAAAATATGGCCGAAGTAGCTTGTATAATTCAACAAATGACTACTTTTGCACCGATTTTTAAGGGCACTAGAAGTCAATGGAGAATAAAAGAACAATATCATTTACCAAGAGCTTCGGTCAATTGACCAAGCTAATCGTTGTATTCCTGTTAGTTTTATCTACTGGAACAGTTTTGGCTTCTGATTCGCACGGCGAAGAAAAAAAGCCATTCAATGCTGGTGATATGATCATTCATCACATTACGGATGCTCACTCTATTCATATCGGTCCCCTTTCTATTCCTCTTCCAGTAATACTGTACACAGAAAAGGGATTGGACATATTCTCATCGTCTAACTTCGGACATGAACCTCACTTGGTTCCTTATACAAGTCCAAAGACAGGTCTTACCTACGTTAATTCTCACGAGCACATTTATTATGGTGATGCTCAAGGTGCTATTCAAACAGAAATGGTCTTGAATAAGAAGACCAATGTTGAAGAGATGCACAAAATGGGACCCATGGATTTTTCAATTACCAAGTCGGTTTTTGGAATGTTCTTGATCATCTTCATCATGATCTTGGTTTTCCGTGCTGTAGCTAAAGGATACAAGAAACGTGAAGGAGCAGCTCCAAAGGGTATTCAGAATTTCTTTGAGCCACTTATCATCTTTATTCGTGATGAGGTTGCCCTTCCTTCATTGGGAGAAAAGAAAGCTGATCGCTACCTACCTTTCCTATTGACAATATTCTTCTTCATCTGGATGTGTAACATGTTGGGATTGGTTCCATTTTTGGGCGGCTTCAACATCACAGGAACGATGAGTGTGACACTTGTCCTTGCGGCAATCGTGTTCATTATTACAACTATAAGCGGTAACAAACATTACTGGGGACATATTTTTTGGCCTCCGGGAGTGCCTTTTGTGATCAAATTGATCTTAGTACCGATTGAAGCAGCTTCTATTCTTATTAAGCCAGCAGTATTGATGGTTCGTTTAACAGCGAATATCACAGCAGGGCACATTATTATCTTGGCTTTTGTCAGTCTTGTTATCCTTTTCGGAGAGCAAGGAGCTGCAGTAGGTGCAGGATTTGGTGTAGGAGTTGGAGCAGTGCTTTTCATGGTGTTTATGTTCTTCATTGAGTTGTTGGTAGCATTCCTCCAGGCGTATGTATTTACCCTGTTGGCAGCTCTCTACTTCGGAGACGCAACCCAAGAAGCACACCATTAGAGAGAATAATTAGAAATAAACCATAACAAATTACATTAAGATGGAATTGTTGACAGTAATGCTTGACGTGATGGGTCAAGGACTAGCAGGAATTGGCGCAGGTGCTGCCGCTATTGGAGCAGGTATCGGTGTTGGACGAATAGGTGGATCAGCTCTTGAAGCTATGGCACGTCAGCCAGAAGCATCAGGCGATCTACGTGCAAACATGATTGTAGCTGCCGCTCTTGTAGAGGGTGTTGCTCTTTTTGCAGTAATCGTTTGTCTGCTTGTTGCCCTAGTACCAGCATAAATTTAACCCAACCCACCTTTAATCATAGGATACTATGGAAGGTTTATTATCTGTAAGCTTAGGAACCGTTTTTTGGGCCTCAATTTCTTTCTTGATCGTATTGATCTTGTTAAAGAAAATGGCTTGGAAGCCGATTCTTCAAGCGCTAAAAGATCGCGAGGAATCGATCGAGAATGCTTTGAGCGAGGCTGAAAAGGCACGGGCTGAAATGGCCAACCTACAGTCGGACAATGAGAAATTCTTGAAAGAGGCTCGCATCGAACGTGATCATATCCTCAAAGAGGCTCGCGAAATGCGTGATTCAATGATTGCCGAGGCAAAGAATAAAGCTCAAGGAGAAGCGGACAAGATGATTGAGTCTGCCCGCGAAGCAATCGAAAATGAGAAAAATGCGGCAATTGCCGACATGAAAGCTCAGGTTGCATCTTTGTCTTTAGACATTGCTGAAAAGGTAATCCGTCAGAAATTGTCTGATGATTCACAACAACAACAGCTTGTTGAAGGTATGTTGAACGATGTAAAGCTTAACTGATCTTCAGCATGAAGCATTCTAAAGTAGCATATCGATACGCAAAATCTTTATTCGAATTGGCCAAGGAGCGCGACGCGCTTGCCGGTGCTCAGGAGGATATGGAGTTGTTGGCAAGTACCATTGGTGAATGCCATGACTTGTCTTTGATGTTGCGGAGCCCAATTATTCATGCTGATAAGAAGTTGAATATTCTGAACTCAGTTTTTGGTGGATCGATTGGCGAGGTGTCGATGAAGTTTGTAACGATCATTACCCAAAAAGGGCGTGAATCGTTGTTGGAACCAATTGCCAACGCTTTTGTTATAATGGCAAAAGAGAAAAACGACATCTTTGCTGCTTCGGTTACAACACCGGCTCCTTTGTCGGATGCATCACGAGCTAAGATTCGAGAAATTGTTCAGCGCATTCAGCCTGGGTCAATTGAGCTTGAAGAGAAAATTAACAAGGATCTAATCGGTGGATTCATTCTTAAAGTAGGTGACAAGATGATTGACTCGTCAATTTCTACTCACTTGCAAGCTCTCAGAAGAGAGTTTACAGAGAATCCGTACGAAGCAGAATTTTAATGGCGTAAGCCGTAAAAAGAGAATACAATGGCTGCAGTAAAACCAGCAGAAGTTTCCGCTATCCTTAGAGAACAGTTGGCAGGCTTTAAGTCTGAAGCTGAACTTGAGGAAGTTGGTACCGTACTCCAAGTGGGTGACGGAATTGCTCATATTTATGGTCTTTCGAACGTTGAGTCGGGAGAGCTTATCGAGTTTGACAATGGTGTACGTGGTATCGTACTTAACCTTGAGGAAGATAACGTAGGTGCCGTATTGCTCGAGCCTTCAGGAAATCTACGTGAAGGTGCTTCAGTAAAACGTACCCGTCGTATTGCTTCTATCAAAGTTGGTGAAGGAATGCTAGGTAGAGTTGTGAATACCCTCGGTGAAACCATCGATGGTAAAGGACCTCTTACTGGCGACCTATACGAAATGCCTATCGAGCGTAAAGCGCCGGGTGTAATTTACCGTCAGCCGGTAAGTGAACCTCTACAAACAGGTATCAAGGCGATTGACGCCATGATCCCAGTTGGACGTGGACAGCGTGAGCTTATTATTGGTGACCGTCAGACAGGAAAGACTTCTGTTGCTATTGACACAATCATCAACCAAAAAGAATTTTACGATCGCGGAGAGCCTGTTTTCTGTATCTATGTGGCTATTGGTCAAAAAGGATCAACTGTAGCAGGTATAGTTAACACGCTTGAAGAGAACGGTGCAATGGACTACACGGTAGTTGTTGCCGCCAACGCAGCTGATCCAGCTCCTCTTCAATTCTACGCTCCATTTGCAGGTGCTGCAATCGGTGAGTATTTCCGTGATACTGGTCGTCCAGCTTTGATCGTTTATGATGATTTGTCTAAGCAGGCGGTGGCATACCGTGAGGTATCTCTATTGCTTCGTCGTCCTCCAGGTCGTGAGGCATATCCAGGTGATGTTTTCTTCCTTCACTCAAGACTTCTTGAGCGTGCTGCGAAAGTCATCAACGATGATAAAATTGCTAGCGAGATGAATGACCTACCTGAATCTTTGAAAGACAAAGTAAAAGGTGGTGGTTCTCTTACAGCTCTTCCAATTATTGAAACACAAGCAGGTGACGTTTCGGCGTATATTCCTACAAACGTGATTTCAATTACTGATGGACAGATCTTCCTAGAGTCTAACTTGTTCTTAGCAGGTGTACGACCAGCGATTAACGTAGGTATCTCGGTATCACGTGTTGGTGGAAACGCGCAGATTAAGTCGATGAAGAAAGTTGCAGGTACCTTGAAGCTTGACCAAGCTCAGTACCGTGAGCTCGAGGCTTTCTCGAAGTTTGGTTCTGATTTGGATGAAGCCACAATGGCCGTACTCAACAAGGGTATGCGTAACGTGGAAATCCTTAAGCAGGGTCTTAACTCTCCAATGTCTGTTGAGCACCAAGTAGCAATCATCTACCTAGGTACTAAAGGATTGCTTCACAAAGTTCCTGTGAACAAAGTGAAGGAATTCGAAATGGAATTTATCGAGTATATGCAAGCCAATCAACGTCCGCTTTTGGATGATTTGCGTGCAGGTAAATTGACTCCTGAGATTACTGGAACTTTGGAAAAAGTTGCTGCCGATCTTACTGCCAAATACTAATAGTTCGAGCTCATGGCTAACCTGAAAGAAATACGTACCAGAATAACGTCGGTTCAATCGACGATGCAGATTACTTCTGCTATGAAGATGGTTTCTGCAGCTAAGTTGAAGCGAGCTCAAGATGCGATTGTTCAAATGCGTCCTTACGCAGAGAAACTTCAAGAAATTCTGGCCAATGTCAGCGGTAGCTTGGACTCTTCGGAAGGTGTGTATAGCCAAGAACGCGAAGTGAAGAATGTGCTCTATGTAGCCATTACTTCTAATCGCGGACTATGTGGAGGTTTTAACAACAACGTGATCAAAGCCATTCGTCTCGATATCGAAAAGAGCACTGCCAATGTAAGTGTACTTTCGCTCGGTAAGAAGGCCAATGATGCGTATGCGAAAACCAAAATGTACACAAAGGAAGGATTTGGAGACCGTCCATTTGAAATCTGGGATGATTTGACTTTTAATAATGTTTCTGAAGTGGCCAATACCATCATGAAGCAATACAGGGAAGGCAAATGGGACAAGGTTGTGGTTGTTTACAACAAATTCAAGAATGCTGCTGTTCAGGAGGTAATTACTGAGCCCTTCTTGCCAGTTGTATCTGAATCTAACGAAGAGAACAATTCATCTTTGGAGTATATCTTTGAGCCAAACAAAGCGTTCATCGTGCAAGAAATGATTCCTAAATCATTGAAGGTTCAGTTGTACAAGGCCTTGTTAGATTCAAGAGCTTCGGAACATGGTGCTCGTATGACTGCCATGCATAAAGCGACAGATAATGCGTCAGATCTTGTAAAAGATTTGAAAATCCACTACAACAAAGCACGTCAAGCTGCAATTACTGGAGAGATCTTGGAGATTGTCGGTGGTGCCGAGGCTTTGAATGGATAAGCACTTACATCTATAGAAATTCAAAAACCCCAGCTGCATAAGTTGGGGTTTTTTTGTACCTCTCTTTTTTATTAGCTAGCGCAAATGCGGTTTGATTCTTGATAGACTGAATCCCTATATTCGTAGCCTACGATGCCCAAGAACCGATTTAAATTAACCCTACGATCGAGAATCTACTTCTCCATGCTTGCTCTGCTGATAATTTCATTCGCAGTCACAGGCATAACGGCGTACATTAACTACAAAGTTCAAGACGCTAGCTACCACGAAAGTCGGTTCAAAAGAAAGGAAACCGCCGTTCAAGAGTCGATGGAGTATTTCGTCAACAGCCGTGGAGGCTATATCCCACAAGATTCGATTACCATCGTCTTTTCCGACAAAATTTGTGAGCTCGCCGATGTACACAATATGAGCATTAGCCTGTTTGATTTAAGGGGTGAATTACTCCTGTCTTCTGCTCCAGCCGACACAATAGAAACGACGTCTTCAGAACCCAATATTGAATATTCAATTTTCAAACAGCTTTCAACCGGATATGAGCGGGCCGAAGTCATTCGCGAAAATGAAGACCATACCTACATTCTGGCTTATTGGTATTTCAATGACTATTCGGGCAAGCCTATTTTCATCACCAATGTTCGTTACGATAAAACCGAGGCCAATACCCATGAACTCAACGAATTCTTGCTGGAGCTCACATACGTGTACCTAGGGTTATTTTTTGGGGCTAGTCTGCTCGCCTTCTTTATTTCAAACTACATCACAAAATCCTTGCAACGCATAGGAAAAAGAATGTCCAATGTCAGATTAGGTGAACGCAATGATCCCTTGGAATGGGAAAGTAAGGATGAAATTGGCGCCTTGGTCGAGGAGTACAACCACATGTTGAAAAAAGTGGAAGACAATGCTGCTAAACTTGCCCGAAGCGAGCGAGAAAGTGCCTGGCGCGAAATGGCCAAACAAGTCGCTCACGAGATAAAGAACCCATTAACGCCAATGAAGCTAAGAGTTCAACACTTGGGGCGCTCCTGGGACGATAAGGTGCCTGATTTTGACGCCAAACTGAAGGAAACGATAAAGAGCCTCATCGATCAAATCGATACGCTTACAAACATCGCAAATGAGTTTTCGAATTTTGCCAAAATGCCCAAGGCGAAGCGAACCCCATTAAACCTTGTTGAACTTACAAGGGCCGCTGTTGAGTTGTTCGAAAACAATGAAGGTGTTCAAGTGAAATTTGAAGATCAAACCACCGATTCTGTATGCGTGAATGCCGATAAGGATCAACTCATTCGCGTGCTTAACAACCTAATTAAAAACTCCATCCAAGCAATTCCGCAAGATGAAGAAGGCAAGGTGCGGGTGCGGGTTAAAGACTATCGTGGAATGGCCCTTATCGAAGTGGAAGACAACGGTACAGGCATCCCCAAAGAACAAGAGGAAAAAATCTTTGTCCCTAACTTCACGACAAAATCTACTGGAACCGGATTAGGCTTAGCTATGGTAAAAAACATCGTTGAACAAGCCGAAGGAGATATTTGGTTCAAAACGATCGTCGGCAGAGGGACTACTTTCTTTGTGTCCTTGCCTTTGTGCGAAGGGCATCTCGATGACGTGATAACATAATAATTCGCTTATCAGAGAAACCCGAAATCACTTTGCCCGATGAACTCGTCTCGACCACGTGATTTTGCTTTTTCTTGTTCATTCAACTCCTGGCAAAATCACGCTCGTGAAAATTTGTAATGACTATCCTCAAAGTAGCACCATAGTTTTAACCGCTGCCCCGATGTATGGATGGATTTCTTGATAGTTAGCCAAGGGAACACCGCATTCAAGGCACGGAAAAACTGTTGGGCAGACAAATTTCTACCGATTTTTAGTCCCTACGAGACAGGATCTACTCGCGTTTCTGGATAGATTGTTTCTTTTTAAAGTGACACAATGTTGTACAATTTCATAGCTCTATTCCCCGTGAGGCCAAAATAACCTTAGCTTCGAATATCTTTTGAAATAAGCAAAATTCTCGCGGACATAGTTCCCAGTGACAACTGGCGGATAGTCATGAAATTTGTAGGCGTATTAAACGTTTATAAACGTATAATCAACGGGTTATGTCGGCAGACTGAATATCTTTGCAGTAGGGCTTGAGGGTACGACCCCAAGGGCATTTTTTTCTCCCAAAAACAAGCATTTCAGAAGTAAGTAAATCTTGTTTGCCACGATCTAGCCATTTATCGAAAATCATGCATCCCCAAAACATCCTATCGCTTTTCATGATTCTTCTGCCCGTATTCGGATTGGCAGAATACAACGGCCATCAAATCGAATTCACTATCGAACTGAAAGACGGCCAGGATATCCACGGATACAATTTCTTGGCGGATGTCTATCAACGCGACGATTCAATCAGCTACGAGCAGTTTCTAGAAATGAACTACGAGCTTGTATTGGGAAACCAGTTCTATGACGACTTGGGCGAACTCACCTATTATCAGAATCGGATTCGGTATGAATTCACCGAGTATGGTGGCACCAGCAACTTCATTTATACCCTGACCGATAAAAAAGGTATTGATAAGGACAAAGTCAAAGCGCTGAACATAATTTGTTTGACAGAACAATCTTATGCTATCGGCGTTTCGTCCTTCCATGTGTACGAAGACAGATTGTGGATGGACATCAAGCCAATGGAGCAATTCGCTTTTGGTGGAATATTTTGTTCGCATGAGATCTTCATTCATGAAAAGAGCGCGCAAACAGACAACATCATCCAAGAACTTCAAATTCTAACCGCCGACTTCGAAGCAGAAATCAAAGAGCTCGAACAAGAAATGAAATACGCCGATGGAGAGCATTACTACCGGGCTGAAGCCAAATTGGAGCAATTGGAAGAGGAAATTGACGAGAAGGTATCTGAAATAGTGGGCAAGTTCGGCGGATTGAGAGTTGTAGTGATCACTATGTGTACGTGCTAGAATAGGAAGCATGGTTTGGGGCCATGCGGCCAAATGCGGCTAGACCAAAGAGTAACTCAAGACAAGAAAATTGTAATTTGCTCGTATGATAACGCTTGATATGTTAAGAGAAATTGCTCTGTCGTTTCCAGAAGCGACAGAAGAGGCCCATTTCGACAAAACGTCTTTCAGAGTAAAGAAGAAAATCTTTGCGACCTATGACGAAAAAGACAACCGATTGTGTATCAAGCTCTCGGAAATTGATCAGGATGCATTTACTTCAACGAACAGGAAAATCATCTTTCCAGTTGATAATAAATGGGGCAAACAAGGGTGGACATTGATAGATGCAAATGAAGTGCATCAGGATTTATTTATCGACGCTCTCACGACCGCATATTGTGAAGTAGCTCCTAAAAAACTTGGGGAGTTGTTAAGGCCGACTGACGTTGACTAGAAAGTTATAAGAGTCTGTTGAAATACGCACTGGCACCTCGACGAAGTGATTTTATAGTTACTCCCTCATTCAACTCTTTTCGAAATCACTTCTTCAACTTCGTCTCAAACAACACGGGCCTAGACGGACTCGCATCGTTTTCGAAAGGAGCAAATTGCAAATTCAACAAATACATCCCATCGATCACACTGTCAGGGACATACACCAATTCTGTAATCGTGCGATCGGTTTTGGTGTCCTGTGGGTAGGCCCAAAAGGCATGGTGCGCTTTGAGTAATCCTGCATCAGATTCCCGGTCTACAGAAGGGGTATCGATGAGCAGGTGTTGCACGCCTTCATCATGAAGCAACTTGGCTGCCTCTTCGGTGAGGTAGGGCGGATTGGTATTCGAGTACTTGCGTACTTTTTTGTCCATGCCGTTGGGCAAGGTCCGGATGACCAGTGCTTCAGGAAATCCATTGAGGACGACTTTCTTTAACTGTTCAGCGGTGATGACCAGGTCGCCTGCTTTTTCCCATTCGAGATCCCGTTCGGACCGGCTAGGCTCAATGCTCACAACCTCCGCCATGCACATGTAGCGATTAACTGCATTGTTGACCGAGTAGAATTCCTTGGAGATATGACCTACACACTCGGTATGCGTGCCGTGACCGTGCGGATTGAACTGAATATCCCTAAAATTGACTGAACCGCCTTCTGCCACGCTTCCCACAAATCCATCGCCACGCACGGGCTCAATCGAAATAGGAGGTACGTACCATGCCGACAACCGGCCTTCGCCAGCCATAAGCGGAATGGAAAGATCGATGGGCTTGGAGAAATCCACTTGTAGAATCTCCATTTTATGGCATACAGTAGCTATCATGACTCAATAATAAAGAAATCCGAGGCAATAGCGTCAGCTCGAAGTAATCCTTTTTTGGTCAGACTCATCTGATCACCAGCGAAAATCACTTCTTTACGATCGTGCATTCCTTGAATGAGCTCCACATTTGCGCTAGCTAAATCAATGTTGAAATCGTCCCGAATTCTTCCTAAATCAATCCCTTTTACTGTGCGCAATCCGGTCATGATATACTCGTTGAATTGTGCTGCAGGTGTCAATATTTCCTTTTCGTACCAGTTTAAGCCTTCGGCAAATGCCTTGCTGTACCTAACATTATGAGCCACGTTCCATTGGCGAGAGTTCCCGTTGAACGAGTGTGCCGAGGGGCCAATGCCCAGATAGGTCGTGTTGTTCCAATACGCGCTGTTGTGCTTCGATTCATAGCCTTTGCGCGCAAAATTACTCACCTCGTACTGCTCGATTCCCGCATCGTGCAAGCGTTCCACGAGCGTAAGAAATTGTTCCGAAGCTTCGTCGTCTTCCACTTGATGCATGCTGCCGGCGTTTACCCATTTGCCGAAGGCGGTGCCATCCTCAAAAGTCAAGCAATAACTACTCACATGCTGAACGCCCAATGCAATCGCTTGATCGACGTTCTTGATCCACGCTTCTTGACTCAAATTCGGAATGGCATAGATGAGGTCGATGGTGATGTTGTCAAATCCGGCCGACTGCGCCTCTCGAACGCAACGAGTCGCTTCATTTGCCTTGTGCGCACGATTCATTAATTTCAAATCCTCGTCTCTAAACGATTGAATTCCAATGCTTAATCGGTTTATTCCTAGACGTTTTAGTTCCTCCAGTTTCGTGGGATTCAAATCGTCGGGATTGCATTCCATGGTGACCTCGGCCGTGGGACTTACCTCGAAGTTTTCTCGCGCGGCATCTAGTAGGAGTTGGATTTCGTGTTCTTCAAGCAGACTGGGAGTTCCGCCGCCGAAATAAATGGTTTCTATGCGCTCCTTGTTGAGGTAATCGCGCTGCTTTTGAAACTCCAGAACCATGGCCTTCAACACCGGATCCTTCGTCTTCATCGAAGTCGAAAAGTGAAAATCGCAGTAGTGACAAGCCTGTCTACAAAACGGGATATGGATGTAAATTCCGGCCACCTAGTCTTCGAAAGCGCTCGTGATACGAGGATCCTTTTCACCTTTTCGGATCACATCATACAAGTTGACGATCTTATCTTTTTGGGCCTCGGCATTCGCCAAATCTTGTTTCAGACTTTCTAACGTGGCGGTTTCTGCATTGATTTCTTCGGCGTTGAGGACTTGTTGTTTGAGGTCTTGGATACGCTGATTGTACACAGCAACCAATCCGCCCATAGCCTGGTAGCCCGAGAATTTCACCCACCATGGCTGACCGTGCCGCGTGACTTTTTCGAGATCGACCAATCCTTCGTTGATCGTGGCATCGTCCTGGCGTGCGAGGAATTCCCCGTAAAGACCGACGTATTCGTACAGTTCGCCCTCGGTCAAACTACTCATGTGTTTTTTGAAGAACTTGTGTTCACTTTTGGAGCCACTTGTAGCGTACAATTGAGCAATTGGTAGGATGAGGTTCTTGTCTCCGGCAGACTCCAATTTTTTTGCCTCTGCTAGTCCGCGCTCACGATCAACATTGATCAAACCGATCAAGCCCGAAGTAATTACCGAGTACGACTGATCTTTGATTGCTCCCTCGTACACATCGAGGTGATCATTGGCATATGGTCCGTAGCTCAAGGTAGAAATGGCATCGGCGCGGACAAGTGATTTTTCGTCTTTAGTGAGAGCGACGACTTTGGCATGTGTTGCCGACATATCAGGATCGAGATCTAGTACATTGTCCAAGGCTTTCCGTCTCATGCGCCAAAACGGATCGTCCAAAGCAAGTGTGACAATATCCAAGGACTGCGCACCAGGTTCTTCGGTCAAGTGTTTTAGTGCCTCGTATCGATCCATGAGGGTAGTTCCTTGTTTGTACTGCAAGGCGTACCACGACTCGGGCTTGTTGTCGTTCTTTTGCCACAATACCGACTTGTCGCCATCGACGTTGACCCAATCAGGTTTTTGTGCGCAGGCTAGTGTAAACTTGTTTTGTAGTTCGTTCAGTACAACCTCATGTCGCTCCGCTTTGCCATTGGAATAAACATCGATGAAAAGAGGTACTTGAAACAATCCGCTTGACTCGAGGTCTTGAATTTGTTCGAAGGAAACTTCCATATTCCCATTCAGCTCATCCCAGTAGTAGTCGATATTCACCACAGGATGTCCGCTTTTCAAGAACCACTGATTGAAGAACCAATTGAGGTCCATACCAGTCACTTTCTCGTAGGCCAAGCGCAAATTATGCACCTCAGCATCCTTGAATTGGTTGTCGATGAGGTAGGTATTCATGCCTTGGAAAAAAGCCTCATCGCCCACCACATTCCGCAACATGTGAAGGATTGCTCCTCCTTTGTTGTAGCTGTGCGAGTCAAACATATCCTCTTTGTCTGAATAGTCGAATCGAATCAGGTCGACCGACTTATACGTCGACTCGCTAAAGTAACCGAGCATCGACTCGAAGGCGTGCCAGTCGGCGGCATCCTTTCCGTATTTATGCTCTATCCACAAGTATTCGCCATAGGTTGCAAAGGACTCATTGAGCGGCAAATTGGCCCAACTTTCGCAAGTAACCAAGTCGCCAAACCAGTGGTGAAAAAGTTCGTGTGCAATAACATCTTCGTTGTCGTAATCGAGGAGTTGGCGATCGGTAGTGTTGAGGAAATCTCCATGAATAACAGCGGTTGTGTTTTCCATGGCGCCCGAAACGTAATCGCGCACGATAATTTGACTGTACTTGCTCCATGGATAATCGAAGTTCAGGATGTTGGAATAGAACTCGAGCATTTCAGGCGTGTTCCCAAAAATCTTGTAGGCGTAGTCGGCATAATCGCGTTCCATATAGTAGTTTACCGGAATCTCCTCACCCGTGCTCTTGGTCCATTTGTCATGGGCTACCACAAAATCTCCTACGGCCAGCATGACTAAATAAGGCGCATGCGACTGATCCATTTTCCAATAATCAGTTCGGGTATCGTTGGCGTTGTAGTTGCTATACACGTGCTCGCCATTGGATAGCGTTACGAAATCCTTGTCTACTGTGATAAAAATCTCCTGCGTCATTCGCTCATTGGGAGAGTCAATCGTCGGAAACCAGCATGAACTCGACTCCGTTTCTCCTTGGGTCCAAAGTTGGGTTGGTTTATTAAACTCGGTGCTGTCGGGATTGATGAAATAGAGCCCTTTATCGGAGAGGATAGCATCGCTTCCGCCTATCGGCAAATCATTCGGCTTGGCCGTATAGTCAATGAAAAGCGTATACTTTTCAATGCGACTGTACTTCTTATTGAGGGTAATATCTAAAATCCAGTTGTCGTAAGAGTATTCGAGGTCGACATAGCCCGAATCGGTGACAAGCGCCACTTTATGGATGTCGAAGCCTTTGGCATCAAGAAGGAGTCGGTCGGTCGCATAGAAGTAGGGCTTAAGCTCCAAGGTAGCCTGACCATTGAGTTGCTGTTTTTCCCAATCGAGGGTAATATCCAAGCGCGTGTGAATCAGGTCGTTGACCTTTCTTTCCGAGGCATTGTATACCTTTTTGGGTGCTTCGATAACAAGCGGCTCCATGATCACTACGTCGTCGTCCAGTCCCAATTCATCGTTTAATGTTTGGGTAGACGAGCAGGCACTAAGGAATGCGCAGAGAGCTAAGGCTAGATATCCAGAATACTTCATGTTGCAGAATTTGCGACAAAAGTAAACATTCCGAGAAGCGAAAAGGAAACGGTTTTATAAACGGCAACAGCGCGAATATAAAAGGGATAGTGGGGCAGCGAAAAGGGTTTTTGGGGAGGGAGTATTTTACTCGAATTCGATGAGGACTTCGCTTTTTTCTACTGCCTGACCGGTTTTTACGCCGATTGATTTAACCACTCCATCGCCAGCAGCTTTGATCACGTTCTCCATTTTCATGGCTTCGAGAATGAATAATGGATCTCCTTTGGCTACTTCTTGGCCAGGATTTACCATGATTTCAAGTACCAAACCAGGCATAGGCGCTTTTAAGTCTTTATGTGCCAAGGCGCCCAAACCTTCCATACCCAAGCTTTTGAGAAGCTCGTCGTATTTGTCACGCAACTCTATTTTGTACTCAATGCCATTGATCACGATAAGGTGATTCTTATCTTCAACAGGAAGCAATTCTACCACGAAGGACTTGTGGTCCTTGATAATGTGATAGCTGCCTTCACCTGTTTGAATACAGTCTATTTCGAAGGGTGCTCCATTGAGAGTTCCCTTGGTACCACCTGCGTCTAGCGTTACCTCAAAATCACGTTCGCCGTTAACTTTTGCCTTGTACATGGCGCAAATATAATGCAAATGCCATCGAGAAATAGACTTGCTTTGGTGTCCAACTTTGACGGGCGCACTAAAAGTGGAGCTAAAGACGTTGCTTATGCACACATATGTGTGAAAAAGAATAGCTTTTTACCACTGCTATCACTAGGGATGAACTAACTTTATTGGTTCAATCATAGGGAGGCTTTTTTGGAAGAGAAGATGAGATTTATCGTACTATTTTTGGGCATGGTGGTCACTTTGATGTGTACCACTCGCGAGGCCATTGCACAAAACTGCAATCCTACCCAGCTATGCGCCGAAGCCACGCTGACTGGCGAAGAGCCCACAACAGGCAATCAAGTGACGTCGAATTGTCTGGACACACAAAACACAAGTGTCTACTTTTTCACCACCAACAACAATGCGGGCAATACCGGGAATGCTATCGTTGATATTCAAAACATCGATTGCCCAGGGCAGACGGCCTCGGACACTTTGTATGCTATGGTTGTGGCCTTCGACCAAAGTTTGTGGGATTCGAATACCCAACAGATTATTGGGAATTGTGCGGATGTCTTCAATAGTTTTTCGACGCCCGATGGAAATGGAATTAGTTGTGTGAGTGATACGGCTTCTATGCAGATTGAACTCGGAGACTTAGATCCGAATACAACGTACATGGTATTGGTTGGCAACAATCAACCAATCGGACAAGTCGATTGCGGATACGACTTGAGTATTGAAGGACCCGCAGTAGATATAAACGCCTGTTGCGATGATCAAATCGCATTGGGTGAATCCTACACCTTTAGCACCATTGGAGGAGATTCTTTTTTGGGGTATTCATGGGATCCGCCCTCATTTCTAGATGATATTTCGATACCAGACCCGACGAGCTACCCAGAGGAGACCATTACGTACACGGTCACAGGTTATGTGGGTGGTTGTGAAGTGACCGATTTGGTGACCATTTTTGTTGGTCCGCCACTGGATATCTACGACACATTTACCCCAAATGGCGATGGAGCCAACGATTTTTGGGAGATAGGAGGAATTACACGATTTGAGCAAGCCCAGGTCAATGTATATGACCGGTGGGGACAATTGGTGTTTAAGTCGATTGGCTATACGGAGCCGTGGAATGGCACAAAGAATAATAAAGGCAAGTTCCTCCCCACAGGAACTTACTACTACACCATTGAGTTGAACTCTTTGGATGTAAGTACCAAGCCGGTAATAGGTTTTATAACCTTGATAAACTGACATGAGGAGATTGATTCTAGTTGCCTGTATTTCAACATTTGCGCTTGTCGCGAAGAGCCAGCAGCTGCCCCAGTATTCGCATTTTATTACCAATTACTTTATGTACAATCCGGCTGTAGCTGGAAGTGCCGCTTGTCTGGACCTGAAAATTGGATACCGCAAGCAATGGGTTGGTATGCCAGGATCTCCTTCAACCGCTTTTGCCAATATCCACGGCAATTTTGGGAAGAAGAAGAGAAAATACAATTTCCACGGATTAGGTGGTATGGTTGAAACGGATGATGTGGGCCGACTGAGTTATACGGCCGCGCATTTGGCCTATGCTTATCACATGCGGATTTCATCGAAGTACATGTTGAGTGCAGGATTGGCTGCTGGTCTGTATCAATATCGATTTGATTTTGCCGAGCTTGCTGTGGTTGATAATGTAGGTAGTGATGACGCGCTTATTGGAGCTATGGCGCAACAATTTATCTATCCACAAATAAATTTGGGCTTTTGGCTCTATGGCAAGGATCGCTATATGGGCTTCTCGATGCGCAACCTTATTGCCAATCAAATTGACGGACTGGGTGACGACAGTAAAACCAATACCCATTTCGAGTTAACCGTGGGTAAGATTATTGAGCTGAACGATGAATTCAGCTTCAAACCAGCGGCGCAAGTCAAATATGTAAGAGCTTCCAAGATGGCTTTGGACATTCAAGCCATGATCGATTTCAAACAGAAATTCCAGATTGGAGTTGGCTTTAGATCGGGAAATGGAATATCGGGATTGATGCAGATTGATATGTTCAGGTATGTCACCTTGGCCTATGCCTACGACCTCACACTCTCTAAAATGAGATTCGGAGGAACACATTCTCACGAAATTATACTTGGGATCACCGCTTGCCCTGATGGAGACTCGCGACAAATCCCTTGTGCCGCCTATAACTAAACAGTTCTGTAACCTAATTAACCAAGCTTGCGTATCGGGAACCAACCCTATACACAACACCAAGCACATTGGTTAAAATAAGTCACATAGTTACCTGTGCACTGCTTCTTGGATCCACCCTAGTATCTAAAGCGCAGACGCGATTCTGGATTGGAAATTCAGGAGAGTGGCATAATACCTCACACTGGTCGGAAACGTCTGGTGGTGAAGGTGGAGCCTCGATCCCAAATGCCCAATCTGATGTTGTTTTTGACGACAACAGCTTTACGTCTAGTGGTGAAATTCACATCGCACAAGGTTTAACTTGCGGAGATTTGATAGTCTTATCGTCGCAACCCCTACTGTTTGAATCTCAAACGGAAGAAGCTATTCAAGTAAACGGCGACGTTCGCTTTACCGACAATTGTGTCCTCGATTTCAAGGGACCTATCGTCGTAACTGCCACCGAGGCAGTCGAGCTGAACTTTGGCAAAAACGTGCTCAAACATCCCTTGGACGTCCAAGGATCTGGCACCGTCGACTTGTCAGCCCACCTACTTACTTCAAGTGATGTTCATCTTAATGTTCCGTCGTTTGACCAAAATGGATTTGCGCTTGTCGCTGGAAATTTTGAGTTCAATCCAAGCGGACCAGCCAACTGGAATGCGAGCGAAACAAGCTTGTTTTTCAGAGAAGATGTCCTCATAGGTGACCAAATTCACATCAATCAGAACAATTCCCATGCAGTTGCCAACGGTACGATTATCTCTTCTGGAGAACTCGAACTGGAATTTGCAGCCAATCGAACCGCCAATTGTGGTACCGGTGCCGGAGAAACGCCTTTCACCATCGAAGCTGTCGTTTTGACAAATTACAATGGCGAGGATATTAGCTGCAATGGTGCCAACGATGGAGAAACTTTTGTGAATGTCTCTGGCGGAGTAGGACCCTTCATTTTTCAATGGATTGGTGGCGATTCTCCAGGCTTCGCCCAAACGTATGCGAACCTCGGTGCAGGAACTTACACCATCCTAGTGACCGACTTGGGACAGGGAATTACATGCGTGGACAACGTTCAACTTGCTGAACCTTCTCAACTTACCGTATTTAGCTTCATCTCAACTCCGCCTTCTTGTGCGGGATTGTGCAATGGAACAGGTACGCCGATTGTAATTGGTGGTGTTCCGGGATACGATTTTGTATGGTCGACAGGGGAAACTAGTCAGACTTCTACCATGTTATGCGAAGGCGGTAATACGCTTACTGTAACAGATCAAAACGGTTGCCTTTTCGATTCTACCTTTGTTATGCAGCTTATTCCGCTATACGCAAATGTGGATATTACCGATATACAATGCAATGGAGCAGCAACAGGATCTGCAATTTCCAATCCAACAGGGGGGAATGGTGGCTCCTACGATTTTGATTGGTCGACTGGAGATACAGGAAATAGTATTAACGGTCAGCTTGCGGGATCTTATGACCTTACTGTTACCGATCCACTCGGATGTTCGGTCGACACCACGTTTCAAATCATCGAAGAACCAGCTATTGACATTGTCATCGACGATGTTCAAGATGTAAGTTGCGGTGGCTTGAATGATGGAACGATTAGCATTACAGTAACTGGTGGTTTGGCTCCTTATGATTTTGCATGGACAGGCCCAAATGCCTATTCTTCGACAGATGAAGACCTCACCAACTTATTTGCTGGCGACTACGATTTGGAATTGACCGATCAAAACGGTTGTACCCAGATAATTTCTGTAGAAGTAGATGAACCACCGTTGATTGAGATTTTGCCAGATGTTGTTCATGTCTCATGTCCAGGTGACAGCGACGGGTCGATTGTATTGAATATTTCTGGTGGAGCGCCAAACTACGACGTAATTTGGACCGGCCCGAATGCATTTGGATCTACCGACGAAGACATTTTCGATATCGAGGCGGGAGACTATCATTTTGTGATTACCGATGCCAACGATTGTATCCTAGAAGGAGACATTACCATTGATGAACCAGAAGAGATTTTGGTCGATATTACCGTGACACCAATTTCATGCAACGGAGCAGGAGATGCTGCGATTGACATCGATATTTCAGGCGGAACACCGAATTACAATGTGAGTTGGACTGGACCAGCAGCTTTTTCTTCTACCGACGAAGACATTAGTGGATTGGAAGTGGGAGATTACGATCTTACCATTACCGATGACAACGGTTGTGTGTTTACTACGACTGTCGCCATTGATCCTACGCCACTCATCGATGTTGAAGTCGACGTGACACAAATTACTTGTGCCGGTGCCGACGACGGTCAAATCGATCTGACAGTAACTGGCGGAACACCAGACTTCACCTTCGCGTGGACTGGACCGAATGGTTTTGTCTCAATTGATGAAGATCTAATCGACCTTGAGCCAGGACAATATTTTGTTGTGATTACCGATGCTAGTGGTTGTTTCGTAGAAAATGACATCGTGCTTATCGAGCCATTGGATATTTCAATCCTCTCCAACGTAACCGATGTAAGTTGCGGCGGTGATTCGGATGGTGCAATCGACCTAAGTATTCTCGGTGGAACACCCGACTATTCTTTCGTTTGGACTGGACCCAATGCCTTCAATTCTATCGATGAAGATATTAGTGATTTAGAAGCAGGAGTTTATTCTGTGACTGTCACCGACATTGCTGGTTGTCAGCAAATGGCCGACATCGAAGTATTCCAGCCACAAGAGCTTGAATTGTCCGCAGATGTTACCCCTATCACATGCAACAATGCCAACGATGGCGCTATTGATCTTACGATTACTGGCGGACAAGGTCCGTTCACGATTGTTTGGTCAGGCCCAGGTGTAGTTGTTGGCGATGAAGATCAGTCAGACTTAGGACCAGGAATCTACGACGTAAACGTCTCTGATTCGAACGGTTGCTCGGCCGATGCCCAAGTGGAATTGACGGAGCCTGAAGCCATCGACGTGGAAGTGATCACCGTTGATCCCTCTTGTTTTGGAGATGACGACGGAAGCATTGAATTGATCATTACTGGTGGTGTTGAACCGTACACGATCCTTTGGGGAACGGGTGAGTCGGACTTGATTCGAACTGATCTTCCAGCAGGATCCTACGATGTCAATGTTTCTGACGACGCGGGTTGTTCGGTTGATATCAACGGAATCATGCTCGTCGAGCCAGATGAAATTACGATTGTATCAGACGTTACCAACCCACTTTGTGGAAGCGAGGATACTGGAGCGGTTGATATCACAATCTCAGGAGGTACGCCAGATTACACAGTAGCTTGGACCGGACCAGATAGCTTTACATCGGATCAAGAAGACCTGACCGACCTGGCCGAAGGAACGTATGACCTCTTGGTAACAGATGATTCAGGATGTACAGCAATGGCTTCAATCGAGATCCTTGCACCAGAAACAATTGAAGTGACTGGCGACGTAACTGAAATTACCTGTTTCGGCGAACTTGGAGCCATCGATTTGACAATTGTTGGCGGAACCGAGCCAATTGACATAGTATGGACAGCTCCCGGATTTAACTCGGTGCAAGAAGATATTTCAGATCTCCTGGCCAATATCTACACGGTAGTGGTAACCGATGACAACGGATGTTTTATTGAACTAGAATTTGACCTATCGGAGCCAGCAGAGCTAGACGTCGACGCAACAGTCGTCAACCTTGACTGCAGCGGTGATGACAACGGGTCGATTGAAATCGTCATCTCAGGAGGTGTTGAAGATTACAATATTCTTTGGATCGGTCCGGATAGTTTTACAAGTTCCGACGAACTGATTACTGATCTAGCCGAAGGCGATTACATGCTCACAATTGGCGATGCGAATGGCTGCACATTTGATGCGACATATACCATCGAGCAACCGCAATTACTCGACGCCATTGCAACCTTGAGCAATCCGCTTTGTGAAAACGAAAACACAGGTTCTATCGAACTAGAGGTATCAGGTGGTGTGCCGAGCTACGACTTTATTTGGTCTGGTCCGTTTGCCTTCTCTTCTACTTCTGAAGATATCTTTAACCTCGATCCCGGGACTTACAACGTCACTATTTCCGACCAAGGAGGTTGTGTTGTTGACCTGTCGTACGAAATTGAAAACACCTCTGGATTGCAAATCGATGGTGTCGTAACCGACCTATCATGCTCAGGTCTTATGGACGGAGCGATTGATCTTACCGTGAGTGGTGCAACACCAGACTACCAATATTTATGGGATGGTCCAGGAGCTTTTAGTTCGACCGACGAAGATCTTTCAGATCTCCAACCGGGAGACTATACGGTAACCGTTATCGACGCGAATTTCTGCGAAGAGACTGGCGACTTCACAGTTGTCGAAGGAGAATTAATGGAAATTACGCTGGACGAACTCACGAATTCAACGTGTGGTGAAGACAATGGATCGGCGTCTGTTATTGTTACGGGCGGACAAGACCCTGTTCTTATCGGATGGCTTGATGCCGACTTCAATATTATTGGTGCTGGGACGTCGATTGCCGACTTGCCTGCTGGACTTTATTACGCAGGAGCTCAAGACGCCGGTGGATGTCAAGTATCATTGGAAGTGAATATTTCGGATGCCGATGTAGCTGATCTCGAATCGATTGTTGAAGGCCCAACGTGTAACGGAGACCTGGATGGAAGCATTGAAATTAACGTGACAAATGGCTCTGATCCTTTTGATTTTTTATGGACTGGCCCCAATGCTTTTAGCTCGACAGATGAAGATGTTTTTGGACTCGAAGCAGGGACCTACAACCTTGAAATTGTAGATGCCAACGGTTGTATCATCACAGAGACTTTTGATCTTACTGAGCCCGACGAACTTCTTCTCGATGCCGTCGTTCAGGATATTTCCTGCAACGGTGAAAACAATGGAGCTATCGACCTGACCGTTTTTGGAGGAACCGAAGATTATATTTTCGACTGGCAAGGTCCAGCAGGCTCGTTTATTACCGAAGATATTCAAGACTTACCGCAAGGCGACTACACGGTATTTGTGACCGACGCCAATCTTTGCGACGCGATGCTCACGGTTTTCGTTGAAGAGTCGACCGAGCTTGATCTTCTCGTCGATGCAACTGAATTCTTGTGCTTTGGCGAAGAAACAGCCGATATCAATATCACCGTTTCTGGTGGCGATGCTCCTTATGACTTCTTGTGGACGGGTCCAGATGACTTTACGTCGACCAACGAAGATTTGACGAATGTCGGAGCCGGTGACTACACCATCAATGTGTCAGACGACGCAGGTTGCGCTGTTGAGCAGGTGATTACCATTCAAGAGAACAACGAAATTATACTCGACCTAGAAGTGGTTGAGCCGAATTGTCTGCAAGCCAACGGAAGCATCACAGCCAACGTGAGCGGCGGAACAGTAGCCGATGATTATTTCTATTTCTGGTACGACATGTCCAACGGAGGTGTCTTGGTAGGAACGGATGCAACACTTCTTGACTTGTCAGCAGGAGACTTTTACCTAGAGGTTTTCGACGACCTGGGTTGCAGCGTGACAACCAATATCGCGCTTTCAGATCTAGAAGGTTTGATCGAGTCCAACGTGCAAGACGTGCTTTGCAACGGCCAAATGAATGGTACAATTGACATTACAGTTTCCGGAGGAAATGAGCCGTATACATTCGATTGGGATGGGCCTTCATTGTTTACTTCGGTCGACGAGGATATCATGGATCTAGAAGCGGGAACATATACTGTTACTGCCACGGATGCACTTGGATGTATGTTCAGCGAAGCCATCGAGGTAGCCGAGCCCGATTCAATTACGATCGTTTTCACCACAGGCAATGTAAGCTGTGCGGGAGATACGACGGGAGCAGTGTTAACTTCGATTTCTGGAGGAACACCACAATACATCAACTCGTGGGTAGGTCCGAATGGCTTCACTGCGAGCACATCGAATTTGCAAGATTTGGCCGCAGGATGTTATGACCTCTTAGTTACGGATGATAATTTTTGTACCGCGCAAGCGCAAATGTGTATAGAAGAACCATCACTTATTGAGGTAATGGCCGAAATCACTCCTGTAAATTGCTACGGAGATACGACAGGCGCCATCAACATCACGGCCCAAGGAGGATCATCATTCTTCCAATACAGCTGGGTAGGTCCGAACGATTTTACATCAATGGATGAGGATTTGACCTCGATCGCGGCAGGCACTTACGATCTATTGATTACGGATCAAACTGGTTGCTCGATGGACACGATGTTCACTGTAACCCAAGGCGAAGAAATATTGATCAATACCACCATGACTTTACCGCTTTGCGTAGGAAATTCAAATGGCACGATCGCCGCCGAAATAAGCGGAGGAACAGGCGTACTAGATATTCTCTGGACTGCCGATGGTTTTACCTCGAACGATCAAAACATTAGTGACTTGTCTGCAGGCTGGTATACTTACCTAGTCCAAGACGAACTCGGATGTATAATCACCGATTCGATTCAGTTGAACGAACCAGACTCACTTTTAATTCTGGGAGACATCATTCCAGTCGTATGTTTTGAAGCAGAAGACGGCGCGATTAACTTGGAGATCGAAGGTGGAACGATGCCATACAATGTGTCATGGATCGGACCGAACAGTTATACATCGGACCAACAGAATATTGAAGATTTGGCACCTGGAACATACGAAGTGACAGTGATTGATTTGAACCTTTGTTCGAACACAGCCACTTTCCAAATCGACGAACCGAGCCCCATGGATGTGAGCATTGTTTCTCTGAGCAACACTTCATGCCCAACATCGGTCGATGGAGCCATTGATATTACCGTTTCAGGCGGTTGGGAACCGTACACCTATGCGTGGACTGGCCCCGACGGATTTAGCGAAGCGACAGAAGATGTAGATGGCCTCGATGCTGGAACTTATTCAGTTGCCATCCAGGATTCGTTGGGTTGTATTATCGAAATCGCCAGTATTCCAATCATCGTATTGGGAGAAGTGATTGCCAATGCAGCTGCCGATATCGAAGGCTGTGAAGGCGACGGACCGTGGTTGGCGACAGGTAGCAACGAAGGTGGTGTCGACGAGCAGTGGACCGATTTAGAAGGAAATATTCTTTCGACGTCCGACATACTCTTGATCGAACCAGAGCCAGGTGTTTACGAGTTCATTTATACGGCCATCGATGGTTTGTGCATGGATTCCGATACGATCATGATTACGATTTTTGATGCGCCTTCGGCAAATGCTGGTCTGGACCAAGAAATCTTCTTCCAGGAAACAACAACCTTGGGTGGTGAGCCTACTACAGAAGATGGCAACGAATTGTGGTGGAGTCCGTCAAACCTTGTTGGCGACAGCGCTGCCTACAATCCAAGCACGGTAGAAATGCTCTTCACAACGGAGTACGTGGTGACAGTCGTTGATGCCAACGGATGTACTTCTTCCGACACAACATTGATAACTGTAATACCAGAAATAGATATCCCATCGGGCTTCTCGCCAAATGGTGATGGAACAAATGACAATTGGGCCATTGGATATATCCATTTCTACAAGAATGCGACCGTTGAGGTGTACAATCGTTGGGGAGATCAACTCTTCGAATCGATTGGCTATGGTGAACCTTGGGACGGTACGTACGAAGGCAATGTCCTTCCGATAGGAACATATTACTACGTCATAAATATTAACGAACCTCAGTTCCCGGAACCATTGACTGGCCCGGTAACCATACTCAGATAGACGTGAAAGGAACTCATTTAATACTCAGCCCTCATCAAAATCCATGGTTTTTACTAGCCGTGTTGATGATACTCAGTTTGCTTGGTGCATTCCAAGCTTCTGCCCAGCAGCTGCCACAGTTTAGTCAGTATGCGTCAAATACATACGTGATCAATCCAGCAGTAGCAGGATCCAACGATTACTTCGATGTCAAAGCCCTCAACCGCTACCAGTGGTCGGGCGTGACCGATGCCCCGAGAACATTCACGCTCTCGCTGTCGGCCCCATTGAAGAATCCCCACATGGGAGTCGGTGGATTTCTCTTCGTAGACAACGTAGGACCTACTCGCCGAACAGGAGCGCAAGTATCCTACTCGTACCACGTAAATTTAACCGAAGATCTTCGTCTGGGCTTAGCCGCTTCGGTCGGACTTACCCAGTTCACCATCGACGGATCACGTATCAAACTCGCCGAAGCCGACGATCCTGCTTTGTACAGCGAATTGAGCTCTCAGCTAGTAGTTGACGGCAAGTTCGGAGCATATCTTTACCACGAAAAGTTCTACGTTGGATTCACGCTTCCTCAATTGTTTCAGAATAAAATTGATCTCTACGAATCAGAGAACCCTGGTTTGAACAAACTCGAAGATCACTATATGTTGTTGGCAGGATATAAATTTCAAGTCAGCGAAGACTTCATGATCGAGCCTTCGGTACTGGTAAAATACGTCCAGCCTACTCCGGTTAAAATTGACGCAACAATCCGCGCTCATTGGAGAGAAATGGTCTATCTAGGAGCCTCTTGGAGAAACAACGACGCCATAGTAGCGATGATAGGCTACGAGTGGAACAAGTCGCTTTCCGTAGGCTATTCGTACGATTTCACGACGTCCAACATGAAGAATTACAGCGACGGCACACACGAAATCGGACTAGGATTTAAGTTCGGACAGTAGAAAGTATCATTTAGTCGCTTCATCCCGAATCTTCTTCGGCAAGGAGGCGAAAACAAGGTCGTAGCTATGGTTTATTAGCTCTACGAGCAAACGATCGTCTACCGATCCGTCGGTACTCACCGTATTCCAATGGGTCTTGTTCATGTGGTACCCAGGTTTGATTCCGTCGTACCGTTCGCGTAGCTCAATAGCCCGTTCCGGGTCGCACTTCAAATTCATCGACTGGAACATCTCCACGCCAGTAAGCGCAAACATCTTCCCGAACACTTTAAATACGAGGGTTTCTTTCCCAAAAGGAAACTCAGCCGTAACGCCTGGTTTCTCCATGCAGTGTTCATGAAATTCCTCAATGTTCATTGGTTGTTCTTTTTCCAAAGATTAGCGACAAGCGCAAATGATTTTCAGCTCGATATTTTTGTGTCAGAGAATATAAATATTTGTTTATCAATGGATTACATTGTTAGTTTTTAAGGCTGCGTGCCAATTCCTGCAAGGATTCAATAGTCGATTTAACGTTGTTATACCCGTTGCTTTCTTTTTTAAATTTAGTTGACAAGCGACTAGATTGAAGAATTA
This sequence comes from Flavobacteriales bacterium, assembly GCA_015665315.1. Classification (GTDB taxonomy): domain Bacteria; phylum Bacteroidota; class Bacteroidia; order Flavobacteriales_D; family Sanyastnellaceae; genus JADFAK01. The sequence continues at coordinate 9,641 of JADFAK010000142.1, read as the reverse complement.
GAAAAACACCGACAATAAACACTAATCCAACCACGAATTCATAGTTGTCTGGTATGTTATTATTATCCTTGTCATTAACAGCCCACATACTAATGGTCATAGTCGACAACGCACTTCCAATACCACAAATTAACAGTACGAGTGATGCATTCGTCTTTTGAGGTTCATCGGGCATCTCTAATCTTTCAATCGCCTCTACAACCGCGCCGCGATAACTAGCTACATCGTCAGTCACTTCAATTGCTAGTTGCTCAATAGAGTCATCGCTCGCGATTTTTTTAACCTTTTCAACAAATTTATCAGTCTTTTCGAGCCATGCTAATAGTATTTCAGGTGTAGGATTTGAATCAAAAACCATTTTAAGCGCTTCTTCAAGTCCTACAAGTGCTTTTTTAACTGAGATTTTCGAACCTGGTAAATCGCCATTTAGAATTCTATCCAATTCATGTCTATATTTCTTTTTGGATCCAGAATATGTAGCATTGGTATGGTCTTCAATTGCTTGAACCACTCGAATTGGCGTTGAGTGCTTCGAACCGTATATTTTGTTCGAGACAACTTTTCCACCTCCTCGTCCTACTTCACGAACAAGGCTTTGGACAAAGGTTTTCCCTAAGTTCATAGTATTTGGTTTTTCGTTTAGACTTTAAAAGAACCAATTTCAATTGAACCACACAAACTTCAAATGATATATAAATAATTAGATGTCGAGAATATCCCCTTCCTCCAAATACATTTGCTCGACCCTCGCACTCGCACTGACCTTCAAATTCCTCTGTGCGCCCAAACCCCAGGGACATTCTTGAGCGTGAGTATCGAGCAAGAGAGTTGTACTCCAAGCTCCCTCAAAACTCGCTCTCGCACTCGTTCTGACCTTCAGTTTCCCGATTACAAAGCACACTAGCTACAGTATCGAGTGCGAGTCACGAGAACGACAAAACCCTTCCTATCTCCTGACATGAACCACTTGCATTAAATATTAAAACCCGATTTCCTAGCGTTATCCAAGTACCTAATTCTATAAAAATGATCTTTCAAATTCATCCACAAATCCAACTGCCCGAACATCCTTCTCACCTCACGAGGAATGCTTATTTTTGCTGGGATATGTCAACTGGTGAACATAAATCAATGAAGGCCATTGCGGGCCGACTACATGACGCTCTTCAAGATTTGGAGAACGGAGCGCTGGATTTAGAGCGTGTGGACGAACTGTGCGAAGAGGCTAGAGAATTGTACGAGCGCTTGGTCGTCTTGCGATTCAAGGCCATGGAGGATGAGGTGGGTGTTTCGACACCGAAAGCGCCTGCTGAAAGTGAGTCTACTTTGCTGTCAGACAAACTTGTTTCGCCGAACCAAACTTCCCTCATCGATGCCATCAAAGAGGCCACCGTGCCGATTCAAGAGACCTTGTTTGGCGTGCATCTTGACGTTGCTGGTATTTCTGAAGAGGAGCCTGAAGTAGAAGAAAAAGCTGAAGAGGTTGAAGATGACAATTCTGAAGAAGTCGACACCGAGGATAAAATGGACCGACCAGCGCCGCATGAGTTTGGTATTTCAGTTTCGGCTGTAGGTAGGAAAATGGAAGATATAGCTGAGGTTGAAGAAGAGTCTGAAGTAGAGGAAGAAAAAGAGGAAGAAGTTCAAGAAGATCTTTCTGATGAAGCCGATGTAGAGGACGAAATGGACCGACCGGCGCCGCATGAGTTTGGTGTATCGATTTCGGCCGTACGAAAGAAAAGCGAGAAAGTAGCCGAGGTTGAACAAGAGGAAGAAATAGAAGAAGTAGCGAAAGAAAAAAAGGCGGTTGGCTCTGTAGATATCGGTTTGGGTTCGAAAGACACATCTATTAACGATCGATTGAGTTCAGGAAGAAGGGAACTTTCCTTGGCCGACAAGCTAGGAATGACTCCGATTGCCGATCTAAAAAAAGCTATTTCTCTGAACCAGAAGTTCCTATTCATCAACGAGCTGTTTGACAAAAATGACACCGTTTACCACGAGGCAATAAGTGAGATCAACACGTTTAATTCGTACGACGAAGCGTGGAATTATTTGGAGCTCAATTGTGGTGCTTCTGATTGGAATCTAGAGGACCAAACGGTCGAACAGTTTCTCGAATTGATCGAGAGAAGATTCCTCGAGCAATAACATCCATGTCCAAACTCTACGTCATACCCACTCCCATCGGGAACCTCAAAGATATTACGCTTCGGGCGCTTGAAACGCTCAAAGAAGTAGACGAGATTTTGTGCGAAGACACGCGGACCAGTGGCCGGTTGTTGAAGCATTACGACATAGACAAGCCACTCAAAGCCTATCACCTCAACAACGAACATAAGATCAAGGACCGTGTCGTCGAAAAACTGAAATTAGGAACCGTCATGGCCCTAATCACCGACGCCGGAACACCAGCCATATCGGATCCTGGTTATTTGTTGATTCGTGAATGCGTAAACGAAAACATCGACGTTGAAGTACTGCCAGGTGCAACAGCTTTTGTGACGGCTTTGGTCGCTTCTGGAATGCCTTGTGAGAAGTTTGTCTACGAAGGATTCTTGCCACACAAAAAGGGCCGACAAACGCGCTTCGAAGCCATGGCGATTGAGCCGCGTACCATCGTTTTCTACGAGTCGCCGCATCGATTACTCAAGACCTTGAATTCGCTAGTTGAATTTTGCGGTCCGGACCGACAGATATCTGTGAGTAGAGAGCTTACCAAGATGTACGAGGAGATTGTGCGCGGAACAACCACTGAGGCGCTTGCACATTTCACCAAAAATGCCCCTCGAGGAGAATTCGTCATTTGCCTTCATGGCGTAAAATAACCTAGAAATTAAGCGAAAAGATCACGGACAATGTGCTCGACTTTCGATGCCATCACGACCTCGATCTTGTAATTCTTTGGGTTGAGTCCTTTGTTGTGCTTCGAAATGAAAATGCGCGAAAAACCCAATTTTTCAGCCTCAGAGATTCGCTGATCTACGCGATTTACCGGTCTGATTTCCCCTGAGAGGCCCACTTCCGCGGCGAAAGCCACATTTTTCGAAATCGACATATCGGCAGTAGAAGACAGGATGGCGGCAATAACAGCCAAGTCAATCGCCGGATCATCCACGCGCACGCCGCCCGCCACGTTCAAGAAAACGTCTTTGACGCCGAGTTTAAATCCGCACCGCTTTTCCATGACGGCCAAGAGCATATTCAAGCGCTTCGTATCAAATCCAGTCGCCGATCGTTGAGGTGTACCGTAGACTGCCGTGCTCACGAGTGCCTGAATTTCAACAAGCATGGGCCGTAAACCTTCCATCGACGCCGCAATGGCCGATCCACTGAGTTCGTCGTCATTCGTATTGATCAAGATCTCCGAGGGATTTTCGACTTCTCTCAGGCCAGTTCCTTGCATCTCGTAGATCCCAAGTTCGTTTGTAGAACCAAATCGATTTTTGACGCTTCGTAGCAGTCGGTACACATGGTTGCGATCTCCCTCGAATTGAAGAACCGTGTCGACCATGTGTTCAAGTACTTTTGGTCCGGCAAGGGAACCATCTTTCGTAATATGACCGATTAAAAATGTCGGAATGGCCGATTCTTTGGCCAGGCGAATGAAGTCTGAAGTGCACTCACGAATTTGAGAAACACTTCCCGGCGATGACTCGATCATAGGTGAGTGCATTGTTTGGATTGAGTCTACGATGATAAACCCAGGATTGACCTCTTCGATTTGAGCTAGGATATTGTGTGTGTTGGTCTCGGTGAGCAGGAAGCAGTGGTCTAAGGGCAGACCGATTCTCTCGGCGCGCATGCGAATTTGTTGCGTGCTTTCTTCACCAGAGATATACAAGCAAGTAAGGGCAGGATCTCGAAGTGCAAGTTGCAACATCAAGGTCGACTTGCCGATACCAGGTTCACCTCCAAAGAGAATAACACTGCCAGGAACCATTCCTCCGCCGAGTACCCGACTTAGCTCTTTGTCCAGAATCGAAATACGTTGTTGGTTGTCTGTTTCAATTTGATCCAGCCGAATAGCCTTGGCTTTGATGCCCGAAGAAGTTCGCGCATCTGCTTTGGCTCCTGTGGTGCGTTCTTCTACCAAGGTGTTCCACTCGTGGCATGCGGGGCATTTGCCTACCCATTGGGCGACTTCATTGCCGCAATTTTGACAGAAAAAAACAGATTTCACTTTGGCCATAATGCGAATCTAGAACAAAATTCACAGCTGTGCCTATTGAAAGTGTGTGGGCTTTGTTTTCGCGAAGAATTGACAGCGGAAGATTGGATTTCGGGTACAAAAAAGCCGCCAAGTTTGAACAACGAGGCGGCCTTCTTTATGTCTTAATCTACTTAGTCTTTCAGACGCTTGATCATCAAGTTACTAGTATGTTCTGTTACAACTTCATTGGTTGAATCCATCAAACGAGCGATGTACCAATACGTACCATCTTTTTCGCCTTCTGCGTCCCAGTTGTTACCATAGTCGGCACTTTCATAAACTAGGCGACCCCATCTATCGTAAATGAATACTTCAACGTGATCGTATGCTTCTGATCCTTCAAAAACCAATCGGTTGTTAGCACCATTTGAATCATTGTCAGGTGTAAAGATGTTCGGGAATTTCACAAAGCAGAGATCTGCTTTCACTTTCCATTCAACCCGCTCAGCGCCGCATTCATTGTCGGCAACCCCTTCCAATGTCAAATACTGACCAAAGCAATCTACAGGAATCATGGCCGATGTTAAATTCAAGGTCTCTTGACCAGGAAGGTCGACTATATCACCGTTGCATTGAAGGTTCCAGTCGTAAAACTCAACGCCTGTTACCGATAAACTCAATGCCTCAACTTCGTTTGGACAAAGAATAAGCGTATCTCCTGGTGAAGGCAAAGCAGTAATTACTGGCGTAGTTGAGATAATGACCTCTATCGAAGAAGTGTATGTATCACATCCAGCATCATCGGCTACTGTTACAGAAACAGTTCCAGAGTTGCTTACTTCCAATTCATTTCCCATCGATCCTCCTGGGCTCCATACAGCAGAGTAACCTGCAGGAAGGGCTGGAGAAAGGGTAAGTAGAACTGAGCTTTCGTCACATTCTAGAATAGTATCTGGCCAATTCGTAAAGTAGGGAGCGGCCACTATAATGTTGGCAGTGCCTTCATCTGAACTACAGTCGTTGGATACAACAACAGAGTAGACTCCAGACTGATTCGTTACTACTTCATCGTCACCGTCATACTGGTTATCACTCCAATCGTATTGCAAGTCAGGAGTGTCGGTAATTACAGGATCGATGGTCGCATTTTGACCGTCACAAAGAGTTTGGTCAACCATGTTGTCCACATTCACTATTTCTTGTGATTCCACGTCGATAGATACCGTTTCAGATCCACAACCATTTTCAACGGTAACACTTACAGTTTCCATGTCGTAGCTTCCCTGATGATCATAACTCGCTGTAGTGCCATCACCACTTGCCACTGCGTTGTTCCAATCGATCTCAATGTCACATTCCGTAAGAGCGCTGTAGTTCACTGTCAAGTCGACCTGCTCTCCCGCACACAATACCTGATCGTCGTCCGGCGTGAGGAACACATTGGTCAACGGTTCAGTAAAGGTCAGCGTAAAGTCACATTGGATATTGCAGTTGTCCTCTGTAAACGACAGTTCGTACACACCAGCAGTAGGAGGGGTAAATACGTTGTTGAACAGACTGCTATTCGAGAATGTTCCGTCAAGCGGACAGCTATTCTGCGACCAAACACCTGTGGCAGGATCTGAAGAGCACTCGGCCATTCCTGACCAGATTACACCGCTAGATCCAATATCGTTGAAAACCATGTTGTTACCGGCACAGTTAAAGATCTGTACTGAATTGTTATTGTTGTCTTCAGGTGAAGAGACATAGGTAACTTGGATAGAATCCCCGAAATTCAGTTCGATTTGTTGCGAGTTGGCATTTGCTGTAAAGCATGCGTTCGTCATGGAGAAACTTTGTACAGGCAGTGGGTCATCCTCTCCTGCTGGCCAAATTGTTACTTGAATAAAAGAACCTTCTCCAAATTCACAGTCGGCATCCGACATATAAATCAAAAGGTTACCTCCACCTGGATTAGAAAATCCACCAGTAAATTCAACAGCCTCTGGCCCGTTGCAATAAACAGGATTGTCAGGACAAGGAATTTCTGCTGCTGCGCTATAAATATTAAAGATATTACGTGCTTCACAACCGTTTTCATCCAATCCGATTGCCGTATAAATTCCAGGTCCAACTTCAACACATGGTTGATTCAGGTCGGTCGAGCCAAAATCACAATCTTCGTTGACTTCGTCGTAGCACTCAAAAGACATGCTTGAATAGTCTTCGGGATAACAAAAGCACACTTCTACTAAATCACCGACACAAGCGAAGGGTCCTGGATCATATTCCAGACATGGAAGTGGAAAAGAAATAACATCCACTTCAACAAATTCTGTTGTCGAGCATTCACCTTGGTAGGCAGTTACTGAATGCAGACCGCCGTATCCGATATTACAATCAGGAAGAGGTCCTTGGCATCCTGTGCTCCAAACATAGTAGTCCAAATCTGCTGGCTCTACAGTCAATTCTGCAAATTGACCTTGACAGATGACAGGATCACCGATGATATCAATTTGTGGGGCTTCGAAATCAAGTACTTTAATAACGAATGTCTGTGTAACCGAGGCCGAAGGAGTTCCGTTATCCGTGGCAGTAACACTTAATGTGTGCACTCCAATAAAATCAGATGTTCCAACAAAACCACCAGTTATCGAGGCAACGTTGCCGTTGTTTACTGCACCCAGAACGAAGTTAGTCGCGCCGGAATCGTCATAAGTGATTGTGGTAATCTGTCCACTTTCAGGAGCTAAGTATTGCACGTTAAAAGGAAGTGTATCGTTCAAACACACTGTTAATGTATCACAAGCAATCGAAGGCCAATCGCCGTTCAAGGCTGCGTTATTATACGTAGGGATGGGTGGGTGATTGGCAACAGCATCGCCATTTTCATCACACAACATCATAAAGAAACTCTTGTCATCCAACCAGCTTACACCACCAGCAGCTCCATAAGGGCCGTTGTAGGCAGTTCCAGGAAAGTTAAAACTACCAATGGTAACATTAGCCGTACCACTTCCCTTGTCGGCACCCACCATCGCTGGCGTAGGACCGTCGAATCCCGCGGCGCCACCAACACCACCGTGAGCCCATTGCATGTCGTCGTAAATCAATCCTACGTTATAACCAGCAGGAAGAATGTCACTCACACCGTCGGTAATGATCATTTGCATGGTGTTACGCAAACCGTTAGCACCTGGCCAGTAACCAACATCCACGAAGGTCACAATCGCTGCACCGTCGGTCAACTCCCAATAACAAAGTCCTGTCGCCGTAAAGTCAAAATCGGCCCAGAAACCTGCAATTTGGTTGTAACTCGCGCCTGGAAAAGTCTCAGGAGTCCAGTCACACATGGCATCAATAAACGACAGTGTTCCTTTGGCATTGATATAAAAGTGATTGTAGGTTGTTCCGAAGAAACAGAAATCCCAGTCTAGGGCTACCGGTCCCCAGAACACATCAACTCCTTGTCCAGCACCACAACCTCCGGCAAATAATTCCCAGTTGGTACCATCTAATGTGTTCTGCTCTAGCGGATCATGTGGATACCACATTTTGCAGCCAAAAAGATCCGATCCAGCCGCGCTCTTACGAAACTGGTTCTTCGCACGGTTTTCCTCAATCAGCTCATAGATTTCTTTGACGTCGATATTTTCATCGTCAAACACGGCAAATCGCTCTTCTCTGTCAAGCTCAAAAAAGCGTTCCTTCCAGTCTTCTGGAGCAGAAACTTTCTCCGCTTGCTCTAGCTCAACACCTTGAGCATAGGAAAACGCAGAGATTAGCAGAAATAGCGATGCGAATAATAGTTGTTTCATGGTCATTCTTTATTACCACCTGAGTGGACCGTTGATGAAAATTTCAGTAGTAAGGTTTATTCCTTAGGCTTTAACCCTAAAAAACGGGCTCAAATATAGTATTTTCTCAATCAATTTAGTTGTTGTTGATTGTCACACGACCTCCACCCGAAACAGGAGTGCCGAATACATCTACTCCCTCGTACACATATGTATAGGTTGTCACTTTGCATCTCTCCCCAAATCTATCCGTTCCATCCCAAGGCCCCATGCGGTTCTCCGAGTTGTAAACCACCTGATTGGCCTTGTCTCTGATAACAACACGGGTAATCGTAATGTTCACAGCAACCGACTGTAAATCAAATAAATCACTGATTCCTGGACTCCCAAATGGTGTAAACGTATTCACGTCTGGCACCGTGGGCTCTCTATATACAAGGAGGGGTGTTTCGTGTGTTTGGTTGCTTCCGTCTGTTCCAGTTACGGTAAGCTGAATCAAATGCTCGCCTTCATCGAATGTGTAGGCGATTGACTTTCCATTGATTATTTCGCCATCAATTGACCACTCAAAAGCAGCGTCTTCTTGATAATCGGCAACCAATTGGTATGTAAGCTCATCCTGCCAATCTCGAACGGCCGAAAATTGAGCACTCAATGGCTGAGGCGCCACTTTTTCTACCACGAAAGTCACGGGATCTGATGTTTGTGGATCGGCCGATACAATTGGAGAAGCACCACGCGCAATCTCATATGAAACGACGGTGTTTTTGCTCTTTTCAATAGGTGTGATAGGAGTGTTCGAAACGGAGACGTGCTCTTTTTCGCTGCTTCCAGATTCTGGTTGTGCAGTTTGGACTTGCTGTGATTTATACTCAGAAGCTAGCTCAACTGAGTTGGTCTCATCACTATTTTCCTTTGTGACTTCATCTTGATCAATGATGTCAACCGTATTTTTTTCTATTGGAGTAATTGGTGAAATCGGATTGGTCGAGGTGCTGTCATCTTTCAAGGTTATGTAGCCCACAACCGAAATAGCCACTACAGCTACGGCTCCCGCTATCCATCCCAAACTTCCAAAAAGTCCAGATCCGGTAGCACCTGCCGCTCCTCCTATTGAGGATTGCACACTGCTCCAAATGGCGGGGTCTACAGGTGCCTGAGCATCCGCGAGCTTTTCACCAAAAAGCTTTTGTATTTGATCGTCTGTTAACTTCACTGTGTTCTTTCTAATGCAACAAGCTGCTTTCGCAACCAAGCTTTGGCTTTAAAAAATTGGGTCTTGCTGGTGTTTTCCGAAATGTCCATCATATCGGCAATCTCTTTGTGACTGTACCCCTCTACCGCAAATAGATTGAAAACTGTTCGGTAGCCATTGGGCATATCCTGAATAAGTTTTACGATCTCTTTTGCTGAGAGCTGACTAATTACATCGACATCACTGTTACTCAAGTCATGTGCTTCTTCAACATCATCGTGGTATAGGTGCTTTTTATTCTGGCGCAATTGAATCAACGCACTGTTGATCACAACCATCCTCACCCAACCGGCTAAACTGCCAGTTCCACTAAATTTCCCCAATTTATCAAAGACCTTGATGAACCCTTCCTGCATCATATCCTGGGCGTCGGCGGGATTCCCAGCATATCGCAAGCACACGGACATCATGTGTGGCGCGAATTTGTCATACAACAACCGCTGGGCATCGCTAT